>NZ_CP108370.1:900000-1200000 GCF_035953295.1 Streptomyces sp. NBC_01335
CGCAGTTGGCGGACTCGTCGAGGAGATCGGCGCCGTAGTGCTCGATGAAGACGGCGGTGTCGGCGAGGTCCGGGTCCGTGTCCACGTGCAGGATCTGCTCGGCGGCGAAGCCGCCCCAGCCTCGGGTCACCGCTGCGGCGACCGGCCCGGTGAGCAGGTCGGTGCGGTCCGCCGCGGGAGCGGCGGCGTCGTCGTCGAAGTTGCCGATGGGTGCGCGCATGGATCAACGCTAACAGCAGCCCGCGAGCGCGATGTTGCCGGTTTCAGCGGACCGGCGGGATCCAGACGGCCATGGTCAGCTCGACCGGCTCCGTGCCCTCGTTGCGGTAGGCGTGGGAGACGTGCGCCTGGAAGGTCGCGGAGGTGCCGACGGGGACGGTGTGGGGCTCGCCGCCGACGACCAGGGTCAGTTCACCGGCCGTGACGTGGAGGAGTTCGACGGTTCCCTCGGGGTGCGGGTCGGAGGCGCTGCCGTCACCCGGTTCCAGGTGCCAGGACCAGAGTTCGAACGGGCCTCCCGCCTCGGCGCCGACGAGCAGGGTGGTCGAACTGCCCGCCTCGGTCGACCAGAGGCGTACCGCCTGCTCGGGGGCGACCAGGCGGACCTGCGGGCCCTGTTCGTAGTCGAGGAGGGTGGTGATGCTGACGCCGAGAGCGTCGGCGAGCTTCACCGTGGTGCCGATGCTCGGGTTGGTCCGGGCCTGCTCGATCTGGATGATCATGCCTCGGCTGACACCGGCGCGGGCCGCGAGAGCGTCCAGGGTGAAGCCCCGCTCCCCCCGCCAGTGCTTGAGGTTCCGTGCCAGCGACTGGGTCAACTGATCGAGATCAGACACATTCAGTCCAATATCCTTGATGGCGAAGTACAAAATAATGAACTACGGTGTGGTGCACCTCAGCCCCAACCGTTCGCCGCACTGTACTGCGAGGCCTGTCTTGTCAGCACTTTTCGCCCTGGCCACCAGCCTGCTGTGGGGGCTCGCCGACTTCGGCGGCGGGCTGCTGACCCGCAGAATCCCGGCACTGACGGTGGTCGTCGTCTCCCAGGCGATCGCCGTGGTGGTGCTGGGCGTGACCGTGGTGGCGACCGGCGCGTGGAGCGAGACCGGTGACCGGCTCTGGTTCGCGGTGGCGGCGGGCACGGTGGGCCCGGTGGCGATGCTCTGCTTCTACAAGGCGCTCGCCCTCGGCCCGATGAGCGTGGTCTCCCCGCTCGGATCGCTCGGCGTCGCGGTACCGGTCTCCCTCGGCCTGCTCGCCGGTGAGCGGCCGGGTCCGGCCCAGCTGGCCGGGGTCGTCATCGCCGTGGCGGGCGTCGTCCTGGCGGGCGGTCCGGAGCTGCGCGGGGCGCCGGTGCGCCGCCGGGCGGTGCTGCTGACGCTGGTGGCCGCGTTCGGCTTCGGGGCCGTCATGTCCCTCGTCGCGGAGGCTTCGACCAGCACGAAGGGCCTGTTCCTGGCCCTCTTGGTCCAGCGCGTCACCAACGTCCTGGTCGGCGGTGCGGCGCTGTGGGTGTCGGTACGCCGTGGCGGCCGGGCCCTGCCCGATGAGGGCGGCAGGACGGTGGTCCTCGGGGCGCTGCCCGCGCTGGCCTTCGTCGGGCTCGCGGACGTCGCGGCGAACGGTACGTACGCCACGGCCGCGCGCCACGGCTCGGTGACGGTGGCGGCGGTACTGGCCTCGCTCTATCCGGTGGTGACCGCGCTGGCCGCGCGCGGGGTCCTCAAGGAACGTCTCCGGGGCATCCAGGCGGCGGGCGCGGGTCTCGCCCTGATGGGCACGGTGCTGCTGGCCTCGGGATGAATCCCGCCCGGGGCCGGTGCGCGGGCGCCTGACCGGCTTCACGCCGGATGCGCGCCGCTCTCCGAGGCGGCGAAGTCCAGCAGCTGCGCGGGCGTGACGCCTTCGGGAATCGGCACGGGCGCGGGTGTGCGCAGCGGCGGCTGCCAGCCCCGCTCCGGGTCGTAGCTCCGCACCACCCGGGCCGGAGCGCCCGCCACGACGGAGTGGTCCGGGACCTCTCCGCGTACGATCGCGCCCGCCGCCACCACGACGTTGCGGCCGAGCCGGGCGCCGGGCAGCACCACGGCTCCCGTGCCGATCCAGCAGCCGGGGCCTATCACCACCGGTTCCATGCGCGGCCACTGCCTGCCGACCGGCTGGTCCGGGTCGTCGTAGCTGTGGTTCGTGGAGGTGATGTAGACGTACGGGCCGCAGTACGTGTTCGAGCCGATGGTCACCGTGGTGTCGGCGATGACGTGACTGCCCCGGCCGAGTACGACCCCGTCGTCCAGGGTCAGTATGGGGTCGGGGCCCAGCTCCAGACCGGGCATCATCCCGGCGGTGAGCGTCACCTGTTCGGCTATGACGCAGTGGTCCCCGAGGCGGATCCACGGCTCGCCGAAGACCGTGCCCTGCGGGAACGCCAGCCGCGTCCCGGGCCCGATCCGGCCGAAGCGCAGCGGACCGGGGTGCTCGGCGGTCACCGCGCCGTGTTCCCCCACCCAGGCCCGGCCGCGGTGGACCGCGCGGGAGGCGGCGTGGCGCCACCAGCGGGAGAGGAAGGAGAACGTGTGTTTGCTCTTCGGCACCCGCTCACGGTAGCCCTCCGGTCCACCCCCCTCGGCGCTCCGCTCTGTGATGTTCACCCCAATGTTCGGCGTCGATCTTCGGCGGGTGCGACGGCGTCACCTACCGTTCCCCCCGGACATCACCGTCGGACGAAGGAGCGGACCATGGCGGAGCAACCGTTGATCACGGGCGTGGGCGGCAAGGAGCCGTCGGTCGACGCGGACGCCTTCGTGGCGCCGACCGCCGTCGTGATCGGCGAGGTCACCCTCGCACCGGGTTCGAGCGTCTGGTACCAGGCGGTGCTGCGGGCGGACTGCGGCCCGATCTCCGTGGGAGCGGACAGCAACATCCAGGACAACTGCAGCGTCCACACCGACCCGGGCTTCCCGCTCACGGTCGGGGACCGGGTTTCCGTGGGCCACAACGCCGTACTGCACGGTTGTGTGATCGAGGACGACGTGCTGATCGGCATGGGCGCGACCGTGCTCAACGGCGCCCACATCGGGGCCGGATCACTGGTCGCCGCGCAGGCCCTCGTCCCCCAGGGCATGCGGGTGCCGCCGGGCTCCCTCGTGGCGGGCGTACCCGCACGGGTCAAGCGGCCGGTCACCGCGGAGGAGTTGGAGGGGATCTCGTTCAACGCGGTCGGTTACGTGGAGCTGGCCAAGGCCCACCGCGAGGCCCACGCGGGCTGAGCCAAGGCAGGTCGCGGGGCCCACGCGGGGTGAGCCGGCGCCGCTGAACCAGGGCGGGACGCCCCGGCCCTCAGTCCGCCGCGGCGACCGGGGCCGGGGTTTCGTCGGACCGGGCGGCCGCCTTCTTCGCACGGTTCTTCAGCACCAGCATCGACGTCAGGCCGATGAGCACCGCGACCAGGAGCCCGAGCCAGGAGAAGCGCTTCAGCCAGGCCTCGGCCACCACGCCCACCGTGTAGATGACGGCGGTGGTGCCGCCCGCCCAGACGATCCCGCCGAGCACGTTGGCGATGAGGAACTTCCAGTACGGCATGTGCAGCACACCGGCGAGCGGTCCCGCGAAGATGCGCAGCAGGGCCACGAAGCGGCCGAAGAACACCGCCCACATGCCCCACTTCTCGAACGAGCGCTCCGCCATGCCCACTTGGGCGGCACCGAAGTGCTTGGGGAATTTCGCCTCCAGCCGGGCCAGCAGCGGGCGACCGCCCTTCCTGCCGATCGCGTAGCCGATCGAGTCGCCGACGACCGCCCCCGCGGTGGCGCAGGCGCCCAGGACGTACGGGTTGATGTCGCCGTGCTGGGACGAGAGGAGAGCCGCGCTGACGAGGACGATCTCGCCGGGCAGCGGGATGCCGAGGCTCTCCACGCCGATGACGCCCGCCACCAGAAGGTAGATGCTGAGCGCGGGGATGGTTTCGAGCCACTCCTGGACGTGCAACGCCGTTCCTCCCGTGCGGGTGTTCCCCCTGCCGGCCGCCCGTGCGGCGGCGAGGCACAGTGCACCAGCCTACCGGGCGCGGCCTCCTCCAAATCGGCCGCTCCCGGCGGCGGAGCTCCCGCGCGCGGGAGCACGGACGGCGGGGCCGCGCGGACGGCGGGCCGGATCAGCCGTGCGGACGGAGCGTCCAGATCACCGTCATCTCACCGGTCACGGCTCCGTCGGCGCGGGTGATCTCGATCGTGACGGGGAACTCGGGCCGCTCGCCCTCGTCCAGCTCGGCCACCACCTCGGCGGCGGGACGGCCCAGGGTGGCGGTCGCGGTGACCTCGCCCATGGCCAGCTTGCGGTAGCCGATCTCGGCCCGGACGGCGAGCGGCACGGCGCGGTCGAGCTGGTCGCCGAAGGCCGCCATCACGATCGCGCCGCTGGCGGACTCGGCGAGCGTGAACATCGCTCCGGCGTGCGGTCCGCCGAGGTGGTTGTGGTAGTCGGCCTGGTCGGGCAGGCGCAGCACCGCGCGCTCCGCCCCGGTCTCCAGGAATTCGAGGTCGAGGGTGCGGACCATCGGCACCGTCGCGGCGAGCATGTCACCGAGGTTCTTCTCTTCTGCAGCGCTCATGGCCAGGATGTTACTCGCGGGTAGATGTGCTTGGCCATCCCCGTGCGGGGGCGGCCATGGCCGCCGACTCCGCGTCCCTCTATGGTTACTGGCCATGTGGCCAGGACAGCAGCCGCCCGGGGGCGAGCAGAACCCGCAGGACCCGAACCAGAATCCGTACCAGCAGCCGGGGTACCAGCAGCCGAATCCGTATCAGCAGCCGGGCTACCCGCAGGGTCAGCCGGGGCAACAGGGACAGCCGGGACAGCCGCAGGGGCAGCAGCCCGGCTACGGCTACCCGCAGGGGCAGCAGCCCGGTTACGGCTATCCGCAGGGCGGGCCGAACGCCGTGCAGCCGCCGCCGAACCCGTACCAGCAGCCGACCGTCCCGGCGTACGCCGTGCAGGCGCCTCCCGGCGGACCGCAGCGGCCGGACGACAAGCGGAAGACCGCGGTGGTCGCCGTGGTCGCGGCGACCGCGGTCGTGGTCACGGCGGTCGTCACCGGCGTCGTGGTGATGAAGAAGGACGACAAGCCCGGCGGCAAGGACGTCGCCGACGGCAAGGCTTCGTCGTCCGTCTCGGCGAAACCTTCCGCCAAGACCTCCCCGCCCGCCAATCCGCGGAGCGGCGACGACGACCCGAAGCCGACGGTGCCCGGGTGGAAGGTGGTCACCAACCCCAAGTGGGGGACGCGGTTCGAGGTACCGGGCGACTGGGAGGTGTCGTCCGCCGGCATGAGCGCCGGGTTCGAGGACGCCAAGAACCCGACGGGTACACCCGCCGCCATCTTCACCGCGCCCGCGTACCTCAAGAGCAAGTGGTGCGTGGACGACTCCGACAAGGACGGGCACGAGGAGGAGACCAGCCTCGCCGGCGTCGGCAGCAAGGGCGCGCAGGGCGCCAAGTCGACCGACGAGGCGGCGACGAAGACCGCGGAACAGTGGGTCTGGGCGGGCTACGCGCAGACGGACCCCGTGAACAAGATCAAGGTCGGCGCCCCGGAGCCGTACACCACCACGTCCGGCCTGACCGGGAGCGTCGCCAGGGCCACCGCGCTCGGCCTGGCGAACAAGCACAAGTGCGACACGGACGGGAAGTCGGTCGTCTTCAGCTTCAAGAACAGCGACGGGGCGTACGCGAGCTGGGTCCTCTTCGGCGCCACCGGCGTGGACGACGAGCTGCCCGACACCACCATCGACAAGATCCTGAGCACGGTCCGGCTGGTGGACGTCAGCTCCTGATCCACCGCCCGCACCCCCGTTCCGACGCGCCTCCGGCGCCCCCGGTTCCGCCGCCCGGCTCTCCGCGAGCGGGGCGGCGGAACCGGAGGAAAGCCGGACCTCGTGCACTCCCGGGGACATATCCATTTGGCAAGGCGGGGCACCGGCGTGTTTAGTCCCTGGGTGACGTCCCCCGTTCCTTCCCCCGCGAAGCGGCGCCGCCCCGAGTGGGCCGGCCGCAATTACACCCTGCTGACCAGCGCCGCCATCATCACGGGCGTGGGCAGCAGCAGTGCCCTCATCGCCACCTCGTTCGCGGTGCTCCAGCAAGGCGGGGACGGCGGGGACATCGGACTCGTGGCCGCCGCCCGCACCCTGCCGCTGGTGGTCTTCATCCTGATCGGCGGGGCCGTCGCGGACCGGATGCCGCGCCACCGGGTGATGGTCGCGGCCAACGCGCTCAACTGCGTCTCCCAGGCCGCCTTCGCCCTGCTGGTGCTGACCGGCACCGCCGAGCTCTGGCAGATGATGGTGCTCACCGCGCTCTGCGGCACCGGACAGGCCTTCTTCAACCCGGCCGCCGAGGGCATGCTGATGTCCTCGGTCACTCCGGAGCAGTCCGCCCGCGCCTTCTCCTTCTTCCGCATGTCGACCCAGGGAGCCGGCATCGGCGGGGCCGCCCTCGGCGGGGTCATGGCCTCCGCGATGAACCCCGGGTGGGTGCTGGCCGTGGACGCGGCGGGCTTCGCGGTCGCCGGTGCGCTCCGCGCTTTCCTGGACGTGAGCCACATCCCCGCCCGCGAGCCGGGCGGTGGCCTCCTCTCCGACATGCGCGAGGGGTGGCAGGAGTTCATCGGCCGCCCCTGGCTCTGGTCGATCGTGGCGCAGTTCTCGGTGGTGGTGGCGGTCGTCGGCGCCGCCGAGTCGGTCTACGGCCCACTGGTCGCCCGCGACGAGTTCGGCGGTCCGGGCCCCTGGGGCACCGCCCTCGCCACCTTCGGTGTGGGCACGCTCGGCGGGGCGCTGCTGATGTCCCGGTGGAAGCCCCGGCGGCTGCTGCTCGCGGGCACGCTCGGCGTCTTCCCGCTGGCCCTCCCCTCGGCGGCGCTCGCCGTGCCACTGCCGGTGGCGGGGCTCTGCGTCGTGATGTTCGTGAGCGGCGTCGCCATCGAGGTGTTCGGGGTGTCCTGGATGACGACGATGCACCAGGAGATTCCGGAGGAGAAGCTGTCGCGGGTCTCCGCCTACGACTGGTTCGGCTCCGTGGCGATGCTGCCGCTCGCCACGGCGGTGGCCGGTCCGGTCGAGGGGCTCGTCGGGCGCGGTACGGCGCTCTGGGGGTGCGCCGCGCTGGTGGTGCTCATGACCGCGCTGGTCCTGCTCGTACCGGACGTACGGAACATGACCCGGCGCGAGCACACCGGGCCCGTCACGGCGAGCGGCCCCGGATCCGAGGACTCCCTGTCGGTGCCGGCCGCCGGTGCCGCCGTCCCCCTGATGGCCGGTACCTCAGCCGATGCTGAAGGCGCCTTCGGGCGGCTCGGGTGAGGCGACCGCGTCGGCGTCACCGACCGGTTCCGCCCGGCCGATCAGGCGGGTGAGCGCCGGCCCGTGTTCGACCCGGGCGGGAAACGCGTCGCCCGCGCAGCGCCGGGTGAGCGCGGCGGTGTCCAGCGGTGCGTGCGCGGCCAGCAGTACGACGTTCCCGAAGCGCCGGCCGCGCAGCACGGCGGGTTCGGCGACGACCGCGAGCTCGGGGAAGACGTCGGCGAAGCCGGCGAGCTGGGAGCGGAGGAAGCCGAAGGGTGCGCTGTCGGCGAGGTTGGCGGCGTAGATCCCGTCGGCGCGCAGCACCCGGGCGGCGGCCCGCGCGTACTCGACGGAGGTGAGGTGGGCCGGAACACGCGACCCGCCGAAGACGTCCGCGATCAGTACGTCGACCGAGCCCGGCGCGGTCCGCTCCAGCAGCTCCCGGGCGTCCTCGGCGTGCACGGTGATCCCGCTGTCGTCCGGCAGCGGCAGCAGCTCCGCCACCAGTTCCAGCAGTCCCCGGTCGGCCTCGGCGACCCGCTGGCGGGAGCCGGGCCGGGTGGCGGCGGTGTAGCGCGGCAGGGTCAGCGCCCCACCGCCCAGGTGCAGGACGTCGAGCGGTTCGCCCGGGGCGGCGGCGGTGTCCAGCACGTGCGCGAGCCGCTGGACGTACTCGAACTCCAGGTACGCGGGGTCGTCCAGGTCCACGTAGGACTGCGGGGCCCCGTCGACCGTGAGCAGCCACGCGTGGTCCCGGTCCACGTCGGGCAGCAGGCGGGCGGTGCCGCAGTCGACATCGCGGATGACGGGTATCGGCTCGTTCACTCCCCCATTGTGAGGCGTCCGAGGGGGTGCGGCGTCCGGCGGGATGCGGCGTACGGCGAGGCGCGGAGGGACGGGGAGTCCGGCGGGCCCGCCTCCCCCGGGTGGGGAAGGCGGGCCCCGGCCGTCGCGGCCGCAGCGGCCTTCGCGCCGTCACGGCCGCAGCGGCTCAGAGCAGCGCGGTGACGGTACCGGCGCCGACCGTGCGACCGCCCTCACGGATCGCGAAGCCGAGTCCGGCCTCCAGCGGGACGTCCCGGCCGAGCTCGACGGTCATGGTGACCGTCTCCCCCGGGCGGGCGGCCCCGGCCGTCCCCAGGTCCACGTCACCGACCACGTCCGCGGTGCGGATGTAGAACTGCGGCCGGTAGCCGGTGGCGACCGGGGTGGTGCGGCCGCCCTCGCGGGCGGACAGCACGTAGACCTGAGCGGTGAAACGGCGCGTCGGGGGTGGTGCTGCCCGGCGCCGCCACGACATGGCCCCGCCGGACCCGGTCGCGCTCCACTCCGCGTAGCAGCAGGGCGACGTTGTCCCCGGCCTGCGCGGACTCCATCGGCTTGCCGAAGGTCTCCAGACCGGTGACCACCGTCTCGGTGTCCGCGCCGAGCACGTGGACCCGGTCGCCGATGCGTACGGTGCCGCGCTCGACCGCACCGGTGACGACGGTGCCGCGCCCGGTGATGGTGAGCACGTTCTCCACCGGGAGCAGGAAGGGCGCGTCGGTGTAGCGCACCGGCATCGGGACGTACGTGTCCACCGCGTCGAGCAGCCCCTCGATCGCCGCCGTCCAGCGCGGGTCGCCCTCCAGCGCCCCGAGCCCGGAGACCTGGACGACGGGGACCGAGTCGCCCCCGTACCCGTGGGCGGAGAGCAGGTCGCGCACCTCCAGCTCGACCAGTTCGGCGAGCTCGGGGTCGGCGGCGTCCGCCTTGTTCAGGGCGACGACGATGTGGTCGACGCCGACCTGGCGGGCCAGCAGCACGTGCTCGGCGGTCTGCGGCATGACGCCGTCGAGCGCGGAGACGACGAGGATCGCCCCGTCGAGCTGAGCCGCTCCGGTCACCATGTTCTTGATGTAGTCGGCGTGACCCGGCATGTCGACGTGGGCGTAGTGCCGGGTGTCGGTCTCGTACTCGACGTGCGCGAGGTTGATGGTGATGCCGCGCCGGCTCTCCTCGGGGGCGCGGTCGATCCGGTCGAACGCGACGTACGGGGTGGAGGCGCCCGGCCGCGCGCTCAGCACCTTGGTGATGGCGGCGGTGAGCGTCGTCTTTCCGTGGTCGACGTGGCCCATGGTTCCGATGTTGAGGTGGGGCTTGGTGCGCACGAATGCCGTCTTGGGCATGGCTCGTTCCTTGGTTTCGAAGCCGTGAGAGGGGACCCCTGAGCCCGTCCGACCCTCCCCTCGCGGGGTCCGCCGGACAGTCGGAGGAGGGTCAGCTTCGGGCGCCGCCGAGCAGCGCCGATGCGGCGGAGGTGGCCGCCGCCAGAGGTGCCGCTGCGAGGTTCGCGGTCGCGGAGAACGCGGCGGCGGGGGATGCCACGGCGGTGTTCGCGGCAGCCTTCGGCGCGTCCGCGACTGCGGACGGCGCTGCGGGGAAGGCGTACCGGGACATGTCTGGATGATGTCTTGTCACAGCGGTGCGCGTCGACCGGTTTTCCGGACGGGAGGACGCGGCGCGAACCCGGCCCCGGGCACGGTCGTGGGCGTGCCGGCGCGTTCGCTCGCCGGTGGCGGGCGCGGTGTGCGCGCGACGGACGCGGACCCGTCCTTGCTGTCGGACCGTCAGATCATCGCGCGTACATTACGGCGATCACATGCCTCTTTCCGTTACTCTCCCCAGATGTTCGAACCCGTCCCCGCAGCCCGTCCCCGCAACGGTCCGGCCCTGCGCTGTTCGAAGGCGCTGCTGTCCCCCTGGTCCCGGCTCTCCCTGCTCGTGGTGGTGCTGGCCGCCGCCGCGTCGAGCATGCTGCTGTTCGATCCACAGCGGATGCTCTCCTCCGGCTGGCCGTCCCAGCTGACGGGCGGCACGGCGGTCCTGCTGTTCGGGCTGGCGTACGGCGTCTGCACCGTGGCCTTCGCGCCCCGCCCCCTCCTCAACCTGGCGGCAGGAGCGCTCTTCGGCACCCAGGCAGGTCTGGCCGCGGCCCTCGCGGGCACGGTGCTCGGGGCCGGTACCTCCTTCCTGCTCGGCCGGGTGCTGGGACAGGACGCGCTGCGCACCCTGGTGCGCGGGCGCTGGCTGAAGGCCGCGGACGGTCTGCTGAGCCGGCACGGTTTCCGTTCCATGCTGGCGCTCCGGCTCTTCCCGGGCGTTCCGTTCGCCGCCGCCAACTACTGCGCGGCCACCTCCCGCATGCGGTACGCCCCGTTCCTGCTGGCGACCGGGCTCGGCTCCATCCCCAACACGGCCGCCTACGTCGTCGCGGGCAGCGAGGCAGCCTCGCCGACATCACCCGCCTTCCTCGTCGCGACGGGCTTCATCGTGCTGTCGGCCGTCGGAGGCGCGCTGGTCGCCTGGCGCAAACGCCATCGGTTCGGCAAGGCCGCCTGAGCCCGCGGGTCCGCTCCGGCGGCGGGGGCACGGGAGGGGCGCGCCGGGACGTGGGGCAGGCTCCGGGGCGGGGGCAGGAGTCAAGGCGTTCACCCACAGGCGATACCCTGCGCCCGACGACAAAAGATCTCCGAGGCTTTCGCCTTGTCCTTTTCTGACCGTATTCGCACGCTGCCGACGTCCTCATGTCGTGCGGCCGTAGCCTGATCACCTCCGGGATGGCCTAAGCCCCATGAGCTGGTTCGAATCATTCGTCCTGGGCCTCGTTCAGGGACTGACCGAGTTCCTGCCGATCTCCTCCAGCGCCCATCTGCGGCTGACCGCCGCTTTCGCGGGCTGGCACGACCCTGGTGCGGCGTTCACCGCCATCACCCAGATCGGCACGGAAGCGGCGGTGATCATCTACTTCCGCAAGGACATCGTCCGCATCATCTCGTCCTGGTTCCAGTCGCTCTTCAAGCGCGAGATGCGCGGCAACCACGACGCCCAGATGGGCTGGCTGGTCATCGTCGGCTCGATCCCGATCGGCGTCCTCGGGGTCGCCTTCAAGGACCAGATCGAGGGCCCCTTCCGCGACCTCCGTCTGATCGCGACGACCCTGATCGTCATGGGCATCGTCCTCGGCATCGCGGACCGGCTCGCGGCCCGCGACGAGGCCGGCGGCAAGCACCGCGCGGCCAAGGAGCGCAAGTCGCTCCAGGACCTGGGCGTGCGGGACGGCCTGATCTACGGGCTCTGCCAGGCGATGGCGCTGATCCCGGGCGTCTCGCGCTCGGGCGCCACCATCAGCGGTGGCCTGCTGATGGGCTACACCCGCGAGGCCGCGGCCCGCTACTCCTTCCTGCTGGCCATCCCCGCCGTCCTGGCTTCCGGCGTCTTCGAGCTCAAGGACGCGAGCGAGGGGCACGTCTCCTGGGGCCCGACGATCTTCGCGACCCTGGTCGCCTTCGTGGTCGGTTACGTGGTCATCGCCTGGTTCATGAAGTTCATCTCGTCCAAGAGCTTCATGCCCTTCGTCTACTACCGCGTGGCCCTCGGTATCGTCCTCTTCGTGCTGGTCACGGCGGGTGTGCTGAGCCCCCACGCGGGCGAGTCGGCGGGCTGACCGGTCCGTGTCGCCCGAATGCCCCCAGGTACCGCCTGGGGGCATTCGGGCGTTACGGGGGCTTTTCCGTGCCCTCCCGACGGGCTCGTCTCCCGGAGTTCTCCCAGTCGTCCCCGACAAGGCGCCCCTGGTCCAGTCGCGCGGATCAGTCGTCGCCGGACCAGTCGCGCTCGGACCAGTCACGCTCGGACCAGTCGTCCCTGGACCGGATCGGCGCGGAGCCACCGGCAGCCCCGCGCCGGATGCGACGGGGCGCATCCCGTCGCACGCTGGGCGCATGGCAACTCCACCGATCGTCATACACCGGCCGACCCCCTCCGGAGGCCGTCGCGTGACCGTCCACTACGAGGGCCGCGACGAGATACTGGGGCTCGCCCATTCGGACCAGGACGTGATCGTCTTCCTCGCCGAAGCCGGGCTGGACGACCCCGACCGGATACTCGACAACCCGATGTGGGTCGAGTGGCGCGGCGGTCGCGCCCACCGGTACGAAGCGGCGTGACGCCGCACCCCGGCGGGCCGCACCCCGGCGGGCCGCACCGCGACGGGCCACCTCGCGGATCGGAGCCGTACGAGCACGGCTCGTGCACCTACGTGCACCGGTAACGTCCCAGGTGTTTCACGACCGGGTGACGGTCCCGCACTCGGGGTCGTCCGTCGTCGGTTCCTCGCTCGGGGCGCTGCGGTCGTAGGGGTCCGACGCGGGGCCCGTGGCGGGCTCGCCGGGCCGGCTCTCGCCGGAGTCGCTCCCGTCCCTGTTCTCGGGGGTGGCGGGGGTATCCGGTCCTTCGGGGTTCTCCGGCCCTTCGGGGCGCTCGGCTCCTCCCGGGTCTTCGGCTCCTCCGGGGTACTCGGCTCCTCCGGGGTACACGGGTCTTCCGGGGTTCTCGGGTCTTCCGGGGGGCACGACAGCGCTCGTGGGCCGATGTCCTCGGGTGGTCCGGTGTGGGAGAGAGCCACCGGAGTCGAAGAGTCGCTTCGCGCGGTCGGCAGGGATCACCTGTCCGTCCCGCCGCCCCGGGGCCTGGAGTGGTCATTCGTCAGGCATGCGCGACCGGCAAGGATTCTCGTCAGGTGTGAGCAAGCTGTGATCGAACAGCGCCGATCGCGCGCGTCACCCCCGCGCGGGGCGGAAGAGGCGGTGGCGGGCGACGAGTTCGACGGTGATCGCCACCGCGATCGACTGTACGGCCATCAGTGCGACCAGCACGAAGAGCTGCACCGCGCCGGCCATCAACGGGCCGGCGCCGGCCAGCAGCATCCCGACGAACGCGCCCGGCAGCGTGACCAGCCCGACGGTCCGGGTCTGGTCGAGGCCGGGCAGCAGAGCGTCGGACGCGGAGGGTCTCGCGATCTCCACCCGGGCGTCCCGGTCCGAGAACCCGAGCGCCATGGCCGCCTCCACCTCCCCCCGCCGCTGCTCCAGCTCGTCCAGCGCCCGCCGTCCGGCCTGGACGGTCACCGTGAGCGCCCCGCCGATGAGGATGCCGGTGACCGCGATCAGCGCGATGCCCTTCAGCGGTACGAGTCCGGTCAGCAGCAGCGAGCCGACCACCGGCGCCACCCCGGCGGCGATCGGCACGCACGTCAGCCACCAGGTGCGGTTGCCGGTGATCCGGCGCCCGGCCGTGCGCACCGCGACCGAGAACATCACGACCAGGAACGCCAGCAGTCCCAGTACCTCGGTGACCGCCCACGTGATCACGAGGGACACCGCCGCGAGCTGTACCGCCGCACGCACACCCGCGATCAGGATCTCCCGGGCCCGGTGCGCCGGGTCGTCCGGAGACAGGTGGCACAACCCCGCCACGGACGCCGCCACCAGGGCCAGCACACCCAGCAGGATGCCGAGCGTGAGGTTGACCGGGAGGAGGGATGCCGCGCTCAGTGTCACCGGCCCACCCTACGGGCCGACCCGTTCCGGGCCCGGGGAGCCGACCGCTGCATCCCGGTCACGGGCGCGGGTTACAGGGTGTGGGTCACGGGGTGTCGCCCTGCCAGTCCCACCGGTGGAGGTCGCCCCGGCGGGGGCCGTACTCGGCTCGGCCGCCCGGGCCGTACGCCCCTATCTCCGTGATCAGGGCGGCCCCCTCGGCCAGCGCCGTCTCCGACCATCCGGTCACGTCGAGGAGCAGCCCGTCCAGGGGGCCGCCGACCAGCTCACGATAGGTGTGCCCGGGGCGCGGTCCGGGATCCGGGTCCTCATGGTCGGCGCCGTACACCCGACGCCGCATCAGCTCGTCCATACGGGCAGGATCGCACCCACCACTGACAACCGCAGTGCGCGGACCGCTCACCCCGCTTCGGGGCCGTGGTCCTTCTGCCACTGGGCCCAGGGAACCCGGGCGATCTCACGGATGCCGCCGAGCGTGCCCCACTCGTTCTTGCCGAGCCGGGTGAGCGGGCGCATCCGGGTGATCTCCGGGTGCCCGTCCACCAGGACCGTCTCGTCGACGACCGCGTGCACCACACGGCCGAAGACCACGGTGGAGTCCCCCAGGAGCACGGTGCTGTGCAGCTCGCATTCGAGCGCGACCGGCGATGCCGCGACCCGCGGCGGTGCGACCCGGAGGCTGGGCTCGGTCGCGATGCCGACCGCCTCGAACTCGCTCGTGCCGTGGGGGAAGTCGGTACTGGTGGCGTTGATCTGCTCGAAGAGCTGCTCGGGCGCCAGGTTCACCACGAACGAGCCCGTCTGCTCGATGTTGCGCAGCGAGTCCTTCCGGCCGACCGAGGTGAACTGGACGACCGGGGGTGTGACACAGGCGATCGTGAAGAAGGAGTGCGGTGCGAGGTTGGCGGTGCCGTCCGCCGCGATGGTGGAGACCCAGGCGATCGGCCGGGGCACGACCACGGCGGTCATCAACTGGTAGAAAGCTCGGGACTGCATGGTCTGAGGATCGAAGTCGACGCGCATGATCAGCAGTATCCCGTGCGGCCCGGCGCATTCGGCCACGGGTCGGTGGTGTGGTAGCCGACCTGGACGACTGAGGCGGCGTCTGCGGGAAGGTCCACGGCGAACCGGCGCGCACTGAGGTGGGTGAGTGGTGCAGGGGGCATCGGCCCGGTGAGGACACGGCGGACGGGGCGCGGGGCGATGCACGTCCCGCGCCCCACTCTCTCGTGGAGGTCGTGCGAAGTCCTGTTCGGTGACTGGCCACCGAGGGAAGCCGGGAGGTGGCTTCCGCGCGGGGCCGCTCCGCGCGTTGGAGTCGGGCGAGGTCAGCCGACGGTCACGCTTCGCTGTGCTGTCAGGTGGCGGGACGAGCTTGCCGTGGCAAAGGTGTACAGGCCCGGGCCGAGGGTCCAGCCGCTCGACTGCCAGATGGACAGGTCCTCCTGCGGGATGGTGAAGGTCAGCCGTCGGGAACCCGCCGCGTCGAGCGTGACCTTGCGGAAGGCGACCAGGCGGCGGGGTTCCGCTGCTGCCGCTCCCGGCAGGGTGGCGTAGATCTGGGCGACTTCCGTGCCCTTGCGCGGCCCTGTGTTGGTGACCGTCACCGAGAGGGTGACGTGTCTGTTCGCGCGGTCGTAGGCGACTTCGAGGGATCCGTGGGCGAAGGATGTGTAGGAGAGGCCGTGGCCGAAGGCGAAGCGTGGTTGCTGGCCCGCGGCGTCGTAGTAGCGGTACCCGACGGAGATGCCCTCGTCGTAGGTGACCGTGCCGTTCGTGCCCGGGTAGGTCGCGCCGGTGGTGCCGGGGCCCTGGGTCGCGTCGGTGGGGAAGGTGACGGGAAGGCGGCCGGAGGGGTCGCTGTCGCCGAAGAGGACGGCGGCGAGGGCGGTACCCATGCCCCGGCCCCCGTACCAGAGCTGTATGACGGCTTCTACCTCGTTCAGCCAGGGGGTGGCCACGGGGCCGTCGGTATTGAGGACGACGATCGTGCGCGGGTTCGCGGCTGCCACGGCGCTGATGAGCTGGTTCTGGTCGCCCGGCAGGTCGAGTTGTGCGTGGTCCATGGCCTCGCCGGCGACCCGGTTGACGAAGACGACGGCGGCGTCGGCCGCTCGTGCTGCCGTGACGGCTGCGGGGATGAGGGAGTCGGGCTGCCAGCCCAGGGTCAAGCCGCAGGTGCCGGTTTCGGCGGTGGCGTTGGAATAGGTCAGTTCGATGCTCACCGCGCGACCCGCGGTGAGCTGGGTGGTCCCTTGGAGCGGGTAGTCGAACGGTCCGAGGAAGAAACGTCGCATCTGGCGGGTACCGGAGACCACCGTGGTCCCATTGATCTTCAGGGTGGCCGTACCGGCGGGCAGCAGGGAGAAGCGGTGGAGGCCGGTGGTGGTCGGCAGGAGGGTGCCTGTCCACTTCACCGACCAGACGGCGGGCAGATTCGGAGCGGGGGTGGTGGTGAAGTCGACCCCCGCGTCGGTCCTGGTCAGCACCGGAGTCCCGCTGAGGTCGGCGCCAGCGAAGTAGGCCGCGGTCAGGCCGGCCTTGCCCGCGTTGTCGCGCAACACCGTCGTGGGGACCGTGGCCAGGGGAAGGTCGCCCTTGGTGCCCTGTGCATGGGTGACCGTGACGGTGCTTCCGGCGCGGTCACGGATGGACTGGAGGGGGGTGGTCCAGGTTCCGGGATCGACGTGGCTGGATCCGCCGACTCCGGTCAGGGCGTCGGTGCCGGCGGGGCCGATGACGGCCAGCGACCTCACCGAGGCGGTCAGCGGAAGGGCGGAGGAACGGTTGGCGAGCAGGACGGTGGAGGAGATCACGGCCTCGTGGGCAAGGTCCCGGTGGGCCTGTGTGCTGACGTCTGCGGCAGGGGCGGGGACGGGGCTGTCGAAGAGGCCGTTCGCGAACATCGTGACGAGGATGCGGCGGGCGGCGTCGTCGAGCCGCGCGGCCGGGATCGCCCCTCCCGTAAGGCCGCCCTCGGGAACCGTCACCGCGCCGGTGCCGAGTCCGGCGAGGTCCATGCCCGCCCGGGCGGCGGCGACCTGGTCGTCGCCGGCCCAGAAGTCCGGCACCGTGTACCCCTGGAGGCCGAGACCCGTCTTGAGATCGTTGAACAGGGCAGGGTTCTGCGTCGCGAAGACGCCGTTGACCTTTGGGTAGGCCATCATCACCGACGTGGTCGGCGCGGCGGCGACCACGTGGCGGAAGGGCGCCTCGTAGATCTCGTGCAGGGCACGATCGGACACCCTGGTGTCGGTGAAGAACCGGTTGGTCTCCTGCGTGTAGGCGGCGAAGTGCTTCACGGTGGCGACCACCTGCCGGCTCTGCAAGCCGACCGTGGCAGCTGCGCCCAGCCGGCCGGCGAGCAGGGGGTCTTCTCCCATGCCCTCGGACTGGCGTCCGGAGTGCCAGGTACGCGTCACATCGATGGTCGGGCCCAGTACGTTGTTGTAGCCCTTGCCCCTGCCCTCGGCACCGATCGCTTCTCCGATGCGCCCGACGAGGTCCTCGTCGAAGGTCGCCGCCTGAGCGACCGGAACGGGAAACGCCGTCACCCCCTGTTCGCCCCGGAGGCCGGCGGACCCGTCGACCATGGTCAAGGCGGGGATGCCCAGGTGGGCGACGGCCGCGAAGTCGCAGCGTACGAGGGCCTCCTTCTCGGTCGCCGTCATCCTGGCCAGCAGGGCGTCGGCCCTGTCCTGCGAGGCGGAGTCCGTCACGCCTACGGCCTGGCCGCCCATGACCGGGACCATGGCAGCGGCCAACGCGGTGAGGGTGGCGGCAGAGAGGAATTTTCTTCTGTTCACAGCGGCTCTCCGGATACCTGTGGACGGCTGCTCAAAGTTCCGTCACGGGGAAAATGGGGCCACTCAAGATGTCAGGATCCTGAGTGACCCCGGCTGGCGGGAACAGCATGGGATTCATGCGTCGCACGCATGCACATGCATCTTCTTTTCCGCTTCTTTCGAGACATCCCTACCGCGTCCCACGGCAGTAAATTTCGCGCATCTCGGCGCCGACTCGTGAAGCGTCTTACCCAACAGGCGGAAAGCTATTGCCTGTTCACCTTCGGGTCAACCCTTCGACAAGACCTCTTCCAATAAGTCGCTGACCAGCGGATACGAAGTCCCTCCGGATTGAAACGGATGGAAAATTTCAATGGGAACTCGCCCTTGAACCCCCTCTATTGTTTTGCTGGATCGCAGGCATCCACGACATTGATACAGGGCTCATGAACAGAGCCCGAAAACGCCTGGACTGCCCGGCGCAGGAAGTGGTCGCGCCGGGCAGTCCAAGGGTTGTCCCGTAATCCCTGGTGGGTGTGCGACGACAGCTACGGCACCTCGCCGCGTTGTCGGAACATCCGCATACATCCAGTATGCGGACGCTCCTCCGCCTTGCGATGCACCGCATCTGACGCCGCTTACTGGCCCACCACCGACTACGGGAAAGGCCATAGGTTGGGAAATACATTTCGTTCAGGCGGTCACTCCGGCGATCACGGCGGTTTCCAGGACGTGCTCACCCGGGTCGAGCAAAACGGGCGGGCTTCCGGGCAACTCGGCGACGGCGCGCGTTCCTTCGGGCACGGTGCAGCGGACTGTCAGGCCGGTGTCGGTCAGTTCCCAGGAGAGGGCCGCGGTTCCGTACGGGGTCTCGTGGCGGGTGCGGGCCCAGGTGATTCCTCCTCCGGGCCGCGGCCGGAAGGCGATTTCCCGGTAGCCGGGGCCCGTTGCGGTGATACCGCCGACGACCCGGTGCAGCCAGTCCGCGACGGCGCCGAGAGCGTAGTGGTTGAAGGAGGTCATGCCGCCCGGGTTGAGGCTGCCGTCGGTTCGCAGGCTGTCCCAGCGTTCCCAGATCGTGGTCGCACCCTGGGTCACGGTGTACAGCCATGAGGGGCACTCGGTCTGGAGCAGCAGCCGGTAGGCGACGTCCAGGTGGCCGGTGTCGGTGAGTGCGTCGCAGATCAGTGGGGTACCGACGAAGCCGGTGGCTATACGGGCGTCGTCCGCGAGGACGAGTTCGGCGAGCCGGTCCCCCGCATCCCGACGCTGTTCGGGGGTGAGCAGGTCGAAGACGATTCCCAGGGCGTAGGCGGTGGGGCTGTCGCTCGTCATGCGGCCGGTCGGCAGGACGTACCGGTGACGGAAGGCTTCCGTCACCTCGGCGGCCAGGGCGATGTACTGGTCTGAATCCGCGGTCTTCCCCAGCTCGGCCGCGGCACGTCCGAGATGACGGGCGGAGTGGGCGTAGTAGGCCGTCGCGACGAGGTAGCGGTCGGTGACGCCGGCGGCCGGGTCGTCCGGCGGTGCGGCGGGGTCCAGCCAGTCGCCCAGCTGGAAGCCGGTGTCCCACAGGCGCGTAGGGCCGGCGAGACGCTCCACCAGGTCGACCCATTTCTTGGCCATGGGGTAGTGGCGCCGGAGGAGACCGATGTCGCCGAAGCGCTGGTGGAGGGTCCAGGGGGTGAGTACGGCGGCGTCTCCCCAGGCCGCCCCGGGGTGGATCGGCGTCCACGTGGGAGCGCCGGGGATGACGGGCACGTACCAGGGGACGGTGCCGTCGGGGAGTTGTTCCAGGCCGACGTCGGTGAGCCAGGAGTCGAGCATGCCGGCGCAGTCGTAGAGGAAGCTCGCGGTGGGTGCGAAGACCTGTATGTCGCCGGTCCAGCCGAGGCGTTCGTCGCGCTGGGGGCAGTCGGTGGGTATGTCGACGAAGTTGCCGCGCATGCTCCAGAGGACGTTCTCGTGCAGTCGGTTGACCAGGGGGTCGCTGCACTCGAACCAGCCGGTGCGGTGCATGTCCGTGTGATGGACGCGCGCTTTGACCATGTCTGCGTTCAACTCGCCCGGCCAGCCGGTCACTTCGGCATAGCGGAAGCCGTGGAGGGTGAAGCGCGGCTCCCAGGTGAGCGGTCCGTCGCCGGAGAGGATCAGGGTGTCGGTGGCGTACGCCTCGCGCAGCGGCCGGGTCGCCAGTGCGCCGTTCTCCAGTACTTCGGCGTGCCGCAGGACGACGGTGGTTCCGGCCGGGCCGTCGACGGTGACGCGGAGGCGGCCCACGAGGTTCTGACCGAAGTCGAGGAGGTGCCCGCCCTCGGTGGGGGTGTTGGTGACCGGGGCGATCTCCTGGGTGCAGCGGACCGGTGGTCCCATCGGGGCGACCAGCGTCGCGGGGTCACGGCGGCCCGTCCGGACGGGGCTCCACGTGTCGGAGGCAGTACGCGAGGGCGAGGGGGTGCACCAGTGCGGATCGTGGAGCCGGGCGTCGAAGGTCTCGCCCTCGTAGAGGCCGCTGGTCAGGATCGGACCGGGAGCGGCGTGCCAGGTTCCGTCCGTGGCGATGACGGTGACGGAGCCGTCGTCGTGCACCACTTCGAGTTGGGCGATGAGCGCTTGGTCGGTGCCGTAGATGTTGCGGGTACCGCCGTCGAAGCCGTACTTGCCGCGGTACCAGCCGTCGCCGAGCCAGGCCCCGATGGTGTTGGCGCCCCCGGTGAGATGGTCGGTGACGTCGTGGGTGCGGTAGCGCAGCCGGTGCGGGTAGACGGTCCATCCCGGGGCCAGTGTCTCGTCCCCGACGCGGCGACCGTTGATCTCCGCCTCGTACAGGCCGTGGGCGGTGACGTACAGGCGGGCGTGGGCCACGGGGCGGTCGAGCCGGAAGTCCTTGCGGACCCGGGCCGGGCGGCGCTCGGCCTCCGGCTCCTCGTCCCAGCCCGCGCCCACGGGCACCGCCTGCCAGTCGGTGGGCGCCAGCAGGCCGGCTTCGACGGTCCGCGGATCGCTCCATCCCGATGGCTCCGGGGCGTCCGGGGTCCAGACGCGGACCCGGACGAGCGCGCGTTCCCGTGAGGCCAGCGGCTCACCCGGCCAGGGCGCGAGTACGTGGGTGTCGACGTCGACACGCCCGGTGCGACGGACGGCGCCGGAGCGGTCGACCTCCAGTTCGTATGCCTGCTGTCGGCCGGATCCCGGCGGCAGCGTCCAGGTGAGCCGGGGGGCGGCGACTCCGATGCCGAGTCCGTCCGGCAGATGCTCGAAGGACACCGGGGAGGGCTGAGGGGGGAGCAAAGGGAGGACCTTTCTTGCACGTGCGGGAGCGAGCGTGGTGGCGGGCGGGGGTCAGCCCTTGACCGCTCCCGAGGTGAGGCCCTTCATGACCTTCTGGTTGAGGAAGAGGTAGATCAGGAGGGTGCCGAAGACGTTGATGCAGATGGCGGCGAAGAGGGGGCCGTACTGGGTGGCGCCGAAGTCGCCGGTGAAGTTGAGCAGCCCGACCTGGATGGTGCGCAGGTCCTGGTCGTTGGTGAAGGTGAGGGCGATGAGCAGGTCGTTCCAGATGAAGAAGAACTGCACCAGGCCGACGGTGAGAAGGGCGTTGCGGACCAGGGGGACGCTGATGGTCCAGAAGGCGCGCAGGATGCCGGCACCGTCGACGGTGGCCGCCTCGAAGAGCTCGCGCGGGACCGTGCGGTAGTAGGTGGCCATCATGAAGACGGTCAGCGGAAGGCCGGTGCCGGTGTAGGTGAGGATCAGCGGCCACAGCGTGCCGGACAGGCCGGTCTGGAAGTACACGGTGAACAGGGGCAGCAGGATCATCTGCGGCGGGATCATCATGCCCGCGAGGAAGACGAGGAGGGTGAGGCTGCGGCCCTTCCAGACCATGATCTGGAGGGCGAAGCCGGCGGCGGTGCCCAGCAGCAGCATCAGGGCGAGGGCGGGGACGACGGCGAGCAGGCTGTTCTGGACGTACAGGCCGATGTGGCCGGTGTTCCACGCCTCGCCGTAGTTGCCCCACTCCCAGGAAGTGGGCAGGCTCCAGGTGGAGTTGTTCAAGTAGTCGTCGTTGGACTTCAGCGAGGTGAGGAACATCCATATCAGCGGGTAGACCTCGACGACCAGCAGAAGTGCGACGACGATCTTGACCCACAGGCGGCTCCCCCGACGGCCGGCCCGGGGCCGTCGAGCCCGGTCGGGGGTGCGGGCGGACGTTCTCGCGGGGATCGTCTTCGGGGGTGTGTCGATGGTGGCCATGGGTCTCAGCCCTCCGTGAGGTCGCGCCGCGAGACGCGGTAGACGACCAGGCTCACCAGCAGGCTCACGACGGTCAGCAGCAGGGCGATGGTGCTGCCGTAGCCGTAGTCGCTGTAGGTGAACGACGTCTGGAACATGTACAGGGTCAGCGGGGTGGTCCCGTTGCCCGGACCGCCGTTGGTCAGGGCAACGATCGAGTCGAAGGCTTTGAGCGTTCCGTTGATGCTGAAGATCAGCGAGGACATCAGGACCGGCAGGGACAGCGGCACCACGATGTGGCGTACGAGCCTGAGTCCGGTCGCCCCGTCGAGGCGGGCCGATTCCAGGACCTCGTCGGGGATGTCGACCAGGCCGGCGAAGAGCAGCACGGCGTAGAAGCCCATGGACCGCCAGATGTCCATGGCGACCAGAACCCAGAAGGCGCTGCCCGAGCTGCCGAAGAAGTCGATCGAGTCGATGCCGACCGCGTTGAGCAGCGAGTTGACCGGGCCGGTCTGCGGGGCGACCTGGAAGAACTTCTGGAACAGCAGGCCGACGGCGACGGTGGGCAGGACGACGGGGAAGAAGACCAGGGTGCGGATGAGCGCCGAGGCCCGCCTGAGGAAGAACACGTAGAGCAGGGCCAGGAGGTAGCCGGCGACGACCTGACCGGCCGTGACGATCACGGCGTATTTCAGGGTGAACCAGAGCGCGTCCCGGACCGCCGGATCGTCGAAGAGACGCGAGAAGTTGGCGACACCGTTGCCGGTGAAGCCGTCGATGGTGTTGCCCTTGGTGAAGGAGTAGCCGAGCGACCACACCATGGGGACCAGCATGATCAGCGAGTAGACGAGGAGGGCGGGACCGAGCAGGAGCGCGATCGCCCTGCGGTCACCGAGTACGCGGTGCATGGATGGTGTCCGTCTCGTTTCCGTTGGCGGGATCTGCGGCGGTGCGGGGCGGCTGGGCCGCGGGGCCCGGGGCGGCTGGGCCGTCGGGGCCCGGGGCGGCTCGCACACGACCGTGCGAGAAGGCGGGCGGGCCGCCCGGGGCGGGTCACTGGGCGGCGAGTGCGTCCTGGACGGTCTGCATGAACTGCTGGGGGCTCATGCTCCCCGAGACCAGGCTCGCGGCGTTGGTCTGGCTGATGGTGGTGGCCTTGGTGCTGAACAGGGCCTCGAACCACAGCACGTTCTGCCGGGAGGAACTGACGGTGTCGCGGACCTGCGTGGTGACCGCGTTGGCGTCCTTCACCTCGGTGTTCACCTTGAAGCCGGTGATGGTCCCGTGGTCCTTCAGCGCCGTGGCGCCGTAGTTCTCGGTGATGCAGGAGACCCAGGCGCCGGTCTTCTCGTCGAAGGACTTCGCGGCCAGGGCGATGCCGAGGCCGACGTTGGACGGGTACTGATCGACCGAGCCCTTGCCCCCGGCGACGGCCGGGAAGGGCATGAAGCCGACGTTCGCGGCGCCGACCTTGTTCTGTTCGGCGTCGGAGATGTTCGCCAGCGCCCAGCTGCCCATGTAGAACATGGCCGCCTTGCCGCTGAGGAACTGGTTCATCGCGGTGTCGTAGTCGATGGAACCGACGCCCTTGCCGAAGTACCCCTTCTTGCCGAGCGCGGCGACTTCGTCGGCGGCCTTCACGTACTCCGGGTCGGTCAGCTTCGCCTGCCCGTCCGCGACCTTTCGCAGCGCGTCGGGGCCGAGGCTGCGGAAGAGGTAGTCGCTGATCAGGCGGGTCAGCGGCCATCCCTGCTGGCCGGAGGCGGAGAAGGGCTGGACGTCCTTGGACTCCAGCTTCGCGGCCGCGGACACCAGTTCGTCCCACGTGCCGGGCACGGCCAGGCCGTTGTCGGCGAAGATCTTCTTGTTGTAGAAGATCCCCTCGATGTTGTACTCGTACGGCAGTACCTCCAGCTTCCCGCCGTACAGGGCCTTGATCGTCGAGACGGCGGCGGGCTCCAGCTGATCCAGGACGCCGAGCTCCTTGAGTTTCGGCTCCAGGTCGGCGACCTTGCCGGACTTCGCGAGCTGCTGGGTGAGGGCGGGGGCGTTGCCGGCGGCGAACTGTACGGGCAGTGCGTTCTGGCCGGCCAGGAGCTGGAGCTTCTGGTCGAGGCTCGCCTGCGGGACGGTTTCCACCTTGAGCGGCAGTGCGTCGTTCGCCGGCTTGCACGCGCCCTTCGACAGCGTGGTGAGAGCGGTCTTCACGGTGGTGTTCTCGGTGACGCTGAGGTAGTTGAAGTTGTCGGGTGCGGCGGAGGAGCCGCCGCTGCCGCCGCAGGCGGTGGCGAGCAGTGCCAGCGAAGCGGTACCGGCGGTGAACAGACTCAGTCGCGTACGACGGCCACGGGGCATGCGCAGAGACACGGGGAACTCCCAGGGTCATGGAGGAGGACGGAGGAGGACGCGGTGGTGCGAGAGCGCCAGGGCGGGGCAGGGCCCGGCAGCACGGGAGAACTTTGTAAAACGTTCTCTACGTCGAGTGGGCAAAACCTTGCACTCCACATCAGGACCCGTCAAGACACATCCCGGTAACAGCATGGCGACACGGAGGAACTTGACAGCTCCCGGAGGCTACGATGTAGACCGTTGCACGACACCCGTCACAGAGCAGAGGTAGATCGATGGATCGGGCCGGCGCAGCCAGGCAGAACAAACGCGTGACGATCACCGATGTGGCCCGGCACGCCGGCGTCTCCACCGCAGCCGTCTCCAAAGTGCTGCGCAACGCCTACGGCGTGAGCGGGAGCATGCGCGAGAAGGTCACGGCGGCCATCACCGAGCTCGACTACCGGCCGCACGCGGCGGCCCGCGGCATGCGCGGACGGACTTACACGATCGGCGTGCTGCTCGACAACGTGCGCAACGCCTTCTTCGCGGACATCCTCGACGGCATCCGGGACGAACTGCGTCAGACCGAATACACCGTGCTGATCGGCGCGGCCGGATTCGACCCGGAGGACCAGGCGAAGACCATCCGCTCCATGGTCGACCGTCAGATGGACGGGCTGGTCCTCATCGCCCCCGGCACCGCACGGGCCGAAGTCCTGGCCACGGCTGCGACGACTCCGACCGTGGTCATCGGCCACCACGACACGGACGACACCTACGACTCCGTCGTGGACGCCGACGACACAGGCGCCGGCCTGGTCGTCGACCACCTCGCCGCCCTCGGCCATCGCGACATCGCCCTGGTCTCCGCCGCGGGCACGAAGGCCAACCAGTGGAAGCGCACACCCGAAGTCGTTCTGCGGGACGGCTACCTGAAGGCCATGGAACGGCACGGCCTGACCGGACACGCCCGCGTCCACCACACCGCCTACTCCGACGAGGGCGGATTCAAGGCGGGAATGACCCTGCTGACCACGGCGAACCGCCCGACCGCCGTCATGGCGGGTGCCGACGTCGCCGCCCTGGGCATCTTCCGCGCGGCCCACGAGTTGGGCCTGCGCATCCCCGAAGACCTCTCGCTCGTCGGTTACAACAACACCGCACTCGCGGCCCTCGCCCCCGTCCAGTTGTCCAGCGTCGACCAGGCCGGTCACACCATGGGCTCCGCCGCCGCCCGCATGCTCGTCGAACGGGTGGAGGGCCGGAGGGACCGGGCCATGCGGACCACCATGACCCCCCGGCTCGTGGTGCGCACCACCACCGCTCCGCCACGGAGCAGGTAGACCGTGCACCGGCCGACCGCCGCCACACCCGCCACACCCCCGGCGCTCCGTCCACCGGGCCCCGGTGGAGCGAGCGCGGGGCGGGACAGCAGAGCACGCCCGCGGGTCGGCATCAAGGACGTGGCCAGGGAGGCCGGTGTCTCGCTCGGCACCGTCTCGAACGTCCTCAACCGGCCCGAGATGGTGGCCGAGGCCACCCGTACACGCGTCCTGGAGGTGATCGACACGCTGGGCTACGTCCGTGCCGAGGGCGCGCGGCAACTGCGGGGATGGGCCTCGCGAGTGATCGCCCTGATGGTCCTCGACATCGTCAACCCGTTCTTCACCGCCCTCGCCGCCGGCGTGGAGCAGGCCGCCCGTGAAGCGGACCTGGGCGTCATGGTCTGCACCGGCGCCCATGATCCGGCGGAAGCGGCCCGCTACTTGTCGCTGATCACCTCGCACCAGGTCCGCGGTGCGGTGATCACCGCGGGCGAGGGCACCGACCGCACGGTCGCGGCCTTCCGTCGCAACGCGGTCCCCTTCGTCGTCGCCGACCGGAGCGCACCCTGGACCGAGGCGTGTTCGGTCGGCATCGACGACGTCGCCGGGGGCCACGCCGCGGCAGGCCATCTGATCGCCCAGGGCCACCGGTCCCTCGTCTACGTCGGCGGTCCCGAGACCCTTCCGCAGGTAGGGGACCGCCGTCGAGGCGCGCTGCGCGCCCTCGGCCTGGCCGGCCTGCCGGCCACCGCCCTGCTCGAACTCCCCTGCCGCACGCTCACGGTGGACGCCGGAAAGGACGCCGGACACCGCGTCCTCGGCCTTCCACAGCGGCCGACGGCCGTCTTCTGCGCCAACGACCTGCTGGCTCTCGGCGTTCTGCAAGCGCTGTACGAGGCCGGGCTGAAGGTCCCCGAGGACATCGCCGTGGTGGGCTACGACGACATCGAGTTCGCCGCCTCCGCCGTCGTACCCCTCACTTCGGTACGCCGGCCGGCCGTCGCCATGGGCCGGCGGGCCGGCCGCCTCCTCGTCGAGGACACGGCCGACGGTCTTGCTCATGAACACGCGCACATCGTCCTTCAGCCGGAACTCGTCGTGCGCCGGTCGACCATGGCGGCACCGGCTCGCTGATCCCCCCGGGTCGCCACCGGAGACGTATCCGGACCACAACCGGCTGCGGGGGCGCAGGTGCGCGGTTGCGCACGACCTGGACCGATGATGCCTCGGGGACGCCCCGCTGCCCACCGGTGGCACGATCCATGTATCGGATGCCTTCCATCCAGCCGGCGGATGGTCCCGGGCTCTGTGGGCCGGACTCGATCCGCACCCGGCTCACGCCCCCGCCTCCTCGGCCATCCGGCTGCCGACCCGGGCGGCCGTCTCCCGCAGCCAGATGTGGGCCGCGTCGTGGGTGTGCACGGGGTGCCACCACATCGCCTCCCTGAGGGGGACGGCCTCGTAGGGCGGTTCGACCACGCGTACGGCGGCCAGCGGCGCGAGGAGCCGGGCGAGGCGGGCCTGGATCAGGGCGATGCGCCGGGTTCCGCCGACCAGCAGCGGGATGGTCTGGAAGCTGTCGACGGACACCTCGACGCGGGGTTCGATACCCAGCATGCCCAACTGGCGGACGGCCGGGGCGTCGTAGGTGCGCTGGTAGGTGACCCAGGGCAGCCGGGCCAGATCCTCCCGGGTCAGCCGGTCGTCGACGCTCGGGTGGTCCTCGGCGACGAGGAACACCCAACGGTCCTGGTAGAGGTCGGTGGCCGGGAAGTCGCTGATCACACCGTGTGGCATGAGCAGGCCGTCAGTGGTGCTCAGCAGGGTCTCGGTGGCGTCCACCACGGTGGTCGGCGTCTGGGCGAAGCGCAGCCGGATGCCGGGGGCCTCCTGGTGCACGACCCGGGCGAGCTCGGCGCCGAAGACGGCCACCGCGTAGTCGGACGCCACCAGCTTGAACTCGCGGTTCTCCTTGGCCGGATCGAAGTGCGCCTGACTCGCGAAGAGGCGTTCCAGCAGGTCGTAGGCGGTGGATGCCCGGTCGAGAAGGACCTGGCCGAGGGCGGTGAGTTCGTAGTGGCCGCCGACGCGGGCGAGCAGGTCGTCGTCGAAGTGCCGGCGCAGGCGTGAGAGCGCGGCGCTCATGGCGGGCTGACTGAGGCCGACGCGCTCCCCGGCCCGGGTGACGTTGCGCTCCTCCAGCAGGGCACGCAGGGCGACGACGAGATTGAGGTCGAGGCGACTGAGATTCATGGCGGTTTTCCTCGCTGTCCGGCGACGACCTGCGGCAATTTGTCAGACGGATGCCAACCATCCACAGAATCGATTTCCGTGATCACTGGTGGCGGGTCCAGATTAGTGCCACCGCAATCAGGAGGACATGTTCGTGAAACCTGAAGCCTCGTCCGCCCTCTTCGCCGGGCCCTTCGCCCTGGCCACTCTCTCCGCCCCCGAGGGGGCGCCCTTCCCCGCTCTCGTCACACCCGACGCGCAGGTGACCGACCTGCGGTCCGCCCTGGGCAACGCCGAGTTGACCGTGCGGGCCGTCCTGGAGGACTGGGACGCGGTGGAACCGCGGCTCACCGCGCTGGCCGCCGACGACGGTCCGCACCGCCGGGCGCTGGCGGAACTCCGGGTACACGCACCGGTCGAGCCGCGCCAGGTCTTCCAGTCCGGGGCCAACTACCGTCGGCACGTCATCGATCTGCACGTCGCCCACCGGGCGCCGGGCGACGAGCGGCCGGAGGAAGAACGGCGCGCCGAGGCGGCGGAGATCATGGACCGGCGGGCGGCCGAGGACCTGCCGTACGTCTTCATCGGTCTGCCGAGCGCGATCACCGGACCGTACGACGACGTCGTACTGCCGGCCTGGGCCGAGAAGCCCGACTGGGAGCTGGAGCTGACCGCGGTGATCGGCCGCCCCGCCCACCGGGTGTCCGTCGAGGAGGCCCTGGACCATGTTGCCGGGTACACCATCGCCAACGACCTGACCGACCGGGCGACCGTCTTCCGCCGGGACATGCCGCAGATAGGCACGGACTGGCTGCGCAGCAAGAACGCCCCCGGCTTCACCCCGCTCGGCCCCTGGATCGTCCCCGCCGCCTCGGTCGCCGACACCGACGACCTGCGCCTCGTCCTGAAGCTCAACGGCGAGACCATGCAGGACGAGTCGACCAAGGACATGATCTTCGACGTCGCGCGCATGGTGTCCTACGCCTCCCAGTCGGCCCGCCTCCTGCCGGGCGACCTGGTCCTCACCGGCTCCCCCGCCGGCAACGGCATGCACTGGGGCCGGCTGCTGCGCGACGGCGACGTCATGGACGGCTCCATCACCGGACTCGGCGCCCAGCGCACCCGTTGTGCGGCGGAGGGATCCCGGTGACCCCCGACCGCACCGACCCCGACCGCACCGACCCCGAGGGCTCGATCGCGCGGGCGGCGAAAGCGTGCTCCAACTGGAACCGCTGGGGCGAGGACGACGTACTGGGCACCCTCAACTTCCTCGACGAAGCAAAGCGCCGCGAAGGCGCCGCGCTGGTCCGGCGGGGCGTCAGCTTCTCCCTCTCCCAGCGCTTCGACATCGACGGCCCGCAGAAGGGCTGGCGTCGGCGCACCAACCCGGTCCACACCATGCTGGACACCGGCACCGACGCGGCCCTCGGCAATCAGGGCCTGCCGCACGGCATCGGCGGCGCCGACGACGTGATCGCGATGCCGCTGCAGTGCTCCACGCAGTGGGACGGACTGGGGCACATCTTCGACCACGGCAAGGCGTGGAACGGGCGCCCGGCCGAGCAGGTCGTCACCTCCGACGGCGACCTGGTCACCGGCGTCGAGCACATGGCCCCGCACGTCGCCGGGCGTGGGGTGCTCCTCGACGTGGGCCGGGTCGTCGGCGAGGACGGTGAGCTGCCCGACGGATTCGCGATCACCGAGGAGCACCTGGCGGCGACGGCCCGGGCACACGGCGTGACCGTGGAACGCGGAGACATCGTGCTGGTACGCACAGGGCAGCTGAGCCGGGTACGCCGCGACGGCTGGGGCGAGTACGCCGGAGGGCCCGCACCCGGCCTGTCGTTCACCACGGCCGGCTGGCTGCACCGCACCGAGATCGCCGCGATCGCCACCGACACCTGGGGCTTCGAGGTCCGCCCGAACGAGTTCGACCACGCCTTCCAGCCGCTGCACCAGGTCGCCATCCCGAACATCGGCCTGCTCATCGGCGAGATGTGGGACCTCGACGCTCTCGCCGAGGACTGCGCGGCCGACGGCGCGTACGCCTTCTGGCTCACCGCGGCCCCCCTGCCCATCACCGGCGCGGTCGGCTCGCCGGTCAACCCGATAGCCGTCAAGTAGCACCGAGGAACGAAGGAGTTCCCCATGACCCCATCCCGCACGGTCCTCGTGATCGGCGGCGGCGCGGCCGGCAACGCCGTGACGATCCTGCTGCGCCGCGCCGGGTACGCGGTGGACCTCGTCGAGGCCAAGGCCGACTGGAACGCGACCGCCGGCTCCGGCATCACCCTCCAGGGCAACGCCCTGCGCGTCCTGCGCGAACTGGGCGTCTGGGAGCAGGTGGAGGCGTCCGGCTTCGGCTTCGGCTCGGTCGGCATCACCGCACCCGACGGCACGGTCCTGCACACCCAGGACGACCTGCGCACCGGCGGCGACGACCTGCCCGCCACCGTCGGCATGCAGCGCCCCCGGCTCCAGCGGATCCTCATCGACGCGGTGCGCGCCAGTGGTGCGACCGTGCGGCTCGGTACCACCGCCGAAATCCTGGACCAGGACGCGCACGGCGTCTCGGTACGGCTCTCCGACGGCTCCGAGCACCGCTACGACCTGGTGATCGCCGCCGACGGCCTCGGTTCCGCCACACGCGCCGCCATCGGCATCCCCGCCCGACCGGAGCCCACCGGCATGGCCATCTGGCGCGTCGCCGCCCCGCGCCCGGCCGGCGTCACCCGTACCGACCTCGCCTACGGCGGGCCGGCCTACATCGCCGGCTACTGCCCCACCAGCGACACGACGCTGTACGCCTACGTCGTGGAGGCCAACCGCGACCGCGCCGGGATACCGCCCGAGTCGTACGCGGACGAGATGCGCCGCCTGACCCGGCACTACGGCGGGTTCTGGCCGGAGATCACCGAGCACGTCACGGATCCGGCGAAGGTCAACTACACCTGGTTCGACCGCATGCTGGTCGAGGGCTCCTGGCACCGCGGCCGGGTCGTCCTGGCCGGAGACGCCGCGCACTGCTGTCCGCCCACCCTCGCCCAGGGCGCCGCCCTCTCGCTGGAGGACGCGTGGGTGCTCGCGCAGATGCTGACCGGGGCCGACGACTGGGACGACGCGTTGTTCCAGGCGTACTACGAGCGGCGGATCGTCCGCGTCCGCCCGGTCGTGGAGGCGTCCGTCCGCATCGGGCAGTGGCAGCTCGACGGTGTACGTGACGCCGACGTGCCCGGTCTGATGGCCCGCACCATGACCATGCTCCGGGAACTGCCGTGACCGCGCCGGAGGTTCGGCAGGCCGCCCCCACGGTCGACGTCCACGCCCACGTCCTGCTGCCTCAGATCGAGGCGCTGGTCGAGGGGCGGCCGGGGCTGGCCGGGGCACGGGCGCTGGACGCCCGCCGCAACGGCCCCGCGGCCCTCGCCGTCAGCGGTCCCATGGTCCGCGCGCGCTTCCCCCGCCTGACCGACGTCACCGTACGGCTGGCGGCGATGGACGCGCAGGGTGTCGACGTCCAGCTGGTCAGCCCTTCCCCCTCGCACTACCACTACTGGGCGGACGAGGAGACGGCCGGGGAGGTGTACCGGCTGGCCAACGAGGCCACCGCGAAGCACTGTTCGGCCGCGCCGGCCCGGCTGCGCGGACTGGGCCTCGTACCGCTCCAGCACCCACAGCTCACCGTCGACGCCCTCGACCACGCTCTCGCGCAGGGCCTGCTCGGCGTCGAGATCTCCAGCCACGCGCCCGGCCGCGAACTCTCCGACCCGGCCTACGAACCCTTCTGGACCCGGGCCGAGGAGACGGGCGCGATCCTCTTCCTGCACCCCTTCGGCTGCACCCTCGACGAGCGCCTCGACCAGTGGTACCTGTCCAACACGGTCGGCCAGCCCACCGAGAACGCCGTCGCGCTCTCGCACCTGATCTTCTCCGGGGTACTCGACCGGCACCCCGGGCTGAAGCTGGTCGCGGCCCACGGCGGCGGCTACCTGCCCACCCACATCGGCCGCTCCGACCACGCCTGGTCCGCCCGGTCCGACGCGGGAGCCGGCTGCGCCCACCCGCCCAGCAGCTATCTGAAGCGGCTGTACTTCGACTCCCTCGTCCACGATCCCCGTGTGCTGCGGGAACTGGTCCGCGTCGCCGGGGCCGACCGGGTCCTGCTCGGCTCGGACTTCCCCTTCGACATGGGATCCGAGGACCCGGTCGGCGCCCTGCGCGCCGCCGCCCTGCCCGAGGCCGACTTCCACGCGATCCGCGGCCGCAACGCGGCCTCCCTCCTCCGGACGGACTGACACCATGCGCCTGCTCACCCACCTGAGGCACGTCGACCTCGCCGTGCCCGACTACGACAAGCAGCTCGACTTCTACGCGGGCGTCTGGGGACTGACCAAGGTCGCCGAGGATTCCGGCATCTCCTTCCTGGCCGCCGAGGGCTCCCCCGAGCAGTACGTCGTGCGGCTGCGCAAGGCCGACGAGAAGCGCCTCGACCTCGTCTCCTACGGCGCCGCGTCCGCAGCCGACGTGGACACCCTGGCGGAGCGACTCCTCGCCGGAGGCGTGCGGTTGGTCTCCCGTCCGGGCAGGGTCGACACCCCGGGCGGCGGATACGGCTTCCGCTTCTTCGATGTCGACGGCCGCACCATCGAGGTGTCCGCCGACGTCGAGGTGCGGCGCCACCGCAAGATCGAGGAGAAGGAGGCCATCCCGGTCAAGCTCTCGCACGTCGTGCTCAACTCGCCGGACCTGAACCGCACCCGCGAGTGGTACGAGCGCCACCTCGGCTTCGCGCTCTCCGACACGCTGAGCTCCCCGCACATGGGCGAGGTCATGCACTTCATGCGGATCAGCAACCAGCACCACTCCATGGCCATCGCCCAGGGCCCGCACACCGCCCTGCACCACGTCTCCTTCGAGATGCGCGGCATCGACGAGTACATGCGCGGCTCCGGCCGCGTCATGCGGGCCGGTCACAAGAAGGTCTGGGGCCCCGGCCGGCACATGGCGGGCGACAACACCTTCACCTACTTCCTCGACCCGCACGGCAACACCGTCGAATACACCACCGAGCTGGAGAACCTCGACGAGGACACCTGGCACCCGCACGTCTACGACTTCTCCCGGCCCGAGGTCACCGACCAGTGGGGCACCGCCAACGCCATGAACGAGCTGGTCGCCAAGGAGTCCTTCAACGACCCCGACCGCGGCGTCTTCATCGCTCCCCCGGTCTGATCCCTTCCGCCGAGTCCGGGGGCGCGGGCCACGGCCCACGCCCCCGAGGCGCCCCCTTCACGCCCGACCACACTCCGCCGGAGCCGCATCATGCGTTTCGCCACGTACGAACATCAGGAGCACCGCCGGGTGGCGGTCGTGGAAGAGGACGGCACCCTCTTCCCCCTGCCCGGGGTCACCTCGCTCACCGCTCTGATCCAGGAGACCTCCGGGCTCCCCGCGCTGCTCACCGCCGGATCGACGGCCCTCGACGGGCCGGCCGGCCCGCACGTCTCCCAGGTCCGGCCGCTTCCCCCGCTCCAGCCCGCTTCGGTACGGGACTTCGTGACCTTCGAGGAGCACGTGGAGGGGGTGCGCCGGTCCGTGGAAGGCGTCGGCGGCGTCCCCGAACAGTGGTACGCGGCCCCGACCTTCTACTTCACCAACCCACACGCGATCCACGGTCACCTCGACGGCATCCCGGTACCGCCCGGCTCGTCCGTCCTGGACTTCGAGCTGGAGGTCGGAGCCGTCATCGGCCGCGAGGGCTGCGACCTGACACCCCGTCAAGCCCGTGATCACATCATCGGCTACACCGTCTTCAACGACTGGTCCGCACGCGACCTCCAGAGCGCGGAGATGAAGGTCGGCCTCGGCCCCTGCAAGGGCAAGGACACCGCCACCACCCTGGGGCCGTACCTCGTCACCGCCGACGAACTGGAGCCCCACCGCGACGCGGACGGCTTCCTGCGGCTGGCCATGACCGCCGAGATCAACGGCCGGGTGGTCGGCGAGGACCTGCTGTCCCACATGAGCTGGACCTTCGAGGAGATGACCGCCTACGCCTCCCGCGGCACCCGCGTCGTCCCGGGCGACGTCCTCGGCTCCGGTACCTGCGGCAACGGCGGCTGCCTCGCCGAACTCTGGGGCCGGCGCGGCGAACAGTCCCCACCGCCGCTGAAGCCCGGTGACACCGTCACGCTCACCGTCGAGGGCCTCGGCGTCCTCACCAACACCGTCGTCGCCGGCGCCGACCCCGTCCCCCTCCCCACCGGGCGCCGCCGCCTCCGGGAGCGGCCGTGACCGACCCACGCTCCAGGAGGCTGCTCGGAAAGGTCGTGGTCGTCACCGGCGCAGCCCGCGGACAGGGCGCCGCCGAGGCCCGGCTGCTCACCCTGGAAGGGGCCCGCGTCATCCCCACCGACGTGACCGGCGCACCCGGCTGCCGGCGTCTCGACGTCACCAGCGAGACGGACTGGGCCGAACTCGCGGACGAACTGCGGGAGTCGTACGGGCAGGTGCACGGCCTGGTCAACAACGCCGGCATCACCTGGCGGGCCCGGCTCGGCGACGTACGCCCGGCGGACATGGCCCGCGTCCACGCGGTCAACGTCACCGGTCCGCTCCTCGGCATGCAGTATGTGACGCCGCTCATGCGCCCCGGCTCCTCCATCGTCAACGTCGGTTCGTCCGCTGCCCTCACCGCTCACTACCCGGTCGCCTACACGACCAGCAAGTGGGCACTGCGCGGCCTGTCGAAGACCGCTGCCCTGGAGCTCGGACCGCGCGGCATCCGCGTCAACACGATCCATCCCGGTTACATCGAGACCGGGATGACCGCCTCGGCCGCACCCGCGTTCCGCGAGGTGAACGTCCGCGAGACACCGCTGGGCCGCACGGGCACCGTCGGCGAGGTCGCGCCGCTGGTGGCGTTCCTGCTGTCCGACGACGCGTCGTTCATCACCGGTGCGGAGATTCCGGTGGACGGCGGCATGACCGCGCACGGCGGCGTCAAGTCGGTCTCCGACGCACTGCGCGAGGCCCCCAACTGAAAGGCACCACGCACCCATGAACAAGGTCCGCGCCGGCGCCGCCGAAGCGGTCGCCGACATCCCCGACGGTGCCTCGCTCGCCGTCGGCGGCTTCGGCCTCAGTGGCGTACCCGAAACCCTGATTCGCGCCCTGTACGACCGGGGCACGACCGGTCTGAACGTCGTCTCCAACAACTGCGGTGTCGACGGCCGCGGTCTGGGCATCCTGCTCTCCGCCGGCCGCATCGCCCGCGTCACCGGCTCCTACGTCGGCGAGAACAAGGAGTTCGCCCGTCAGTACCTCGGCGGTGAACTGGAGGTCGAACTCACCCCGCAGGGAACCCTCGCGGAACGGCTGCGCGCGGGCGGTGCGGGCATCCCCGCCTTCTACACCCCGGCCGGCGTCGGCACCCAGGTGGCGAACGGCGGCCTGCCCTGGCGGTACGCGGCCGACGGCACGGTGGCCGTGGCCTCCCCGCCCAAGGAGACCCGCGACTTCGCGGGCCGCGCCCACGTCCTGGAGCACGGCATCACCACCGATTTCTCCCTCGTACGGGCCTGGCGCGGCGACCGCCACGGCAACCTGCTCTTCCGCCGTGCCGCCGCCAACTTCAATCCCCTCGCCGCCATGGCCGGCCGCGTCACCGTCGCCGAGGTCGAGGAACTCGTCGAACCGGGCGCACTCCACCCCGAGGACATCCACCTGCCCGGCATCTACGTCCAGCGGATCGTGGCCCTCACCGCCGAGCAGGCCGCCGACAAGCAGATCGAGAAGAGGACGGTACGCGTCTGATGGCCTGGACCCGCGACCAGATGGCCGCCCGCGCGGCCGCCGAACTCACCGACGGCTCCTACGTCAACCTCGGCATCGGCCTGCCCACTCTCCTTCCGGGCCATCTCCCGCCCGGCGTCCACGTCGTCCTGCACTCCGAGAACGGCATCCTCGGCACCGGCCCCTACCCCGTCGAGAGCGAGGTCGACCCCGACCTGGTCAACGCCGGCAAGGAGACCGTCACCGTGCTGCCGGGAGCCTCCTTCTTCGACTCCGCGCTCTCCTTCGGCATGATCCGGGGCGGCCACATCGACACCGCGGTACTGGGCGCCATGCAGGTGTCCGAACGCGGTGACCTCGCCAACTGGATGATCCCCGGAAAGATGGTCAAGGGCATGGGCGGCGCGATGGACCTCGTCCACGGGGCCCGCCGCGTCATCGTCCTCATGGAACACACCGCCAAGGACGGCACTCCCAAGATCCTCGGCGAGTGCACGCTCCCCCTCACCGGCGAGCGGTGCGTCCACCGGATCATCACCGACCTCGGAGTCCTCGACGTCACCCCCGACGGGCTCGCCCTGGTCGAGACCGCCCCAGGCGTCACCGTCGAAGACGTCACCGCCCGGACCGGCGCCGCCGTGCGCGTGGACAGCGTCTCCGCGGCCTGCTGAGCCCTGAGGCACGGCCGTCCCCGCGGGCCCGGTGGCAACCCACTGCCGACGGACCCATTGCCCGCAGAACACCCTCACTCGCCCACGGAGGCCAGATGCCCGTCACCCCTTCCCCACTCCACATCGCCGTGGTCGGCGGCGGCATCGGCGGACTGGCAGCCGCATTGGCGACCGCCCGCGCCGGCCACCGCGTGACTCTCGTGGAACGAGCCACCCGCTTCGGCGAGATAGGCGCCGGCCTGCAACTCGCCCCGAACGCTTCCCTCGCCCTCGACGAACTCGGCGTACTCGCCGCCGTACGGCACACCGCCGTGGCGCCACCCCGGCTGGTGATGATGGACGCCCTCACCGGACACGAGGTCACCGCCCTCGACCTCCGCGGCGCGGCCTACTCCGACCGCTTCGCGCACCCCTACCTCGTCACCCACCGGACCGACCTGCACGCCGCGCTGCTGACCGCCTGCCAGGAACATCCGGGCGTCACCTTGCGCACGGGGCACACCGTCACCGAGGCGGAACAGAACGGCTCCGGCGTCCACCTGACCTTCGCCGAGAGCCACGCGGGACTGAGCGCCGACGCGGTGGTCGCGGCCGACGGACTGCACTCCCGCGTGCGCCAGTCGTTGGTGAACGACGGAGAACCGGTCTGTTCGCGGTACGTCGCCTTCCGCGGCGCCCTCCCCACCGGGAAGATGACCGGCCCGATGTCCCGACACGCCGCCTCGGAAGCGGTGATGGTCTGGGCCGGGCCACGCATGCACCTGGTGCAGTACCCCGTACGCCGCGGTGAGCTCTACAACCAGGTCGCCGTCTTCGAGAGCGACCACTACACCCCGGACTCCGACGACTGGGGCACCGAAGCCGAACTCGAGGAGCGCTTCGCCGGCACCTGCCAGGCCGTGCGGGACGCCTTGCCCCTCGTCTCACGCGACCGGCGGTGGCCGCTCTACGACCGCGCCCCGATCGACACCTGGGTGCACGGCCGTATCGCCCTCCTCGGCGACGCCGCGCACCCCATGCTCCAGTACCTCGCACAGGGCGCGTGCCAGGCGCTGGAGGACGCGGTGGCGCTCGGACAGACTCTCGCCCGGTGCTCGGACCCTGCCGAGGCCTTCGCCGCGTACGCGGACCGGCGCCGCGAACGGGCGGCGCTCGTCCAGACCAACGCCCGCCGTTTCGGCGAGATCTGCCACCTGGAAGGCATGGGGGCCACCCTGCGCAACATGCTCCTCTCGTCACGCGGCCCCGAGGCGTTCGACGACATCTCCTGGGTGTGGACCCCCACCCCCGCATCTGCTCCCGCCCGGTGAACGGGCTCGCCGAGGAGGACACCATGACGACCGACGACAACGCCTACAAGGCCCTGGAGAGCCTGGGAGCCGCCCCGTTGTGGCGCTTCTACGGCAATCTCTTCCCCGCACAGCCCAAGAGCCGTGCCGTGCCCTACCGCTGGCGCTGGCAGGAACTGCGGCCGCATCTGTTGCACTTCTCCGAAACGCTCTCGCTGGACGAGGCGGAACGCAGGGTGCTCATGCTGGTGAACCCCGGCCTGACCGATCCACCCGCTACCGTCAACACCCTGTACGCGGGACTGCAGATCATCCTGCCCGGCGAGACCGCCCAGGCACACCGGCACACGTCCAACGCCTTCCGCTTCATCCTGGAGGGCAGCGGTGCGTGGACGACGGTCAACGGCGAGCGTGTCTTCATGTCGCCGGGCGACCTGCTGCTCACCCCCGGCTGGCACTGGCACGACCACACGCACGAGGGCGACGCTCCGATGATCTGGCTGGACGCCCTCGACTACCCCCTCGTCAACGCCCTGGAGGCGGGCTTCTACGAGAAGTACCCGCAGCGCCTCCAGCCCGTGACCCGCCCGGACGACGCCGGCACAAGGCAATTCCTGCACGGTCGGCTGAACCCGGTCTGGCTCACCCAGGACGGGCCCAACTCCCCTGTGTCCCGCTACACATGGGAAGAGACCCGACGCGCTCTGGAGGGGATCTCCGACACCGCGGCGGGCAGCGACGTCGACGGCATCGTCCTCGAGTACACCAACCCGTGGACGGGCGGCCCCGTCATGCCGACCATCGGCTGCCGCGTCCAGCGGCTGCGCCCGGGCTTCCAGGGAGCCGGATACCGGCACACCGCCTCCACCATCTTCACCGTGGTCCGCGGGGAAGGCACCACGATCGTGGACGGCGAGCGGCTGGAGTGGTCCGCGAACGACACCTTCGCCGTGCCCGGCTGGGCGTCCTACCGGCACCTCAACCACTCCGCCTCCCACGACGCCGTCCTGTTCTCCTACAGCAACGAGCCCGTCATGCGCTCCCTCGGCCTGTACCGCGCGGAAGACGCCGACCCCGGCGCCTGAACCGCGCCCCACCCGGACATCCCGTATCCGTATCCCGTAATCCGCAAGGAGGCCCAGATGCGTCTGGCCCTGTTCAACGACGGGCGACTCGGAGTCGTCGACGGCGACGACCTCGTCGACGTGACCGAGCAACTCGTCGGTACCGGCACACCCGGCCCGGCCGGAGCGCTGCACCGGCACATCGAGACCGCGGCCAGTGAGGGAGCTGCCCTGCTGGACCTCTCCGGCCTCGCGCGCGTCCCGCTGGCCGAGGCTGTCCTGGAGGCGCCGCTGCCCCGTCCCGGCAAGATCATCGGGGCGCCGGTCAACTACCTCGACCACAAGGCCGAGATGGAGTACACCACCTCCATCTCCGACCTGGGCGTCTTCCTCAAGGCCAACTCCTCGGTCATCGGGCCGGGCCAGGACGTCCTCCTGCCCTACACGGACAAGCGCACCGACCAGGAAGGCGAGCTGGGCGTCGTCATCGGCCGCACCGCCAGCCACGTCGACGCGGCCGACGCGCTGGACCACGTCTTCGGCTACACCTGCGTCCTGGACATCACCGTGCGATCCGGCGAGGACCGTTCCACACGCAAGTCGTTCGACACGTTCACACCGATCGGGCCGTGGATCGTCACCGCCGACGAGATACCGGACCCCGACTGCCTCGACCTGCGCTGCGACGTCAGCGGTGGCACCCGGCAGCGGACGAACACCGCGGATCTGATCTTCGGCATCCGTGAACTGATCGCCTACACGTCGTCCGTCATGACCCTCCACCCTGGTGACGTGATCGCGACCGGCACACCGGCCGGCGTGGGGCCGCTCGCCCACGGTGACACGATCGTCCTGGACATCGAACAGGTCGGCCGTCTGGAAGTGGGCGTCGACGGGACCCTGGCCGTTCCCTACGAGCAGCGCCCCGGGCGTCGGGCGCGCTGACAGCGACACGTCCTTCGAGGTGGTGCCGGGCGCTCCCGGGCCCCCGGGGCTACCGGTCGGCCGACCAGCACCACCTCACACACGCGACCGGGGGACAGCCCGGAGCGGGGCAGCACGGCAGGAGGCTACCGAGCGGCAGGGAGCGCGGCCCCGGTCATCCGCGCAGGCCGTCCTGGCCTCACGCAGCGCCACGGAGCGCACGAGGCCCTGCCCACCTCCCCCAGGCCCGGCCACCGCCATGAGGAGGAGGTCCTCGCCGCGATCCGCACCGGGTCCGCTCACGCCGTCGACGCAATCATCGTTTCGACGAGTCGATCCGGGAGTAGCGTGCTGGTCATGGACTTTCGCACCACCGTTGAGCGCGCTCAGCGCCTGAAGCAGCTGCATGCCGAGCACAAGCCGCTCGTACTGCCGACCGTGTGGGACGTCTGGTCCGCGCGGACGGCAGCCGACGCCGGGTTCCCCGCGCTGACCATCGGCAGTCATCCGCTCGCCACCTCCCGGGGGGCCGACGACCACGAAGGGCAGACCTTCGAGGAGGTGATCGCCGCAGTCCGACCGATCGTCGCAGCGGTCGACATCCCCGTGTCCGTGGACCTGGAGGCCGGGTACGGACAAGAGCCCGTGGACCTCATCGCCGGACTCACCGAGGCCGGCGGCGTCGGTCTCAACCTTGAGGACACCGTCCATTCCGACGGCGGACGCGTGCGCAGCACGCACGAGCACGCGCGGTACATCGCCGGGCTGCGCGCGGCGGCCGACGACGCGGGGATCCCGGTCTGGATCAACGGGCGGACCGACCTCTTCCTCCTCGCGGAGAAACCCGCCGATGTCCTCGACGAGGTGATCGAGCGCCTGCGGGCCATGGAGGAAGCCGGCGCCGACAGCCTCTACCCCGTGCGTATCCAGGACGACGACGATCTGCTCCTGGCCGTGACTGGTTCCGTAGGCGTCCCGGTGAACTCCACCGCTCATCCCGTCAAGCACGACCTCGAACGCTTCCGGCGCCTCGGTGTCGGCAGGATCACCTACGGCCCGCTGCTGCAAGTCGCGATGACCGACGCGATGAAGAGCGTGCTCGGGCCGTGGGCTCCCTGACGGGCTGAGCGTGCGGCGGGTCCTCGATGGGGCGCCCTGTCGCGCGGGGCGCACCCGTCCGGCCCCATCGCCCCAGCCAGGACGCATCGGGACTCAGGACGCAGGCGGGTGGCGGGCCGACCGAGCTGCAGGGAAGGGCGTGGGCCTCGCGTCTGCGTCTCCCCCACCGGCACGGCGCGGTTCGACCGGATTCGTTGCGCAGAGGATGTCCGGCGACGGCAGGGGCCGGCAGCGGGCCCTTGCCGTCACCCCGTCGTCCGTCAGAGTGGCAGCTTGCGCTTCTTCCGCCGCCGCCTCTCGCTGAAGGCGGTCAGGGTGAAGACCGCCGCGATCGCGACGGCGAACGGTAGGGAGCCGAGAACGTCCGTGGTGGCCAGGGTCTCCACGAGACAGAAGAGCACGCCCATGATCAAACCTGTACGGATGGGATGCCTTGCAGCCCACTTGCGCGTGTGGGTGCGCGGGTCGGAGAACACGCTTCGTACCCTCCCGTCTTGAGAAGTCAGGCCAGTGGTGGAAGGCCCTGCGGCCTCCTCGTCACGGTGTGCGGGCACCTCGGACACCGGCCCTCCCACCGCGGTAGTACTTCCTGCTGTTTCCGGCACAGCGTCCCACCAGCCCGTCCCGGGCTCCGCGCCGGCTACCGGCCCGGTATCCGCCCACGGGACGCTTGCGCTTTTCGTCCCGTAGCGGTGGGCGACCCATCCGGCGACGGCCCCATGCGGCCGCCCGGGCGGAGGCAACGCCCTCGGGAGCATCGTCGGCCGCGAGCCAGCGCCCCCGCGCGACGAGTTGGACGCCCGCGTGGCCCAGGTGCGCACATCCCCGCAGCGCTCACAGGGCGGGTGGCGACACCGCCGGCCGAGGACTGACCGGCGGCCGACCCGCCCGGCGGCCGTTCCTGGCCATCTCCCGGCCCGGCCGGTGGGGCGCCTCGGCGGGAAAGGCGGGCTTGCCGGGTGCGGGGGCGGAGTGAATCCGTCTGTCGCGGGGCGGTTCTCGCAGGGTGGCGGAGTGGCGGCCCGGATGGGAGGGGTGATCTCGTGTGCGGGCAAGGAGGATTCCGGACATCAGGACATCGGCCGGTGCGTACGGGTGCGTATCCAGGCGCACTTGGCGCCAACGGGCGATCCACCCAACGATGGATCCGCCGGTGAACGCCCTTCGAGAGCGAGGGCGCCGGTGAGGCGAAGGGAGTCCGCGATGAACGAGGGCACCGAGCACGTCGAAGAGGTCCAGGAAGAGGAAATTCCCGAGTTCGCCCTGATGATCGACGTCCCGGACTGATCCCCCGCCCGGCAGAGCTGCCGGACAGCAGGGGAACAGCCGGCAAGGCGCGCGTGCGGCGGGCTCACGGGCCCGCCGCACGCTGCCGTCCCGGACAGGGACACCCCTTTGGGGGAGGCGCCCCGAGGCGGGGGACAAAGGACAGCGAGAAGGGGACTCTCATGCGCGTTCAGCCGGATGCCGGGGAAGCCGCGGGCGACCGGGCGGCCCTCCTGGGACGGATGCGGGCCGTGCTGGACCGGGCAGGTGTCGAGGCCCCGCCCGACGCCCGGCTGCGCCACCCGGCGGCCGTCGAGGTGGTCCACCGGGTGCAGGGCGAACTGCGCGCCGGACCGCTCCACGCCGACCGGCTGCGGGCCGCGGCAGCCGGGTTCGACCGGCTGCCGGCCTCCGGCTGTGCGCCCGCCGTTCCCCGAGGTCATCTGCACCGCAGCGTGGCACGGGCCCTGCGCTCCATCCCACCTCGCACGCGACCCGACGGGCAGCCCGTGACGGCCGAGGTCGCGGAGTGGCGGACACCCGAACGCGACGTGCTCGTCGAGGCGTTGGAGGTGCTGGACACCGTCTGGCCGCAGAGCGCCGACGAGACCCGCGAGACGGTCGCCGAGGTCGCCCTGCTGGACGGCGACGCGATCGACGGTTACACCGACTTCACCATCCACGGTGCCGTCCTCCTCAACCGGAGCCGCCTCGCCGTCGGCCGGGACGGGCTGCCCGGGGTGGTGCGCTGCGCCGAGGCCCTCGTGCACGAGGGCACCCACACGCGGTGCAATGCCGCCGCTTCCCGCAGGCCGTTCCTGGTGCCGGCCGGTGGCCCGGAGGGGGCGCCGCGCGGGGCAGGGGGGACGGAGATCCTGGTGGCGACTCCGCTGCGCGCGGATCCGAGGCCGCTGACCGGGCTGTTCCAGCAGGTGGTGGTTCTGGCCCGGAGCGTGGAGTTCTACCGGCGGCTGGTGGCCGGCGGGTCGGCCGGCTCCGGATCGTGGGACGGCGCCTCGGCGGCCGGGGCGCGGCGCGCGCTGCTGCGGAAGGGCGGGCTCCAGGCCGTGGCGACCCTGTCCGTGCACGCGGGCGCCCTGACGGAGGAGGGCGTGCGGGTCCTGGACGAGTGCGCCGTCATCCTCCGGTCCGCCGCATGACGGCATGGACACCGCAGGTCTTCACGCCGTGGCCCGCGCACCCGGGTGTTCTGATGGCACGGGTCGCAGCCCGGTCCGCCGCCTTCGACGGTACGAGCGCGGCGGGCGGCGCGTCGGTGCTGGTCGGCAGCGCCGCCGGGCACGACCGTGACCGGGTGGTGCTCGGCGCCCGGGGCGAGCTGCTGGAGCGGCTCGGCAACGTCCTCGCCGGGCGCGAGGCGGAGGCGGCGGCCGGGACGCCCGCGGGGACGGTCGGCACCCGCCACGAGCTGGCCGGTGCGGGAGTCCTGGTACTGGCACCGGAGGAGCGTCCGGAAGGGCGCCGGCTCTGGGTGCGCGGGCGCACGCACCGGGGCGAGCCCGTGCTCGTCGCGGCAGGCGCCGCGTTCCTCCAGCACCGCCCGCCGCCCGGCTGTGAGCGCCTGCCCAGGACCGGTTCCACGGGTGTCGCCTCGCACCCGGACCCTGAGGCGGCGGCCCGGCACGCCGCCTGGGAGGTCCTGGAACGCGATCTCGTACGCAGGAGCTGGTTCGGGCTCACCGAGGGCGCGCCGCGCCGAGTCCGGGCGGTGCTGCCCCCGGCGCTCGCCGAACTCGCCCGGGACCAGGCGTTCCTGGTGACGGCCTTTCTGCTGCCCGCGCCCGCCGGGGCGGCCTGTGCCGTCGCCTGCGTGCACCGCGTCGACGGCACCGGCCAGACCTTCGGGGCTCGCTGCGGCCCCGGCACCTCGGTGCCCGAGCTGGTCGAGAAGGCGGTGTACGAGGCGCTGATGGTGCGCTGGAGCATGGGCACCGAGGTCGCCCGTCGCACCTGGGAGCAGTGGCGCGGTCAGAGCCCGCCCACCACCGCGGTGCAGCACGCGCTGTGGGCGTACCACCGGCAGGACAGCCTGCGCCTGTGGGGGGTGGCGCGGGAGTCGGGCGACGGCCCCTCGCAGGCGCCTCCCGCGGGGGCACCGGACGCGCCCCCGGACGTGCCCGCGGAGCGGCCGTTTCCCGCCGACGCCGACGCCGGTCCGGGGTCCGGCGCCGTCGATCCCGTCCGCGTGCTCGCCGGACACACCGGCCGGGACGTGGTGCTCGTCGACACCACCGGGAGGCCCGCCCGCGAGGCGGGAGTCCGGGTGGTGCGCGTACTCGCCCCCGGCGCGCGGCAGTTGCCCAGCGGTACGGGTCCCGGTCACCCCCACCCCTTTGGTTAGGAGCCCCCATGGCCACCATCGTGCCCCCGGACCACGGGTCCGTGAACGCCGAGCCGCCGCGCGCGGAGCCCCGGATCGCCGGGCCCGCGTACGCCGCCGAGTTCGCCGGGGACTACGACCGCTGGTTCGGCAAGCCGAACATCAGCGCGTCCACCGTCGACGCGCTCGACGACCTGGCCGCACTCGCCGGTGCCGGGCGACCGGTGCTCGAACTCGGCATCGGCACCGGGCGGATCGCGCTCCCGCTGCGCGCACGCGGGATCGACGTGCACGGGATCGACGGCTCCCCGGCCATGGTGCGGCAGCTCCGGGAGAAACCGGGCGGCACCGAAGTCCCCGTCACGCTGGGGGACTTCTCCGAGGTCCCGGTGACCGGGGAGTTCGGAGTCGTCTATCTCGCGGCGGGAACCTTCTTCGAACTGCCCGACCAGGAGGCGCAGTCACGCTGCTTCGAGAAGGTCGTGCCCCGTCTGGCCCCCGGTGGCCTCTTCGTCTTCGACGCGCACGTCCCCGAGCAGCTCGCCGCACACGCGCAGGGCGCCGAGGTCGTCTCCGAGGGCGAGGACCACCTGGTGCTCTGCTACCGCAGGATCGACGCCTCGGCGCAGCGGTACCGCTCGCACTACGTCATCCACGAGGCGGGCTCCACCCGGCACCTGCGGGTCGAGTTCCGGTACGCGGCCCACGGCGAGCTGGACCTGATGGCCGGGCGGGCCGGGCTGCGCCTCAAGGAGCGCTGGGGAAGCTGGGCGGGCGCGCCCTTCACCCGCGACAGCGCGTACCACGTCTCGGTGTACGAGCACGCCTGACCGGCCCGACCGCACCCACGACGGGCCCGCAGTCCGCCGACCGCAGGCCCACCGGCCAACGCCGCGACACCGCTGGAGGCACGATGACCGAGACCGACGCCCGTACGGAAACGGGTGGGGAACCCCGGGAAACCCTGCGGTCCTTTCCCCTGAAGGTGCCCGAGGGGCTCGGCCCCATCCCCGAACTGGCCGAGCTCCGCAGACGGGAGCCGGTCGTTCGGGTCCGGGTGCCCAGCGGCGGCACCGCCTGGCTGGTGACGCGGCACGCCGATGTCCGCAAGGTGCTGGCCGACCCCCGTTTCAGCCGAAGGCGCGCGAGCCGGGGTCCCGCCGGACCGGGCGGGGGCGCCCCGAGGCGCACAGCGCTGCCCGACTCGATCCTGGCCGCCGACCCGCCCGAGCACTCCCGGCTGCGCAAGCTCGTCGCGCCCTCGCTCACCGCACGCAGGACGGAGGCGATGAGGGCGGACATCGCACGGCTCGCGGACTCCCTGCTGACCGATGTCGCCGAGCAGGGTCCCGGTGCCGACCTCGTGCCGCACTTCACCCGGCCCCTGCCGCTGACCGTCATCTGCGATCTGCTCGGTACGCCGAGGGTCGACGCCGAACGCCTCGACGCCTGGGACAACATCCTGCGCAGCGTCACCGCGCGCAACGCCGAAGTCAGCGCGGTCGTGGCGGAGATGAGCGACTACCTCGCCCGGCTCCTGGCGGTGAAGCGCGCCCACCCCGGCAACGACATGCTGAGTGTCCTCATCGCGGCCAGGGACGACGAGGACCGTTTGAGCGAAGGCGAGCTGATCTCCTTCTGCATCGTGCTGCTGGCCGGAGGCTACGGCACCACGGCGGACCGGCTTGCGGGTCTCGTCCATCTCCTGCTCCAGAATCCGCCAGGGACGGCCGGGCGAGCGGGGGCGGAGCCGGAGCGGTACGCGCTGCTCCGCCGCGATCCCGGCCTCGTCCCCGGCGCGGTGGAGGAGCTGCTGCGGTACGCGCAGGCCAGCGTGGGGTCGAACATGCGGGTCGCCACCGAGCCCGTGCGCCTGGGAGATGTGACGGTCGCCGAAGGGGAGACCGTCATCGCGCTCATGTCCTCCGCCAACCACGACGAGACGGTGTACGAGGAGCCCGAGCTGCTCGACCTCACCCGGGCCGCGCCCGCGCACCTCGCCTTCGGCCACGGCGCCCACTTCTGCGTCGGCGCCCAACTCGCCCGCATCCAGCTCCAAGAGGCGTTGACCGCCCTGACCCGCCGATTCCCCACCCTCCACGCGGCCGCGCCGCCCGCCTGGAAGGGCGACCGGATCACCCGCGCCCCGCGCACTCTTCCGGTCGCCTGGTGACGCGCCGATGACCTCCCGGATCATCCTCGACCGGCAGCTGTGCATCGGTTCCGGGATGTGCGCCGCAACGGCCCCCGAACACTTCGTCCTCGACGCCGACCGCCGCTCCCGCCTGCTGCCCGGTGCGGCTGGACCTGACGAGCGCGTCGAGGACGCGGTGCTGCTCTGCCCGATGGAGGCAATCGCTCTGCGGGAAGAGCCGCCGGAAGGGGCTCCCCCGCACGCCGAGGGGTGACGGCCGAAACGGGCACGGGCACGGGAGCGGAACACCGGTCAGACGGGCGCGGCGGCCCGCTGCCACGAGTGTCTACGGTCACCGGCCCTCGGCCGCGTGCGCGGGTGCCGGGTCCCACGGGTGGAGCTGGTGGGCCGCGAGAGCACCGAGCCGTACGACGCCGACGCGTACGGCCAAGAGCTGGCCCGAACGACTTCGCCCGGAGCGACGCGTGGCGGGTCGGGATCCTGCTGCGCCAAGCCCATCAGCGGAAACACCAGGGGCTGCACGGAGGTTGCCCGGTCGTCGCGGTCGTTCCGGTCGGTGTGGCCGCACTGGGAGCATTGCCTGCTGGTGCAGGGCGGACAGTGGACGGTTCACCTCCGCTCGCGCGGAGAGCACTGGTGGTTTGTTGTCCGCGGACAACAAACTCACGGTTCACCTCCGCTCGCGCGGAGAGCACCCCTTCGCGACCTGCGCTTATCCGACCGCTTTGCTGTTGCTTTGCCGAGCGTCGTCGCGCATGCTTCTCGTTCTCATTTCGTCGCGCAGCGAGTGTAAGGCGCACCTCTCACGCCGGTGCGACGTTTGACCAAGTGAGGCGGTGACCAGTGCGTTCGACATCCACCGAACGACCGCAGCCGGACCCCCAGAGAAGCATGCCGTCCGGGCGTCGAAGTCGACGCCCATGATCAGCGGTACACGTGCGGCCCGGCGGATTCGGGCCAGGGTTGGGACTTGGAGTCCGCCTCTTCGATCACTGCGGATCGACGTCTTCGATCCGCCATTCGTCCTGCCACTCGATCACGGGCGTCTCGCCGTCGAAGCGGATGGGGAGCCACACGTAGTCGGCGACGGAGGTGTCCGGATCCGGCAGGTCCATGGGCTCGACGGTCCGGCCGGCCGCCTTCGCGGAGTAGTGCTCGACGAAGGACGCGTTCTGGTCGGACTCCTCTTCCGACAGGCCGGGCAGCCAGCGGTCGGCGAGGGCTATGTAGAGGTCCTCGTGGGCCGGGTGTTTGAAGACGGAGCTGATCTGGGACCGGTACGAGGTGCTGGTGGCCGCCCCCGGGTGGGGGTTCCCGAGCACCGTGTACGGGCCGTGGTAGGTATCCGCAACGGCCACCTCCGACGGGTTCGGGAAGTACCACGTCGTGCCGGAGGTGATCAGGTAGTGCTTGCCGTTGCGCCGGAAATGGGCGGGTGCTTCGCGTACCTGGGGAGGGTGGGGGTGGGGGAAGTGCGTCGAGTAGTAGCCGGTCACGTCCGTGAAGTCGTCGGTGAGGTCGGCGCAGATCATCTCGCTGTGGACGCGCTCGAAGTAGTAGTAGCCCTTGCCGTCCACCGGGTCGACGACGAGGTCGAAGTCGCCGGCGAACATGCCCAGCGGGCTGAAGCCGGTGCGGACGACCTCGTAGGGGCCCAGCAGGGAGTCCGCCGTGAGGACGGTGCAGAGCTGCTGGTCCCCCTCCCCCATGATCTTGAGCCAGCAGACGTACGTGCCCGTGCGGGGGTTGCGGACGATGTGCGGACGGTCGATCAGTTGGGACGGGTGCAGTGGTGATGCGGGGTCGTCGAGATCCGGCGGGATGATGAGTCCCAGATCCGTCCAGTTGTAGAGGTCCGTCGAGGAGTAGCAGCGGATCCCCCACGTCCAGACGTTGTCGCCCGGCTTCGAGTGCTCCTTGTTCTCCCCGTACCAGTAGAAGGTGCCGTCCTCGTGGAGCACGGATCCCGCGTGCGCGTGGATGCGGTTGCCGTTGGTGTCCAGCCAGGTCCGGCCCGGGCGGATGGAGTCGTACATGCTGTGCTCTTTCCTTGCGTTGATCGGGGACGGCGCTTCCCGTGACGGCGGGTTCGCGTGGGGCCGGAGGAAGCGCCGGCCGGAGTGCCCGTGCACCCCGGCCGGCGTGGTCCGCACGGCGGAGCCGGGTCAGGCCCGGTCGACCTGCAGCCTGATCGCGTCGTACATGACACCGGACATGGGCTGCATCCAGTTGTCGGAGGTGGGGGCTTGTGCCGGGTCGACGGGCGCGAGAGTGAGGACGTTCTCGCCGTCCTGGATGAGGTCGGCGGGGAAGGTGATGGTGGGGATGGTGCGGTGTGCCGCCCGCGCGGCGAGCCGGTAGGAGCTGCCGTCTCCTCGTACTCCGGGGACGGGTGTGAAGGACGCGAGCGGGCTTCCGTTGAGGGTGACCGCGAGGGTGCTGAAGACTGAGGCGGCGAGGGAGATGTCGAGGTATCCGGTGCCGCGTCGGTAGGAGCGGGAGTCGAAGCGGATCTTCCAGGCTTCGAGGGTGTCGTCGGGGGTGGTTCCGCGCCATTGCAGCTGGGCGGGGGTTCCCGGTGTCCGTACCGCGGGGTGGAAGTAGTTCCACTGCGTGGCGGGATCGTCGACGCCGACCTTGAAGTCGACGCCCTCGGGGAACTCGTAGGGGTACTCGAGCCAGGTGAGGGTCTTGAAGTAGCCGTCCTCGCCCCCGTGGATGTGGAACTCCTGGGAGGTGCGGTCCGGGGTGCCGATCTGCCACAGGGTCTTGCCGTGGCTGGTCGGCTTCCAGACCTGGGTACCCAACTGGACGCTCTTCGAGGCCGGGACCTCGATCCCGGCGCGCCGGTATTCGCCCAGGGCGCCCCTGGCGAACGCGGCGAGGGTGTACGTGCCGGGCCGGACGGCGGGGATGGTGAAGCGGCCGTTCGGGGCGATCCTGGCGGCGTAGACGTAGCCGCGGCCGGCGTACTGCCAGTCGTCGCCGTCGAGGGTGATCTCCTGGTATTCGCGGTCGGGCTCGGGCTGGTAGAGCAGGGCCCAGCCGTTCTCGACGGATCCGAGCGAGGCGACGGAGAGCTTGCCGCTGACCGAGGAGCGGTCGGCGGCGGCATAGGTGGGGTCGGTGATCCACTTGTACGGCCACTGCGCCCGCTCCACTGCTGCGGCCTGCTTGGCGTCCTTCCACAGGGCTTCGACGTTCGCCCTCTCGTCTCCGGCGGCGGCCCCGCCCACGTGGAGGTACGAGGGACCGTAGACCTTCTCCCAGCCCTTGGAGACTTCGACGTTCGCGGTGTAGTGGCTGGCGACCGGGTGCCAGAGGAGGATCATGCCGTCGTAGTAGTCGTGGCAGGTCAGTTCCTGGCGGGTGGGGCTGCCGAAGGATTCCTTGCTCGCCTGTACGAGGGAGAGCCCTACTCTGCCGTCGGAGATCATGAAGACGTGGTTGTCGCCTTCGAGGTTCGACTTGTTCTGGTACTTGGAGTAGAGGGTGCCGTCGGGCAGGACGACGGTGGAGTCCTGGAGGGTGACGGCCTCCTTCAGCTCCTCGGCGGTGGGGCGCTGCTGGATGCCGCGTTCGTCGTCCACGACGAACCAGCGGAACGCGGGAGTGTCCGCGGCGTAGGCGTAGCGGAGTTGCGTGAGGGTGAGGCCGTCGGGCATGTCCTCGGGGTACTTGACGATCCAGTAGTTGTAGATGCCGGGCCGGCCGCGCTCGACGGCCATCCGGATGTCCACGTAGAAGCCCAGCTGGGCGGGGTCGTCGGCGAGCATGGAGATCTCGACGCGGTCCGGCGTCCGGGAGACGACGCTGAAGACGGCTCCGGTGAGGGTGACGGCCTTCGGTGCGCCGGAGTAGTTGAACTCCGTGTAGCCGTTGCCGTGTGCGCCGGCGAACAGGTTGGTGCTGCTGTCCGCCTGGGGTCCGGCGAGCAGGCGCAGATCGGTGATCCGAGCAGTGGCCTTGACGACGGTGAACTGGATGAGGCCGTTCGCCAGGGTGGCGGTGCTGCCGTTGTCCACGAGTGTGACGTCTGGTCCGGCGGCGGCGCGTGCCGGGCCTGCGGCCATGGCGGCGGTGGCGTGCGGGAGAGTCAGCGCCGCGGCTCCCATGAGGCCGAGTACGGTGCGCCGGGCGATCGGAGAGGACATGGTTGTTTCCCTTCGAGCTTCGTTGCTGTGATGAAGGTCGGCGTCGACGAGTGACGCCGGTGAGTTCCCCGCGGGTGACGCGTGCGAGGGCGGCGGCGCCGGTGCCTGGGCCGCCGGGCGCCCGCTCGGGGCCGGATCCGGGTACTCGGTGTCGTCGTCACGTGGACGGACGCCGGGGGGTGCCGCGTGATCAGGGCCCCGGCCGGGGTTGCGGGGTCAGACGGCCCAGGGCGCGGCAAGTTCGGCGAACGTCGCCAGGTTCTCGGCGGAGGCGCGGACGGCCTGTTCCACGCCGGGGATGTGTACGCGTGCCGAGGGGCCTTCGCCCTCGCGGGTGAGCCATCGTTCGTCGATCAGGCGGGGCGCGGGCGAGGTGTTGACGTGTTCGAGGACCCGGGTGAAGGCGCCGCAGGCGTCGATGTCGCTCTGGAGGGCCGTTCCGTCGTCCAGGTGGGCGAGGAGGTTCACCAGCGGGGAGGTGCGACCGTACTGTTCGGGCCGGCCGTCCAGCACCAGGAGGTCGCGCGTGTAGTGGAGTTCCGCTCTGCCCCGGCTTCCGTGGACGACGACGACCGGTTCCTCGGGGGTCCGGGCGGCGAGGGTGACCGCGACGGTGATCACGGTGTCGTTCCGGGTCCTCAGCCGGAGGCAGGAGGTGTCGTCGACCTGGATGTCGCGGACCCGCAGGAGTTCCGTTTCCAGGGCGGTGATGTCGTTCCAGCCGGTGCTGCCGTCCAGGGCCAGGGCCGTGGCCACGGCGTGTGCGAACGGGTTGGTGAGCGCGCCGTCCGCCACCGGCACGCCGTCGAGTTCGCGTCGGCCCGCCCACACCGCCCGCTGGTAGTAGGAGGTGTCGCGGGACCAGGCGCCGTAGCAGCCGATGCCCCGGATCTCTCCGAGCCCGCCCGCGGCGATGAGTTCGGCGAGCCGGGTGCGGGCCCCGGAGCCGAGGCTCTGGAAGCCGACCTGGCAGCTGAGCGCGTTGTCCCGGGCCAGTGTCCGGATGGTTCGCCATTCGGCGGCGCTCGGAGCGGGCGGCTTTTCGAGCAGCAGGTGACAGCCGGCCTCCAGTACCTGCCGGCTCAGGGGCAGGTGGGTGTGGATGGGCGTGGCGACGATGGCCACGTCGGGCCGGGTCGCTGCGAGGAGGCGGTCGAGACGGGTGTCGAAAGGCCGTCCGGCGAAGCGTGCGTCCGCGTCCAGAGGCCGCAGATCGCACAGCCCGACAAGACGGACGAGCCCTCGTGCTTCGAGTTCCTCGATCTCACGCAGGTACGTGGCACCGTACCCCGACGCGCCTGCGAGCACGACGGTCCTGGTCACCTGGGCCTCCTTCCTTCGACGGCGACTGCGGCCAGGACCAGCAGTCCGGGGAGGACCGGCGCGAAAGCCGGTACCTCGAAGACGACTACGCCCAGCACCACCATGGCGCCGACCAGCATCAGGCTGCCCTTCCAGTCGCGCGGCACCGACTCGGCGGCGCTGCCCAGAGCGTCCCGCCAGAGCGAGGCCGGCCGCCACCGCGCCGCGCCGCGGAGGCCGACGAGCCCGACGCACCCCAGGGCCAGCGCGGTCAGCACGCCGACGGGCCGGCCCCCGGGTACCCCGGCGGCCAGTGCCAGCAGGTCCAGGCTCGCCACCGTGACGGCGGCCGTGGGAGCGAGTGTGACGACCGGCTGCCGGAGGGACTTGGCGATCAGCGCCCCGAAGCGCCGCACGGTGGGGGTTCGCTCCGTCTCTGCCATCTCACGCAGCAGGGTCGCACCGGCGCCCGCCGCGGCGAGGGAGGTCACCAGGGGCACGGAGGCGATGCTGACCAGAACGCCGACGAAAAGCACTTCGGCCAGGAGTTCCAGACGGCGCGTCAGCCCGCTGCGGGGCTCGCGGCCGGTGGCCCGTAGAGCTGTGGTCTGCATGGTCAGCCCTTCAGGCCGGAGGTGGAGACGCCGTCGACGAGGAAGCGCTGGAAGGCGACGAAGAAGAGCCCGATGGGGACGAGCGCCAGCACCGACATCGCGAACATCGGCCCGAAGGCGGACTGGCTGGTCTGGTCGACGTAGATCTGCAGGGCCAGCGGCAGTGTGAACTTCGACGGGTCGTTGAGGTAGATCAGCTGGCTGAAGAAGTCGTTCCAGGTCCAGATGAAGGTGAAGATGGACGTCGTGATGACGGCCGGCCGCAGTAGCGGAAGGATGATGTACCAGAAGGTACGGAACGGGCCGCAGCCGTCGATGGTGGCGCTCTCGTCCAGTTCCCTGGGAAGGCCGCGCACGAACTGCACCATCAGGAAGACGAAGAAGGCGTCCGTGGCGAAGAACTTCGGCAGCACCAGCGGCCAGAACGTGTTCACCATGCCGAGCTTCTGGAAGATGATGTACTGCGGGATCAGCACGACATGGTGCGGCAGCATGATCGTGGCGATCATGAAGGCGAAGAGCGGCCCGCGCCCCCGGAACTTCAGCCGGCCGAAGGCGTATCCGGCCAGTGCGCAGGACAGTACGTTGCCGATCACGGCAAGTCCGGAGACGAGCAGTGAGTTGCCGAAGTACTGCCAGACGCTGTAGCCGGCGACGCCGCCGAACACCTGGCTGTAGTTGGAGGCCGTCCCCCGGTGGGGAAGCAGGGAGAGGTTGGTCAGGACCTCGCCGGCCGGCTTGAAGGAGCTGGAGACCAGCCACAGCACGGGGTACATCAGGACCAGTACCAGGGCGATGACCGCCACGTGCCACAGCACGGAGCGCGCGGTCGGCCGTCGGGGGCCGGCGACGCCGGCAGAGGGGGCGGGGGTCACGGCCTGGACACTCATCGGGTTCCCTCCCCGGCGTAGAAGACCCACTTCCGCGAGCTGCGGAACAGCAGGACGGTGATGACCGCGATGACGACGAGGAGCACCCAGGCCATGGCCGAGGCGTAGCCCATCTCGAAGTTGTTGAAGCCACGTTGGTAGAGGTACAGCGTGTAGAGCAGCGCGGAGTCACTTGGCCCGCCGCGCCCGCTGCCGATGACGAAGGCCCCGGTGAACGACTGGAAGGCCTGGATGATCTCCAGGACGAGGTTGAACAGCAGCACAGGAGTGATCATGGGCAGCGTGACGGAGAAGAAACGCCGGACCGGCCCGGCGCCGTCCAGTGCGGCGGCCTCGTACAGCTCACCGGGCACCTGCTTCAGGCCGGCGAGGAAGATCACCATCGGTGCGCCGAACTGCCAGACGGCCAGGGCGATCACGGTGAGCAGCGCGTAGCGGGGCTGATCGACCATGCTGCCGATGTGGATGCCGAAGGCGCCGAGGAAGTCGTCGACCACACCGTTGGACCCGAACAGGGAGCGCCAGACGAGGGCGACGCTGACGCTGGCGCCCAGCAGGGACGGCGCGTAGAAGGCGGAGCGGTAGAAGGCGGTGCCGCGGCGCTGCTTGTTGAGGAGCAGGGCGACGGCCAGGGCCGCGGCGAGCTTGAGCGGGACGGAGAGCACCGCGAACTTCACGGTGACCCAGACGGAGTTCCAGTACCGGTCGTCCTGCGTGAACATGCGCTCGAAGTTCCGCAGGCCGACCCACCGGGGGGTGTCGAAGAGGTCGTAGTCGGTGAACGACAGGTACAACGAGGCGAGCATGGGGCCGATGGTCAGCAGCGCGGCGCCGATGAGCCAGGGGGACAGGAAGACGTATGCTGCTCCGCTCCGCTGTCGCCGGCGGGGTGGTTGCGCCTGCGCCCCGGGCGCGGGCGACTCGGCCCGCTCTCCCGTGGAGCGGGTCCGTGCGATGGTTGGCATCGCGTGATCCTTTCTGCGCTCCCGCGGTCGCGGCCGGCCGCGGGGGACGCATGTCTTACTGTCCGAGGGACTGCTTGGCGTTCTCGACGACCTTGGACGCGCCCGCGGACACGCTGGACTTGCCGAAGATCACGTCGTCGTAGACCCGCTGGAAGTCCGTCTTGATCGCCGAGCTACCGCTGGGCCACAGCCAGGTGTCGGAGGGGCTGAGCCTGTCCTTCACCTTGCTCTGGAAGTCGCAGGTGTCCTTGTCGGCACCGGTGGCCGTGGCGCAGACGGTCTTGGCGACCTCGGAGTTGGGCGGAGTGCCGCGGGTGGTGCCGAGCACCTTGCCCGCTTCGGGGTCGTTCAGGATGAAGTCGAGCAGCAGCGCGGCGGCTTCCTTGTGGGACGACGTCTTGGCGATGCCGTAGTAGACGGGGGGCAGGGCGGCCATGCCGGATTCCGTCGTGCTGCCACCGGGCAGCGGCGCGAAGCCCAATGTCCCCTGGTAGGTCGATACGTAGCTGGTCACGCTGGAGTCGTACGCGATCTCTGAGCCGGACTGCTTCGCCACGAGGGCCGAGTTCTGCGCCGACCCGTCCATCTTCGTGGTGTCCTCGGCCGCGGTCACGCCCTTCTGCTTCCGCATCGAGGCCAGCATGCCCCAGTACTGTTCGAGGTCGGCCTCGGTGAAGCCGAGCTTGCGGTCGTTCGTGTAGAGCTGCTTGCCGTTCTGGTGCAGCCAGCTCTCGAACCAGTCGATGGCCCAGCCGAAGTCGGTGGTGCCGGCCCTGCCGCTCGCGGCCTGGACCTTGGCCATGTCGGCGGCGAACTGCTTCCACGTCCAGCCGTCTTCGGGGACGGTCACGCCGGCCTTCTCGTACAGGTCCTTGTCGTAGACGAACACCTGCGTCGTCAAACCGGCGGGCATCGCGTACTGCTTGCCGTCGGCCTCACCGCCGGCGAGCAGGCTGTCGGAGATGCCGTCGGCCTTCAGCGTCTTGCCCACATAAGGGGTGAGCTCGGCGAGCTGGTGCTTCTGCTGGTACTCGCCGAAGGTGGGCCGGTCCAGCTGAAGCAGGTCGGGCGCGTTGCCGCCGGCGATCTGCGTGGTCAGCTTCTGGACGTAGGCGGGGTAGCCGCTGAACTCCGTCTGGACCTTGATGTTGGGGTGTTCCTTCTCGAACCGGTCCACCACCTTCTCGGTGGCTTCGGCCCGGTCCTCGTTGCCCCACCACACGAAACGGATGGTCTGCTTCGCGTCGCTGCCCACGTCGGCCGGCGACGAAGAGCAGGCGGTGAGCGTTCCCGCCAGAGTGAAGGCGGCTGCGGCCAGCACGCTCCAACGGCCCCGGCGGGGGGTGCGACCTGTCATGGCAATTCCTCTGATTCGACAGTGAACCGGCTGAATGGGCTGGGAGGACCGCGTCCGGCCCGTGGACGTCCTCCCTCGTTCCGTGAGCGTTCACGTGAACGTTCACGGTAAGCTGGCGGAGACGTTACGTCCGTGAGTCGGCAGCGTCAATAGAAGGTGCGGGGACAACGAGTTGACGAGCCCTGCGCCTGCATAATGAACGTCGTCCACCAGCGGGGAGAGCCAGTGACCAGACAGCGGATCACGATCGAGGACGTCGCGCGGGAGGCCGGAGTCTCCCGCCAGACCGTCACGCGGGCGATGAACGGCATGACGGAGATCAGCGCCAAGACCCGCCAGCGTGTGCTCGACGCGGCGAACGCCCTCGGCTACCGCCCCAGCCGTTTCGCCAGCAACCTCGCCGCCCGCCGGAAGAGCCACGCGATCGGCCTGGTCATCGCCTCGTTCCGCAACCCGTACTACACGGAGTTGGCCGCCGAGGTCCTGGACGTGGCCACCGCACGCGGCTGGCAGGTGGTCGTGTGCTCCCGCGAACAGGGCACCGACCTCGAATTGATCTCCACGCTGGCGGGTCAGGTCGACGCCATCTTCGGCTACTTCGTCGCCCCCGACCAGGCGTCTCTCGCCGCTGCCGCACGGGGGGTCCCCGTCGTGATGTTCGAAAGGACTGCCGCCGTGCCGGGGTTGCACTCCGTCGACCTCGACTTCGAGCACGGCATCGAGACGCTGCTGGCGGAACTCAAGAACCGTGGCGCCACCCGCTTCGGCCTCATCGAATCCGACGCCGCGACCGACCCGAATCCCTATCAGCCCACCCAGCGCCGACGTGCCTACGAGAAGCTCGCGGGCCCCGGCTCGCTGGACGCGATCGTCGTGGCCGAGGAGTCCATGCGCGGCGGAGCCGACGGCTTCCAGCGGTTGTGGAACACGTCCCCCGGCCTCGACGCGGTGCTCGTGTTCAACGACCTCATGGCGATGGGCGCCGTGCACGGCGCCCACACCCTCGGCGTGTCGATCCCGGCCGACGTGCGCGTCGTGGGGATCGACGGTCTCTCCCTCGGCAGCGTCACGACCCCTTCGCTGTCCACCCTCTCCATCGACCGGCTCGCGGTGGCGAGGGCCGCGGCCGACATCGTGGACACGCTGCTCGACTCCCCCGACACCGGAGTCCTCCACCAGCCGATCGTCCGCACGGTCACCCCACAGCCGCTGTGGCGCGAGTCCGCGTGACGGAACGGTCGGCCGGGCCGGCTGCCTCCGAACCGGTGGCAGCTACCGACCAACGTTCGGGCGTCCCCAAAGCGCGGGCCGACCTCGGCTCACCTCCGCTCGCACGGAGAGCACGCGTCCAGGGCCTGGGCACCGGTGAGTCGCTTCGGTTCACCTCCGCTCGCGCGGAGAGCACGCTCACGGTGGTTCTTCCGGGGAGGGCGGACTACCGGAATGCTTACGGTGGTTCTTCCGGGGGGGGTGGGCTACCGGAAGGGGAACCGTGTCAGCGGGCCAGCGCGCAGTCTCCGCACAAGGGCCCCTTCCGGTCGGGGGCGGCGCGGTAGATGAGGCAGCAACTGCGGCGCCTGAAGGCTCCGCCACCGGCCGTGGTCGCGGTACCGCGCAGCGGGGGGCGTGCGAGGAGGAGCGAGGTCAGGGTGCGGGTGCGGGCGGCGAGTTCGGGGCGCGAGGTCGCGATCATGGTCGCTGCTCCGTTGAGGGCCGAGGCGGTGTTCCCCCACAGGATGTGCCGGGAGACGGAGAACGTACCCATCGCCTCGGCGAGTTCGCGCAGCGGGCCGTCCATCAGACGGGTGCTCAGTTCGCCGGCGAGGCGCTCCGGGGGCCCCGCGGGGCTGTCGGCGACGGCGCTGTCGGGCAGCGAGAGGGGGATCGGTCCGCCGATCACGGGCTGCCACCGCAACTCGGTGAGGCCGGAGGCGAGGACCTTGCCGTGCAGCACCGCGGCGGCCAGGGCAGGAGAGATCAGCCGGGCTGCCAGCCCCAGATGCGCGACGGAGGCCGCGACGCGCGGTTCCACCGAGCCGGGTGGCCGACCGCCTGCCGCGGCCAGCCGCTCCCCGACCGTGGCGACCCGTGCTTCGAGCAGTGGGTGGGACATCGGCTGCCAGGGGCCGCCCGGTTCCGTGCCGAGCGGATGGATCCGGAGGGCGAAGAACGGACCGAGTCCGGTGACCGACTCGCTCAGGGCGGTCGGTGTGGCGGTGCCCGTCATGCGGGTACCGGGTCGGACACGGGCGGCAGGTCGGACACGGCCGGCACACCGGTCGGTGCGGCCGGTGCGCCGCGGTCCGGCCCGGCGGTGGCACGGGAGACCGGTGCGGCGGTGGCACGGGAGACCGGCCCGGCGGCCGGGGCGGCCCCTGGGGGAACCCGTCGGAGTGCGGGCGGCATGCTCAAGGTGAGCCCTCTCTTCGGGATCGTGCGTCCCGAGCGCACGCGGGCGGAGTGAGGGCCCGGTGTCCGGCTCGTCGGGCACCTGGCGGTGTCGGGCTCACAGTGGCGCGACCGTGCTGGAATTCCACCAGCTCCCTCTTGCTTCCTCTTGCCGTCACTCCGCGGCAAACATACGAGCGGTCTCTCCGCCCGGTCAACCAGGCCGTTTCCGATCCGGCACCCCCCTGCGCATCCCTGCGCCCCTCTCACGTTCCGGAATGTGAACGGTGGCGGCCGCGGGATGTTCCACCCCCTACTCCGGCCGTGCAGTTGGTCCGCCCCTGTCCGCCAGGCAGGAGCGTCGTAAGAGGGAACCCGGTGGGAATCCGGGACTGCCCCGCAGCGGTGAGTGGGAACGACCGCCGTCATACGCACTGGGTCCGGTGGGATCTGGGAAGCGACGGCCAGGAGGAGTCTGCCCCGGCAGATGTGCCCGCGAGTCCGAAGACCTGCCCGTTGCCCGCACGCGACCATGCGTGTGCGGATATCCCGGTGACCTCGTGGGCGGGTCGGCGTACATACCGGATGGACCTCCACGCCGTGCGGCGTTGTCGGGGACCGTCCGGTTCCGTCGTTCCTTCGCGTCCGCGTCCCGTTCCCGGGGTGTTCAGGAGTCATCTCGCGAAGGAGATTTCCGTGACAACGAAGTCCCTAGCCGCGGCAGCACGATCCACCCGTGTACGGCTACCCCCGCCAGGGCCCCCGCCGGGAACTGAAGAAGGCCGTCGAGGGCTACCGGAAGGGCCGGATCACCGCCCGCACGCTCCGGGAGACCACGGCCGAACTGCGCCGGTCCACCTGGCGGCAGCTGGCCGCCACCGGTATCCATGAGGTGCCCACCGGGAACTTCTCGTACTACGACCACGTCCTGGACACCAGCGTCATGGTCGGCGCCGTCCCGGAGCGGCACCGGGCGGCCGTGGCGGCCGACGCGCTCGACGGGTACTTCGCGATGGCGCGGGGCACCCAGGACGTCGCACCGCTGGAGATGACCAAGTGGTTCGACACCGACTACCACTACCTCGTCCCCGAACTCGGCCCCGACACCGTGTTCACCGCCGACTCCACCAAGCAGGTCTCCGAGCTGACGGAAGCCCTCGCCCTCGGGCACACCGCCCGTCCGGTGCTCGTCGGCCCGGTGACGTATCTGCTGCTGGCCAAGCCCGCGCCCGGCGTGTCCGTGGACTTCGAGCCGCTCACCCTGCTGGACCGGCTGCTTCCGGTGTACGCGCAGGTGCTCGCCGATCTGCGGGCCGCCGGTGCCGAGTGGGTCCAGCTGGACGAGCCCGCCCTCGTCCAGGACCGCACCCCGGCCGAACTGGACGCCGTGGCCCGCGCCTACGGTGCGCTCGGCGGTCCCACCGACCGGCCCGAGCTGCTCGTGGCATCGCCGGGGAGATCGCCGCCAACCGGGCCGACCTCGCCTCACGCGCCGCCTCCCCGATCACCCGCGACCCCGCCGTACGCGCCAGGACCGCGGCCGTCACCGAGGCCGACGGCCGGCGCTCCCAGCCGTACACCGAGCGCTCCGCAGCCCAACGAGCCCACCTCGCGCTGCCGTTGCTGCCGACGACGACCATCGGCTCGTTCCCGCGGACCGACGAGGTGCGGGCGGCACGCGCGGACCTGCGGGCCGGCCGCATCGACACGGCCGGTTACGAGGAGCGGATCCGGGCCGAGATCGGCGAGGTCGTCTCCTTCCAGGAGAAGGCCGGTCTGGACGTGCTGGTGCACGGCGAGCCCGAACGCAACGACATGGTGCAGTACTTCGCCGAGCAGCTCACCGGCTACCTCGCGACCCGGCACGGCTGGGTCCAGTCCTACGGCACCCGCTACGTCCGGCCGCCGGTCCTGGCGGGGGACATCTCCCGCCCCGCACCGATGACGGTGCGCTGGACCGCGTACGCCCAGTCGCTCACCGCCCGGCCGGTGAAGGGCATGCTGACCGGGCCGGTGACGATGCTGGCCTGGTCCTTCGTCCGGGACGACCAGCCGCTCGGGGAGACCGCCCGGCAGGTCGCGCTCGCGCTGCGGGCCGAGGTCACCGATCTGGAGGCGGGCGGTACCCCGGTGATCCAGGTGGACGAACCCACGCTGCGCGAGACGCTTCCGCTGCGGTCCGCCGACCGGGCCGCGTATGCCGGGACGTCCTCGTGGCGCCCCGGCCCCACCGGCCCGGCCCCACCGGCCCGGCCCCACCGGCTCCGCTCCCACCGGCTCGGCTCTCGTCCGACGTGGGCGGGCCCGGGGCGGAGCGCGACGATCCGGGGAGGAAGGCGCGCCTGCCACGTCGTTTTCGGGCAACCCGAGGTCGAGATATGGCCACTTCGCCCTGCGGTATCGCGACGGGGCGTCATCGTCCGGTTACCTTTCCGAGCATGCCTGATCCGCAGCACGTGCCGCAGTCGCCGCAGTCGCGCGCTTGCCGGCTGAGCCGGTGAGGCCCGTGCCGTCCCGGCCGGCGACGGTGCTCGTCGCCGGGGCCTACTCGGTCGATCTCGTCCTGACCGATCTGCGCGGCCCGGTGAGTGCCGGGACCGAGGTGTGGGCCAGTGGACTGGACATGGTGCCCGGCGGTGCGTTCACCCTGGCGATGGGGCTGCGCCGGCTGGGGCGCCGGGCGGTGTGGGCGGCCGATTTCGGCACGGACGTCTTCAGCCGTGAGGTCCTGGCCACGGCGCGCCGCGAAGACATGGACGAGACCGGCTTCCGGCACCACCGACGTCCTGTGCGCAACGTGACGGTGGCTCTCTCCGGCCACCAGGACCGGGCGATGATCACCTACGAGGAACCCGTCCCGGCGCGTCCCCTCGCGGAGTCGATCGATGTTTTCCGACCGGGGGTGGTGATGCTCCCCCACCTCCGGTTCGGTCCGGACATGACGGACGCCCTGGAGGTGGCCGCCCAGCACGGGACCCGGGTGTTCATGGACTGCCAGGACTACCCCGGGCACATCGGCATGGACGAGGTACGCAAGACGCTCGCTCAGGTGGACGTGTTCGCGCCCAACGAGTCGGAAGCACTGCGGGTGACCGGGGCCGGCACGGTCGAAGAGGCGCTCGGACTGCTCGCGGGCCTGGTGCCCACGGTGGTGATCAAGCAGGGGGCAGCGGGCGCCGTCGCCTCCGCGAACGGCCGTCGAGCGGTTCAGGCCTCCCTCCCGGTGCCGGTGGTGGACACGACCGGGGCCGGGGACTGCTTCGACGTGGGCTTCGTGCACCGGTGGCTGGACGGCAGCCCACTGGACGACTGCCTGGCGGCAGGTGTGGCCTGCGGGGCGGCAGCCGTGACGGGGCCGGGCTCCAGCAACGCCCTCAAGGCCCCCGAACTCACCGCATGGCTCACCCGGGTGCCGCGCTGATCGTGGACCGGAAGGACAGGGGGTTGCCGTGAACGACCACGCGCGCCGGGCTCGTGGCCCTGGGCGGAAGTTGCCGCCCGCGGGCGAAAGAGTCCTGGTCACCGACCTCGACGGCACACTGCTGGGCGGTGACCGGGAGAGCCGTCTGCGGCTGCTCCGGGCACTGGAGCGCCACCCGGAGATCACCGTCGTCTTCGCGACGGGCCGCAGCCTGAGCTCCGTACGGACGCTGCTGCGAGAGGATCCCCTGCTCCCGGCACCGCGGTGGATCGTCGCGGACGTCGGTGCCAGCGTCATCGACGCGGCGGACATGAGCCATGTCGACGCGCTGGAACGGCCGCTGCGGTCGGGATGGCCCGGGGACGAACAGGTCCGGGAGGCGCTGCGCGGCTTCTCCCGACTCGCGTACCAGAAGGTCGCCCAGGAAGGGCGCTGCTCGTTCTATCTGGCTCCGGACGGGCTGACCGACGCCCTCACTTCGGCGGTGGCGAGCCTGGGATGCTCCTGGTCCTACAGCGAGGGACGGTACTTCGACGTCCTGCCCGCGGGTGCGGGCAAGGGCCCGGCCGTCCGTGAACTCGTCCGCAAGCACCAGTGGCCGCTGTCCGGCGTGCTCGTCGCCGGTGACTCGCTCAATGACCTGTCGCTCTTCGACCTCCGCTCGCACGGGGTCGTCGTCGGCAACGCCGAGGCGGCTCTGAGGGAGCGTCTCCCCGAAGACCCCCTGATCCAGCGATCCCGCCTCGCCGGTGCGGCCGGCATCCTCTCGGCGCTGCACCACCTCGGCTGGGTCGAGCCCGTCGTACCGGTCGTCGTCGGCTACCACCGCGCGCCTGCTCGCTGGAGCGGAGGACGGTGGGAGCAGCCGTCCAGTCCCAACGGCATCCTGCCCACCCTGACGTCCGTCCTCGGCGGCGGGAACAAGGACAGCGGACTGGATGCCGTGTGGGCCGCGGTGGTCACCACCGAAGGAGGCGGCGGGGGCGAAGGAGGCGGCGGAGCCGAACGAGCCGACGGACTCGGTGGACCCGGTACGTGGCCGGCCCCGTTCCCCGGCGGCCTCCCCATGGCCCTTCTGCCCGTGCCGCCGTCCCTCTGGAGCGGCTACTTCCACCGGGCCTGCAAGGAGACGCTCTGGCCGGCCCTGATGTCCCAGCCGCACCTCATCCGCCACGACCCGGCCCACTGGGCCGACTACGAGCAGGTCAACGAAGCCTTCGCGCACCATGTCAGCGCCCACGCCTCCCCCGGCGGAACCGTGTGGCTGCACGACTACAACCTCTGGCTCGTCCCCGGCCTCCTCAAGCGCAGCCGACCGGACCTGGCCGTCGGCCTGTTCCACCACACCCCCTTCCCGCCGCCCGAGGTCTTCCAGGCTCTGCCGGTGGCCGAGCAGTTGCGCGCCTCGCTGGCCCGACTGGACTGGGCGGGCTTTCACACGGCCGCCTTCGCCCACCACTTCCGCCGGCTGCTGCACGGCGCGGACACCGTGCCGCGTACGGGCGTTCATCCGCTGGGCATCGACCGGGCGGCCGTCGCGGCCCTCGCGCGCTCCCGTACCCCGCAGGCCGCGGCGACGGACGGCCCGCTGGTGCTGTCCGTGGAACGTCTGGACTACGCCAAAGCCCCGGTCCAGAAGATCCGCGCCCTCGCGACCCTTCTCGACCTGCGGCCGGAGCTGCGCGGACGGCTGCGCTTCCGGCTCGTGTGCCCGCCGCCCGAGCCCGGTGTCCGCGCCTACGAGACGACCCGCGCCGAACTCGAACAGGCCATCACCGCCCTCAACGCCCGCTGGGGTTCGGGTGCGTGGCAACCGGTGGAGTACATCCCCCGGTCGCTCCCCTTCGCCGAGGTCATGGACCACTACCTGGCGGCGGACGTCTTCTGGGTGACCTCCCTGGCCGACGGGATGAACCTCACCGCCCAGGAGTTCCTCACCGCCCAGGCCGCTTCCGGACGCGCGGGTGTCCTCGTCCTCTCCCGGTACGCGGGGATCGCCGAGCGACTCGGGGACGCCGCGCTGCTCACCGATCCCAGCCACCCGCAGGACCTCGTGGACGTCCTGCACACCGCGCTGACCATGTCCCCGTCCCGTCGCAGGGCGCATACGGCCCGCCTGGTCCAGCGGCTCGACGCGGCCGCGCCCCTCGACTGGGCCCACGCGGTCGTCGCGGCCATCGGGGAGAGGCCCGGGCCGTTGTAGGTTCTCGCCCGCCGGTCTCCGCCGGGGCCGGGCCTACCGGAGGCCCCGGCGCCCGGGAGGTTCGAAGGTGTAGAGGTCGAGGATCTCCGGGCACGGGGCCACGCCCGGGCCTCCGGCACGTATCCAGGAGGCGATGTCCTCGGTCGCGCCGGGATCGTTGACCAGCCCCAGCCAGACGGGCCGGGCTCCGGCGGCGCGGCCCTCGGTGGAGGGCTGCACGACCACGACGTTGGCCTGGTCGCACACGTCCAGACAGTCCGATATCCGTACCGGGGCCTCCTCGCGAAGGCGGTCCGTCTGCGCCGCGTGATCGACTCCGGTCACCTTGCGACTGCCGCAGCAGCAGTCCCGGCACACGACGACCCGGCAGGGCACCGCTCCGGCCGTCGCGCCCTTGCCGGGCACGGCCTTGGTCTTCCGTACGTGAGCCTCTTCGGCCGGCCTTGCGGGCACGCCGAACCACCCCTCTCCGGGGAGATCCGCCCCGGCGTTCGTCGAGGAGGCGACCGCGTGAGTCTCCTGGCTCTCGGGTCGCCGCTCGTCCCGCCCTTCCCGCCCCTCGCCGGAGGCAGTGGTACGCCGGGATTCACTCACCGATCACAGTGGCGGGACCGCTCCGGCTTCGCACCGGATTCCTCGGACCGCCGTCGCCCTGTCACGAAGCATCATCCCATCCGGCACGCATGGCCGGTACGGGCAGGAGCACCCCACCCAACCCGACTCTATGATCATGTGCCTGACACATCGTCGTACCCGAGTCATACCCGAGTCATACCCGAGTCGTTCCCGAGGAGTGCCACCGATCATGCGCATGACCCGTATCGCCACCACCGTCCTGGCCACCGCGGTCGGCTTCGCCGGAGTGGTCGCCACCGCCCCCGGCGCAGCGGCCCAGTCCGGCTGTCAGTACAAGGTCGTGTGGCCGACCGCCGGGGTGTACGAGAACCCGAATCCGAACAGCGCCGTCGTGAAGACCAAGTACGCCGGTGACATCGTCGGCGCGTCGACCTGCGAGGGCGCGTCGTACAACGAGTACGGCTACGTCCTGGTCACCACCGATGCGGCGGCGGACGGCCGGGGCTGGATGCGCGAAGGGGCGGTCGTCGCCATCTGAACCGTCCCGCCCGGGACGTACGGCCGGGGTCGACGCGGCTCCCGGCCCGACGTGGCTCCCGGCCGACACGGCCCGCGCCCGCGCCCGGCCGGAAGGCGCCCTGACCTGCTGCACCCGCACCCGGCCGGAAGGCGCCCTACCTGCCCGCCTCGCCCCCGTCCGCAGATCCGACGAGGAGACCGGCGAGGGCCTGGTCGACGACGGCGCGGGCGAAGTCCTCGGTGAGCTGGTCGGTGAGGTGGGGCAGGAGGAGACGGATGTAGCAGGCGCCCCAGATGAGGTCCACCAGGAGTCCGGGGTCGGCGTCCTCAACGATCTGCCCGCGGCCCTTCGCCTTCTCCAGCAGGGCGAACGCCTCGCGTCGGCGCGGCCCGAAGTAGTGGTGCTCGAACTGTCCGGCGAGTTCCGCGTCCGTCTGGGCCGCGCCGATGAGCTGGGCGAAGACGGGCCCTGCGGGCCGGTGGGTGGCGAGCCGGATGAACGCGGTGATGAACCGCATCAGGTCCGCGCGGACGTCTCCGGTGTCGTCGAGCGCGATCTGGTCTCCGACGGCGTGCCGGAATCCGTCCAGGGCCAGCGCGCCGCGTGAGGGCCAGTGCCGGTAGACGGTCGCCGAGCTGACACCGGAGGCGGCGACGACCTTCTCGACGGTGAAGCCGGCGACCCCGTGCGCCATCAGCACCTGGGCGGCGGCCTCCAGCACGTCGGCGCGGACCTCGGCCATCGGCCTTCTGCCGCGTCCCCGACGCGGCCCGGCCGGAGGAACTGTCATCGGTCTCACCTTCCACCCGGTCGAACCCACTCGTCGTCGCAAACTACTATATGAAGAGTCTGTTCATATAAGCGGCCTGGCCGCGACCCCCTGAAGGAGCACCGTGTCCTCGGCATCCACATGGCGACGGGCGGCAGCGGCGACCTGGAATTTCTTCGCCCCTCGGTACACCCCCGGTTCGATCGCCCCGAACCTGGTGTCCGCCGCCATCTCCTCGGTGACCGTCCTGACCGCCTGCCTGGCGTTCGGACCGAAGCTGGGAATGATCTCGCTCATGGGCGCCATGACACCGTTCTGGGAGACCGGCCGTCCCCTGTGGGCACGGGTCCGCAACAGCCTCCTGGTGGCCGCCGCGCTGACCGGCGCCATGTCGGCGGGGGTGCTCGTCGCGCCGTACCGCTGGGCGATCGTCCCGGCGAGCGTCGTGATCATCGTGGTGGTGGCCGTCCTCTACTACGCCTTCATGCTGACCCGTGGCCCGAGCCCGGTGATGATGTTCTACGCCGCCGTCCTGGGTACCTACTTCGGCGCGGACCCGACGGTGGGCTGGCAGATGGTCGGCGTCACCGCCTTCGCGGCGCTGCTCACCTCGGTCCTGCTGCTGGTCCCCCTGCTCTTCGCCCCGCGCGGCCCCGAGGAACGCGCCGTGGCCGCCGCCCGCCGGGCCGTGGCCGACTACCGGCTGACGGAGGCGGGCAGCCAGCCCGCGCGCCTGAGCCGGAACGCCGCCTACCAGGCGGTCAACGGGGCGCGGCTGACCCTGCACTCCGCCTGGCCGGCCACGCGCGGGCAGCACCATCAGGCGCTCGCCTCCGACCTGATGGCGACCAACCGGGCCCTCGCCGAGACCGTCCTGGACCGCCTCGGCGCCGACGCCCCGGCCACCGCAGACCCCGGCATCGGCGCCACGCCCGGCAGACCGGGATGGCGCTACCTGCTCGGCCACGCCCTGCGCGGCAACTCGGTGGAGTGGTTCACCGCCTGGCGGATGGGACTCGCCGCGGGCATCGCGGGCGTCATCAGCCTGGCCGTCGGAATCGGCCACCCCTACTGGGCGATCCTGACCGCCACCATCGTGATCAACCAGTGGATGGACCGGGTCACCGCCACCCGGCGCGCCGCCCACCGCACCATCGGCACGCTCCTCGGCGTCGGAGTCGTCTGGGGCGTCTTCAGCCTGCACCCCGGCCCGTGGTGGACGGTCGCGGCGGTGGTCGTCTGCATGATCGGCCAGTACCTGCTCTTCCCCCTGAACTACGCCCTCGCCCTGGTCGCCATCACGCCCATGGCCCTGCTCGCCGTCGGACCGAGCGGCGGTGCCGGGGTCGCGGCCATCACCGCCGACCGCTTCACCGACACCTTCATCGGCGCCGCGACCGCCGTCGTGGTCACCTGGGGCACCAGCTGGGCGTTCCCCCGCCGCCTCGTCCGCTCCCAGTCCGCACGCGCCGCCGCCGCCATCTCGGCGGTCCGGCGCACCACCTCCGAGGGCGCGTCCTTCGCTCCCGAGGGCCGCCGCGCCCGTGTGGAGCTCCAGTACGAACTGATCCACCACCTCAGCGTCCTGGACCGGGCCGTCGCGGACGATCCGCGCCTCGCCGACCTCGCCCCCGCCGAGCACGAGCTCGCCGACCAGGGCTACGCGGTGCTCGGCCAGGCGTGGCAGAACCACCCCGCCGGCCAGGCGGCCTGACCGGCGGGGCGCCGGTCGCGGGCCAGGCCCGCTCAGTGGTCCCCGGCCCGCTCAGTGGTCCCCGGCCCGTTCAGCGGGCGGTCACCACGGCTCTCGGCGCAGCGCCGGGCTCGTTCGACGACAGCGCTGGGCGCCGGTGCGCCCAGGGGCGCGCCCTCTCGTACGCCGCCGCCGCGCGGAGCACGGTTCCGTCCGCCAGATGGCGTCCGATCAGCTGGAGTCCCACGGGCAGACCGTCGGGGGTGCGGCCCGCCGGGACGCTGATCGCGGGCGCGCCGGTGAGGGAGGCCGGGTAGTTGAAGCCGATCCAGGCGGTGTCGCCGACGGGGCGGCCGGCGATGCGCTCCGGGCCGTGTACGCCGACGGGGAAGGGGGGCACGGCCGCCGTGGGAGTGATCAGGAGGTCGTACTCGGACATCAGCGCGGCCATGCGATTGGTCAGCGCCTTGCGCGCGATGTTGGCGTCGGTGAGTTCCCGCGCCGTCCAGTCGCGCGTCATCCAGGCCGCGAGGTGCGGGGACATGGCGGGACCGTACTGATCGACGAGGCGCCGCATGCCGGTCAGGTCGGTCTCGGCGGTGATGATCGCCTGGAACGCCTCGGCGGGGTCGCTCCAGCCGGGGTCGACCTCCTCCACGGTGCAGCCCAGCCCGCGGAAGGCGGACACCGCGTCCTCGGCCACCGCGCGTACCGCCGGGTCGACCGGCAGATAGCCGAGATCCGGGCTGTAGGCGATGCGGAGCCCGGCGCATCCTTCCTCGCGGCCGCGAAGGGCGGCAGCCGTCCAGTCGATGTCGTGGCAGGGGATGGAGTGCCGGTCGCGCGGATCGGGGCCGGCGAGCACGGAGAGCATGAGCGCGGTGTCGGCGACGGTGCGGGTCAGGACGCCGAGATGCTCGATGCTCTCCCAGCCGGAGGCGCCGGGCATGCGTTCGTCGCGGCAGCCGGGCCAGACGGGCACGCGGCCCATCGACGGTTTGAAGCCGACCAGTTCGCAGAAGGCCGCGGGCACCCGCAGGGAGCATCCGCCGTCGCTGCCCAACGCCACCGGTCCGAGGCCGGCGGCCACCGCCGCCGCCGATCCGGCGCTCGATCCGCCGGGGGTGAGGCCGGTCCGCCAGGGGTTGCGGCTGGGCGGGAAGAGCGGGTTGTGGCCCGCCGGGCTGTAGCCGAACTCGGTGGTGTTGGTCTTCCCCAGCACGACGGCTCCGGCCCCGGTGGAGCGCTCGACGACGATGTCGTCCTGGTCGGGGACGTGGTCGCGGTAGGCGGGTGACCCGAAGGTGGTGAGCAGCCCCTTGGTCGCGATCAGGTCCTTCACCCCGAGGGGTACGCCGGCCAGTGGGCCGGGAGTGCCGCCGCGGGCCAGGGTGTCCGCCAGGAGCGCCGCCCGTGCGCGGGCCCGTTCGGGGGCGGGGGTGCAGAACGCCCCGATCAGCGGGTTGATCTCCGCCATGCGGTCCAGCACGGCATCGACCAGCTCGACGGGCGAGAGCCGGCGGGCGGCCACGGCCGCCACGATCTCGGTGGCCGGGAGGAAGCAGAGGTCGTCGCGCTCTTCGGGGGTCACGGGGAGCCCTTCCGTGTGGTGGTGGACGGCGGTGGTGGAAGGAGACGGCGGTGGGGTTCAGACGCGGGCGGGATCGAGGGCCTCGGCCACGGCTTCCCTGTCCCCTGCGTCCCCGGCCTTGGCACCGGCGACAGCGCCCGTGGCGCGTCCGGCCCACCGGAGCTGGGCCCCGTACACGAGTGCCGCCACCCCGAAGCCGAGCACGGCGTCCACCGATCCCGGATACACCTGGTGGAGGATCCAGGCGGCGATCGCTCCGGCAACCCAGGCGATCAGCGCGGGAAGGACGAAACCCGGCCCGTCAGCCGGGCGGGTTCCATCGGTGGCCGTGCCGTCCTGGGCGGGTGCGGTGGCCTCGTGGGCTCCGTGGCCGCGCCGCGACCGCAGCCGGTCCGCGGCCTGCCGCACGACCAGAACGGCGCCGATGGGCGGTACCAGAATGCCGAGGAGCTGGAGCCAGCTGACGATCGAGCTCCACACGCCGGTCAGCGCGACGAGCGAACCGAGTACGCCGAGGACGACCACGAGCGGGCGCATCCGCAGCGGTGTCGTCCCGGACCATCCCAGTGCGGCGTTGTAGAGGCAGTGCGCCGCGACCGAGCCGAGGTTGGTGAGGGTGAAGAGCACGGCGAGTGCGGTGATCCATGCGCCGTGTCCGGCGAGCAGCCCGAGGTAGGAGCCGCCGTCGGTCTCCGGGGCGACGGCGCTCCCGGTCGCGACGACCGCGCCGCCGACCAGGTAGGCGATGGTGTTGGTGAGGGGGAAGGCCGAGGCGGTGGCCCACACGGCCGAGCGGCCGTTGCGGCTCCAGCGGGTGAAGTCGGCGGTCATGGTCCCCGAGTCGACGAATCCGGCGACGACGATGCCCACGGCGGACCAGAAGGTGATGCCGTGGCCGTGGCCCTCGAAGGCGAGTGCCTGGGAGACGCTCGCGCCGTCGTCGGCCGCGTACCAGAAGGCGAGCGCCGCCGTGACGAGGAAGAGCGGCACACCCAGCAGGCCGACGGCGGACAGGGCGCGGATTCCGGCGGCGGTCAGGCCGATGTAGACGGCGGCGCCGAGGAGCGCGCCCCACAGCGGAGCCCAGCCGAGGACCTGGTGCAGGGTCGTTCCGGTGAGACCCACCTGGTAGGAGAACCAGCCGATGACCACGGTGGCGAGGAAGCCGGAGACCAGCGCCCGGCCACGGGGTCCGAAGACGGCGGCGGCCTGCTGGGCGAAGCTGCGGCCGGTCCGTCCCGCGTGGTGGCTGAGGGCACCCACGTAGGCGAAGAGGAGGAGGTTTCCGGTGAGGATCGCCCAGAAGCCCTGCTGGAGGCCGAGGTTGTAGACGATCAGGCCGCCGAACACGGCGTTGCCCAGGCACATGGGGAAGCCGGCCCACACCCCGGCCACGGAGAGCAGGCTCTTTCTGGCGTGGAGGGGTACGGCCGTGTGCTCGTACTCCTCGCCTGCGGTGCGGTGTTCACGGTCGGTCGCGGCAGCGGTGGCCATGCGGTGTCCCTTCGGGGGTACGGGCGGGGCGGGGGCCTGGGGCGGGGCGGCGGAGGTGTCGTGGGCGAGGAGCTGAGCGCCGCGCGGTCACGCGGTCACGCGGTCACGCGGTCACGCGGTCACGCGGTCACGCGGTCACGCGGTCACGCGGTCAGCGGATCTCCGCCACGGGGGCGCCGGGTGCGGTGGCGGGCTGCGCGTGGGGGGCCGGGGCGGTGGGGGCGGTCGGCCGGGCGAGGGTCGCCCAGTTCGCCACGAACGCGTAGACGGGGCCGAGCGCGTTCATCGCGACGACGCTCACCCATGCCGCCCAGACGTTGCCGTGGTCGTAGCCGAAGCCGCCGAAGTAGGTGGCGAAGAACGAGGCGAACCCGAGGAACATGCCCGGGACGAGCGAGATGGGCCTCAGGCGGCCCGCGTACATCAGCGCGGTGTTCAGCACCAGGATGATCGCGCCGAGCAGGGCGTTCTGGGCCAGTCGCCCCCCGCCGACGTGCGGGGCGAGGTGCTGGTCGACGAGGACGATGGCCAGGGCGAAGGCCGAACCGACCGGCATGGCGGCCCACAGGCGGGTGGCGTTCGCGCGGCTGGGACCGCCCATGAGATGCAGCCCCGCCCAGGATATGAAGATCGCCCACGGCGGCAGGTTCAGCGCGGTCCCGCCGACGAAGGCGGTGGTCGCGGCGAGGACGGACGCGGTGATCTCGTGCGGAATGCGTTCATTCATGGCGTTCTCCTGACACGACGGAGGGAGGCGGGGTACGAGGTGCGGGGTACGGAGTACGGAGTACGGTGCGCAGGGCGAGGACCGGTGACGGGTCGTACGGCCGGGGCGCGAGCGGGCCGCTCGGTCTACGCCGTAGGGGGTTCAGGCGACCTTGACCCGCCGGGCGGCGGCCGTACCGCCGAGGACATCGGAGGCGCCGGACACTTCGGGAACGGGTACGTCGAGGAGCTCGGTCGTACGGACGGTGCGGGCGACGACGCGGCCGCGCTTGACGACCAGCCGCCGGTCCGGACGGTCGGTCAGGACGTCCGCGTGGCGGCGGGTACCGAGGACCACCAGGTCGGCCCGGGCACCGGGGTGGATCCCGTAGCCGTCGTGGACCCCGGTGACGCGGGCGGCCTGCGTGGTCGCCATGCGGAGGATCCGCGCGGTGTCGGACGGGCTTCCCATGTGGCAGGTCTGCGCGAGCAGCAGGCCGATGTCGAGCATGTCGGCGTTGCCGAAGGGGGTGAAGGCGTTGCGGACGTTGTTGGAGGAGTACGCGGTGACCACTCCGCCGTCCAGCAGTTCGCGCACCGGGGTCACCCCTCGGCGCACGGCACGGGCGTCGGCGCGCCCCCCGATGTGCAGGTCGGTCGCGGGCAGGGCGACGACCGCGACCCCCGCCTCCGCGAGCAGGGCGACGACCTCGGCCCGTTCGGCGGGCGGGCAGGCGGCGAGCGAGGTGACATGGCCGAGCGTCACCCGGCCGCCGAGGCCGTGCCTGCGGGTCGCCTCGGCGATCGCCCCGGCCAGGGCGAAACGCCCGTCGGAGGTGTCGTCGGCGAAGTCGGCGTGCAGGTCCGCCGGTACCCCGAACTCGACGGCGAGGCCGAGCACGGTGTCGATGTGGCGGCGGGAGGCGTCGAGGTCCGCCTCGTTGTATGCACACCCACCGATGACGTCGGCGCCCCGCCGGAGGGCCTCCCTCAGCAGGTCGTAGGTGCCCGGTGCCCGTTCGATGCCCTCCTGCGGAAAGGCGACGACCTGGAGGTCCACCAAGTGCCTCTGGGACTCCCGGAGTTCGAGCATGACATCGAGTCCGGTCAGGCCGCCGATCGGATCGACGTCCGGATGCGCGCGGATCAGGGTGGTGCCGTTGGCCACGGCCCACCGGAGCACCTGCAGCGCGCGGGCGCGGACGGACGCGTGGGTGAACTCGCGCTTGAGCCTGCCGGTGACCTCGATGGCTCCTGCCAGCGTTCCTTCCGGGTTGGGGGCCACGCTGTCCAACAGGGCCTTGTCCAGGTGCAGATGGGGCTCGATGAAGCCGGGCACCACCAGGAGCCCGTCGCAGTCGAAGGTCTCGCGGGCCACTGCTCCCGGGGCGGCCTCGCCCACCAGGGCGATCGTGCCGCCCGCGACGGCGATGTCCACCGGCGGGCGGCCTTCGGCGATCAGTGCGCGGCGCAGTACGAGGTCGTACACGGTTGTCCCCTTCTGACGGCCCGGAGGTCCGGAGCGGAGCCGACGCCATGGCGACGTCCAGAAGGTGTATACAGAGGGTGGGTTACGGCTTCCGACGCCTCACGTGACGCGGCCGTTTCCGACACCTCGCCGCGCCCCGTCGCCCCGGCGGCACGACGGGACAGTCATGAGGATGCGTGTCAGCGTCTGCCGCGCAGGCGGTAGGCGGCCTGAGCGCGTCTGATGTGGTCGGCCACCCGCTCGCGGGCGGCGACCGGGTCCCGCTCGCGCAGCGCCTCGACGATGGACTCGTGCTCGGCCCAGGAGTCCGGTGCACGCCTGGGGAGTTCCACTGAATACACCCAGGAGATCTTGTAGCCGAGTTGGGCGACGAGGGCCGCCATGGTCGGACTCCCCGAGGCCTCGGCCAGGACCTGGTGGAAGCGGGTGTTGAGGGCCGCGAGCCCGGACGAGGAGCCGGCCTCCAGGATCTGCCGGGCCTCCGCGAGCAGCAGTTCGAGCGTCGCGAGGTGCACCGCGGTGCGGCGGCCGGCCGCGCGCTCGGCACCGAACGGTTCGATGAGCAGCCGGATGCCCAGCAGATCCTCGGCCTCCTCGTCGCTCAACTCGGCGACGAACGTGCCTCCGTAGGGGCGCGAGTGCACGAATCCCTCGGATTCCAGGGTGCGCAGTGCCTCGCGTACGGGGATGCGGGAGACCCGGTAGCGCGTGGCGAGCCGTTCCTCGGTGAGACGGTCCCCGGGCGTGAACACCCGGTTGATCACGTCGTTCCTGAGCGCGTCGCACACCGCCTGTCCCGTGTCCCGCCTCCGTACCGCGCCGACTTCGGCCATCGCTCCGCCTCTCGGGGTCCGGCCGGCGCGCACAGAGGTTAACCGGCCTGTAACGGGTGTATGCAAAGGTCAGCGCCATGAGCGTACTTCAGCCCCATGACGGCACGACCGAAGGTTCTTTCTACCTCGCCGCGGAACTCGGTACGACCGCCTGGGGGTTGCTCCCCAACGCGGCTTCCCGTCCCGTGCTCACCGTGGAGTCCGGCACCGTCGTGTGCCTCGACACGACGAGCCACGAGGGCATCCTGCCGGACCAGGGACGCGACCCGGTGAAGTTCTTCGCCGAAGCGGGCATCCACGAGCGGGACGTGCTCCGTGACGCCGTCGAACTCGCGGCGTCCGCCGAGCCGTTCGACGCGGAGACGCGAGGGCCCCACGTGGTCACGGGCCCGGTCGCGGTCCGCGGCGCACGTCCCGGCGACGTGCTGGAGGTCGAGGTGCTGCGGCTGCGGCGCCGCACCGACTACGGCGTGATCAGCAACCGGCACGGGCGGGGTGCGCTGTCCGGCGAGTACCCGGTTCCCTCGCCAGGGCACGAGGAGGGGCTGCCGGTGCCGGCCGTCTCCCTGGTCGCCCATGTCGACCCGGACGGCCGCGGCCGGCTCCCGGTCGGCGACGGACGGGACGTCCGGTTCCCGCTCGCCCCCTTCCTCGGCATCATGGGGGTCGCTCCCGCGACGGACGCGCCCGTCCACTCCGTCCCGCCCGGCGCGCACGGCGGCAACCTGGACATACGGCTCCTGGGTGAGGGGGCGCGCCTCTTCCTGCCGGTCCAGGTGGCGGGGGCGTTGTTCTACGCGGGCGACCCGCACTTCTCCCAGGGCGACGGGGAGGTCGCGCTCACCGCTTTCGAGGCGCCGCTGCGCGCCACGCTCCGGCTGACCCTGCACAGCGACGCACCTGCCCGGCGGCTCGCGTCGGGGCTCGCGGGACCGTACGCCGAGACCGCCGACCACTACCTGGTCACCGGCCTGGACGAGGACCTCGACGAGGCCGTCCGCAAGGCCACCAGGTCGGCCCTCACCTACTTGTCGGAGCGCTGCTCGCTGCCCGGGGCGGTGGCACTGGCCTACCTCAGTGCGGCGGTCGACCTGCGCATATCGCAGGTCGTCGACCAGGTGAAGGGCGTCCACGTCTGCCTGCCGAAAGCCGATCTCCACCCCCTGCTGACCGGTACCGCCTCGTCCACGGAGCAGACACGATGACGCCCGACCGCACCTCGCCCGCCACGGACCCGGCCCCGCTGCCGCTCATCGGGCCGTACGTTCCCTGGCTGCCCGCCCCCGACCTGCCGGAACCCGCGGCGGGCCACGGGCTGTCCGGTGCCCGGATCGCCGTCAAGGACGTCATCGACCTCGCGGGCGCGCCCACCGGCAACGGCCATCCCCTGCTGCTCGCCGGTGCCGTGCCCGCGGCGCGTCACGCCGACTGCCTCGGCCGCCTGGTCGACGCCGGAGCCGTACCGGCGGGCAAGGCCCACACCGACGAGCTGGCCTACAGCCTGGGCGGCACCAACGCCCACTACGGTGCGCCCGCCAACCCCGCGGCGCCGGGGCACCTGTGCGGCGGCTCCTCCAGCGGGACGGCCGCGGCGGTCGCCGGAGGACTCGCCGACATCGGGCTGGGCACCGACACCGCCGGTTCCATCCGGGTGCCCGCCTCCTACTGCGGCCTGTACGGACTCCGCCCCAGCCACGCCCGCGCCGACCGCACGGGCATCAGCCCGCTGGCCCCCTCGTTCGACACCCCGGGGCTCCTCACCCGCTCCCTGCCCCTGCTGCGCGACGCCGCGGCGGTCCTGCTGGCGGGCACGGAGGCGGACGCCCGACCGCCGCTCCGGGTCCTGGCACCGGCCGACCTCTGGTCCCTGGCGACCGGTCAGGTCCGCGCGGCCCTGGAGCCCGCACTCGACCGGCTGGTCGACGGACTGGGCCTGCCGGTCGACCGCGCCCCGCTCTTCGACGACCTGGCCCCGGTGTCGCACGCCGATGCCAGGGACGCCTTCAAGACGGTGCAGGCCGCCGAGGTGTGGCGGGCCCACGGCCCCTGGGTGACGCGGGCCCGCCCGGTCTTCGGCCCCCATGTCACCGAGCGGCTGCGCGTCGCCGCCGGCGTGGACGCCGCGCGGGAGAAGGCCGCACGGGCGCGCGTCCTGGCCGTCGCGCGGTGGCTCGGCGGTCGCCTGGACGGTGCCGTGCTGGCGATCCCCGCCACCCCGGCCCCGGCACCGGCCCACGCCGCCTCGTCCACGACGGACCGTGACGCGCTGCTCGCGCTGACCTGCCTGGCGGGGCTGGGCGGACTGCCCGCCCTCACCGTCCCCGGTCCCCGCGTGGGAGGGCTGCCGGTGGGACTCTGCCTGCTGACCGTCCCGGGCGGGGACGAGCGGCTCGTCGCGGCCGGCATGGCGATGGAGCCCGGCCGCGTGTAGGGCGCAGGACCCGGGTGGATCAGGCAGGCCCCGGGTGCGCGAGCGCGCGTCCGAGGGCCTGGGCGCGGAAGGCCGCCGGGGTGGCCCCCGTCCGCAGCCGGAAGAACTTGGTGAAGTCGCTCGCGTCCGCGAAGCCCAGCCTCCCGGCGACCTCCTTCGCCGGGAGGCGGCTGTGCTGGAGGAGGCGTTTGGCCTCCAGCAGGACCCGGTCGTCCACGAACTGCTTCGCCCCGGCTCCCGTCACCGCGCGCGTCGCCCGGGTCAGGGTGCGGGGGCTGTAGCCGAGCGCCGCGGCGTAGTCCTCGACCCGCCGGGTCGTCGCGTGGTCGCGCTCCACCGCGTCGTGGAACCGCCGGAACACCTCGCTGACCGGGCCGGGCCGGGGCGCCGTGCCGCGTACCGTCGCGAGCCGCAGGACCAGCACGGACACCAGGTGGCGCAGCACCTCGACGTGCGAGTCGAGCGGCAGGGTGGCCATCGCTCCGTACTCGTACGCGAGGTGGTCCAGCCCCCGGCCCAGCGCCTCCGCGTCCGTACCGGTGGGCAGCAGGGGTTCCTGCTGGAACGGGGGGTCCATGTGGGCGGCGGCGACCGTCGCCGGAGGCAGGAAGCCGCGCTGGAACAGGACGACCACGCCGTCCGCAGTCACCAGGTCCGGGCCGAACCGCTGCACCTGGCCGGGGCGGATCCAGATCCAGGAGCCGGGCGGCAGGTCGTGTTCCACGAAGTCCACCGCCATCCGCAGGGGGCGGGCGCGGACCGCGATCAGCTGGTGGAAGGCCGGGCGCAGAGGGGCGTACGGGTCGTTGCCGTGCCGCCGGGACCGGTCGTACAGTCCGCCGAGCTCGACCACCTCGACGCCGGTGGGCGCGCCCACCCCGGCCGTGTAGTCGAGGTCCCGGACCTCAGGTTGTCCGTTTCTTCCCATCGTGAGTCCCGAGGGTACCGCCGCCCTCCGCGCACGGCCTCCTAGCGTGGTTACCACCGACCGCGCGGACGTTCGCGCAGGTCATCGACGTGCGAGGAGTGAGCGGTGCGGCTGATCGTGGGCATGACCGGAGCGACGGGGGCCGCGATCGGCGTGCGGCTGCTGGAGAATCTGGCGGAGCTGCCGGACGTGGAGACCCATCTCGTCCTGTCCCGTTGGGCGCGTGCCACGATCGAGCTGGAGACCGGCCGGCCGGTCGCGGAGGTGAACGCGCTCGCCGACGTGGTGCACAGCCCCGACGACCAGGGGGCGACCATCTCCTCCGGCTCGTTCCGCACCGACGGCATGGTGATCGTGCCCTGCTCCATGAAGACCCTGGCGGGCATCCGGGCCGGTTACGCGGAAGGGCTGGTGGCCCGCGCCGCCGACGTCGTCCTCAAGGAGCGGCGCAGGCTGGTCCTGGTGCCGCGCGAGACTCCGCTGAGCGAGATCCACCTGGAGAACATGCTCGCGCTGGCCCGGATGGGCGCCCGGATCGTGCCGCCGATGCCCGCCTTCTACAACCACCCGAGGTCGGTGGACGACATCGTCGACCACATCACCGCCCGGGTCCTCGACCAGTTCGACCTGCCCGCGCCGGCCGCCCGCCGCTGGGAGGGCATGCGCGCCGCGCGCGCCGCCGCGCAGACCGCGACCTGAGGCCCCCGCACCGGTCCCCCGCGCCGCATCTCCTCACCCACCAACCCCTTTTGGAGCCCCCATGGCCTACGACGATCTGCGCAGCTTCCTCGCCACGCTGGAGAAGGAGGGACAACTCCTGCGCATCACCGAGGAGGTGCTGCCGGAGCCGGACCTCGCGGCGGCGGCGAACGCCACGGGGCGCATCGGCGAGAACGCCCCGGCCCTGTACTTCGACAACGTCACCGGCTTCACCGACGCCCGGATCGCGATGAACGTGCACGGCTCCTGGGCCAACCACGCCCTCGCACTCGGCCTGCCGAAGAACACCCCGGTCAAGGAGCAGGTGGAGACGTTCGCCGCCCGCTGGGACGCCTTCCCGGTGGCCCCGGAACGCCGCGAGGACGCGCCCTGGCGAGAGAACACGCAGGAGGGCCCGGACGTCGACCTCTTCTCGATGCTTCCGCTGTTCCGCCTCAACGACGGCGACGGCGGGTTCTACCTCGACAAGGCCGCCGTGGTCTCCCGCGACCCGGAGGACCCGGACGACTTCGGCAAGCAGAACGTCGGTACGTACCGCATCCAGGTCATCGGCGCCGACCGGCTGGCGTTCCAGCCCGTCCCGATGCACGACATCGCCCAGCACCTGCGCAAGGCGGAGGAGAAGGGCGAGGACCTGCCGATCGCGATCACCCTGGGCAACGACCCGGTGATCACCGTGGTGGCCGGTATGCCGATGGCGTACGACCAGAGCGAGTACGAGATGGCGGGCGCCCTGCGCGGCGCGCCGGCCCCGATCGCCACCGCGCCGCTGACCGGCTTCGACGTGCCGTGGGGCAGCGAGGTCGTCATCGAGGGCGTCATCGAGTCCCGCACGCGCCAAATAGAAGGCCCCTTCGGCGAGTTCACCGGTCACTACTCGGGCGGGCGCCGCATGCCGGTCATCCGCGTGGACCGCGTCTCGTACCGCACCGACCCCGTCTTCGAGTCCCTCTACCTGGGCATGCCGTGGACCGAGGTCGACTACCTCGTGGGTCCCAACACCTGCGTCCCGCTGCTGAAGCAGCTGCGTGCCGAGTTCCCCGAGGTGCAGGCCGTCAACGCCATGTACACGCACGGCCTGATGGTCATCATCTCCACGGCCAAGCGGTACGGCGGTTTCGCCAAGGCCGTCGGCATGCGGGCGATGACGACACCGCACGGCCTGGGGTACGTGGCCCAGGTGATCCTGGTGGACGAGGACGTCGACCCGTTCAACCTGCCGCAGGTCCTGTGGTCGATGTCGGCCAAGGTCAACCCCAAGGACGACGTGGTCATCATTCCCAACCTGTCCGTCCTGGAGCTGGCGCCCGCAGCCCAGCCGGCCGGCATCACCAGCAAGATGATCATCGACGCGACGACGCCGGTCTCCCCCGACGTGCGCGGCAACTTCTCCACCCCGGCCAAGGACCTGCCGGAGACCAAGGAGTGGGCGGCGAAGCTCCAGAAGCTGATCGCGTCCCGCGGCTGATCCGCGCGGCCCCGCCGACCACCGCTCCCCTCCCCCGGAAGGACCCGTCGTGAACTCCCCCGTCATCTGCCCCCGTTGTGCCTTCGAGACGGTCGACAAGCTCGCCACCTCGCCCGTGCCCGGCGTCTGGGACGTGCTCCAGTGCGGCCAGTGCCTCTACACCTGGCGCACCATCGAACCGGCCCGCCGCACACAGCGCGACGCCTACCCCGAGCAGTTCAGGATGACCCTCGCGGACATCGAGAACGCCATCGAGGTCCCGGCGGTCCCGCCGCTGCGCACCACCGGCTGACGTCTCGTCCGGCCACGCGGGACCCGTCGTCCCCGCACCCCGGCCGGGCCGCGGTTCCGTTCCCCCGGAGCCGCGGCCCGGCCGCACGCGTCGCGCACCCGGGGCGCGTCCTGCCCGCGGGACGGCTCTCAGGCCTGCTCCAGCGCCTCCAGCACCACGCGTTCGCACAGTTCGTGGGTGGCCAGCGCGTCCCGGGCGCTGAGCGTCACGCCGTCGCGCACGGCGTCGAGGAACGAGGTGACGCAGCTCTCGATGCCGCGCTGGCGGGCGACGGACACCCAGTCGCCGCGCCGGCGCAGGCTGGGCTGGCCCTTGTGGTCGATGACGTCGGCGAGGTTGAGGACCTGGCGTTTGCTGTCCTGGCCGGAGACTTCGAGGATCTCCTCGGTGGAGCCGCCCCGGCGGTTCATCATGCCGAGGGCGGTGAAGCCGTCGCCGGAGAGTTCGAGGACGACGTGGTGCATCAGACCGTCGGCGATCCTGGCCCGGACCGAGACCCGGTCGACGGGGCCCGGCGACAGGAAGCGCAGGGTGTCCACGACGTGGATGAAGTCGTCGAGCACCATCGTCCGGGGGTCCTCGGGCAGACCCACCCGGTTCTTCTGCAGCAGGATCAGCTCACGCGGGTGGTCGGCGCACTGCGCGTATCCGGGGGCGAGACGGCGGTTGAAGCCCACCGCGAGACTCGTACCGCGTTCCTCGGCGAGCTCCACCAGCCGGGTGGAGTCGGCGAGTTCGTACGCGAGGGGCTTGTCGACGTAGGTGGGGACGCCCGCCTCCAGCAGCCGGGTGGCGATCTCCGGGTGGGCGGACGTCGGGGCGTGGACGAACGCGGCGTCGAGGTCCTGCTCCAGCAGCGAGTCCAGCGTGGCGTGGCACTGCGCGGCGGGAATCCGGTACGCGGCGGCAACGCCCTCCAGCGTGGCGGGAGTCCGGGTCTGGAGGTGCGGTTCGATCCCCGGCAGAGCGGTGAGCACGGGCAGATACGCCTTCTGCGCGATGTCGCCGAGTCCGATGCAGCCGACCTTCACGAAAACTCCCTCACTGTGCGGTGCGCCCGTCCTTGGTCCCGGCAGCATACGGGCGCGGCGCGACACGTACGGGCGCGGCCGGGGCGGCCGGTCCGGGGCAGCCGTTCCGGGGAGGCGCCGACGGGAACGCACCCGCCGGACACCACAGGGACGACGATCGTTCCGCCGTACGAACGGGCGCCGGTCCGCACCGCGCTGACCGGGTCACTCGTGCGGGGCATTTGGCGCGTACGCACTCCCGCTGCGCGCCGCCCACCCGCAGAGTTACCGGGTGCAACGAACCAGAATGACCGTGGCCGCTTTCGTGGGCGTGGCTGTCGCCACCGTGTCCGGCTGTGTGACGGTCAACCCCGGCGGCCCGGGGACGCCGCCGCCATCACCGCCCGCGTCGAGCGGCCCCGTGCGGGGGGTGGAGCCCCAGATCGGCCAGCCGCCCGCCCGGGAGGCGCTCGACGCCGTGCCCGAAGCCTCCCCGTCCGCACCCGCTCCGGCGGACGGGGCGCCGGCCCCCGTGTCCCGGCCGCACGTGCCGCCGCCGGGCGGGGTCCCCCCGGCGGCCCACCCCCCGCCGCGACCGCCCGTCACGCTCCCCACCCTGACCGTGTCCGGCCTGCCCCGGGTGCCGGCGTCCGGCAGGGGCGTCTGCGCGCTCGGGCGCGGATACGGGGGGTGGCCCGCCGGGAGCCCGCAGTCCCGGATCTGCGACCAGGCGTACGGCCACTGAGGCGGGGCCGGAAACACCGAGCGGCCCTGCACCCGTCCTCCAGGGTGCGGGGCCGCTCGGCGCTCCAGGCTCAGGCAGGGCCCAGCCGTGCCCCCAGCCGGTCGATGGCGGTCCGGACGCCGTTGCCCCGGCCGCCGTCGGGGAGCGCGTCCGCCGCCTTCCGGGCGCGGTCCAGGTGGTGGCGGGCGACCTCGGGGCGGCGCAGCTTGAGGTAGTCCGCGGCGAGGCCGAGGTGCAGCGCGGGGAAAAACGCGTGCAGCGCGAGGAGGTCCCGGCGCGGGGCGGGCCGCTCGCCGGTCAGCCCTTCGGCCGCCGCGTTCATCGCGCGCAGGTCCCAGGCGAGCTCGTCGGCGGGGTCGTCCTGGGTGTCGGCCATGTAGTGCGCGAGGGTGCAGCGGTGCAGCGCGTCGCCGTCCTCGCCCAGCTCGGACCAGAGAGCGGCGAAGCGGTTGCGGGCCTCTTCGCGGTCCCCGCCGTGCAGGAGCATGACCGCCTGGCCGATCCGGGTGCCGACGGCGTCCGTCGACGACTGCTGCTCGGCCACGGCGGCCTCCCTCGTGCGGGTGTGCGGCTACGGAGGCCGCGGTGCGGGAGCGGGCCCTGCACGGGTGCGGGACGGGATGACCCTAGCCGCACCGGTGCGCGATCACGCTCAGGCGCGGCAGGACAGTCCGCCGGGCCTGCCTGCCGTCCCCGTGTCCGTACGGGCAGAAGTACGGGCACGGACACCGGCCCGGGTGCGGGATCAGCCGAGGTCGGGGATGCGCCAGTCGATGGGGTCGTGGCCCTGGGCGGCGACGGCCTCGTTGATCTGGCTGAAGGGCCGGGAGCCGAAGAACCTCTTCGCGGAGAGCGGCGAGGGGTGCGCGCCCTTCACGACCACGTGGCGCGACTCGTCGATGAGCGGGAGCTTCTTCTGCGCGTAGTTGCCCCAGAGGACGAACACGGCGGGCTCGGGGCGCTCGGCCACCGCGCGGATCACGGCGTCTGTGATCTTCTCCCAGCCCTTGCCCTTGTGCGAGTTGGCCTCGCCCGCCCGCACGGTCAGGACGGCGTTGAGCAGCAGGACGCCTTGTTCGGCCCAGGGCATCAGATAGCCGTTGTCCGGGACGGGGAGGCCCAGCTCCTCCTGCATCTCCTTGTAGATGTTGCGCAGCGAGGGCGGCGTCTTGACGCCGGGCCGCACGGAGAAGCAGAGCCCGTGGCCCTGGCCCTCGCCGTGGTACGGGTCCTGGCCGAGGACGAGCACCTTCACCCGGTCGTAGGGCGTGGCTTCCAGAGCGGCGAAGACCTGGTCGCGCGGCGGGTACACCGGTCCCTCGGCGCGCTCCTCCTCGACGAAGTCCGCAAGCTCCTTCACGTACGGCTTCTGCATCTCGTCGCCGAGGACGCCGCGCCAGGATTCGGGCAGCAGCAGGTCGGTGTCGGTCACGTCCACAACCTCCGGAAAGCAATCGGTTCTTGGAAAAGAACCTACCCGGCCCCTCTGACAGCGGGCCGGGGTGCCCCGTTCGCCGGATTACCAGCTGGCCTTGCGGTACAGCTCCCACATCTGCATGACGGTCTGCGGGTCGAGCGCGCGCTCGCCGCCGCCTATGTCCTCGCCGGCCGCGATGTAGAGCTTGCCCTGCCAGAGCGGCAGCAGCGGGATGTCCTCGACCATGATCTGCTGGGCCTCGGCGAACTGCTTGCTGACCGCGCCCCGGTCGCTCTCCTTGCGCGAGGAGGGCAGGATCTGGTCGGTGATCTTCTTGTTGACGTACATGCCGCCGGTGGCGCTCTCCTTGCCGACGAAGGGTGCGATGAAGTTGTCGGGGTCCGGGAAGTCGGGGAACCAGCCGCGCCCGAAGACCGGGTACTCGCCCTTGTTGAACCCCTCCTGGAACGTGGTCCAGGGCGCGCTGCGCAGGGTGATCCTGAAGAGTCCGGACTTCTCCAGCTGCCGCTTGATCTCCTCGAACTCGGTTGCGGTCGAGGAACCGTAGCGGTCCGTGGTGTACCAGAACGTCATCTCGACCGGCTCCGTGATCCCGGCGTCGGTGAGCACCTCCCGCGCCTTCTTCGCGTCGGGGTCCCCGAAGGTGTCGAAGAAGCTGGTGGTGTGGGCGGCGATGCCCTTCGGCACGATGGAGTAGAGCGGCTCGGCGGTGCCCTGGTAGACCTTGGCGACGAGGGCGTCCCGGTCCACGAGACGGGCGATGGCCTCACGCACGGCCCGCTTGCCCGCGACCGGGTCCTTCGGGTTGAAGACGAGGAAGCGGATGTCGGCGCCCACGGACTCGACGAGCTGGAGGCCCTTGTCCTTGTCCTCCTTGCCGCTCTGGAGGCCGATCACCTCGTCGGCGGTGAGGCCGCGGTAGGTGGCGTCGATCTTGTTGTCCCTCAGCGCCGGGACCAGCTCGTCGGACTTCGCGTAGTACCGGATGGTGACGGAGTCGTTCTTGCGGTTCGCGAAGCCCTTGTAGCTGTCGTTCTTCTTCAGTTCCGCGACGGTGTGGGGCTCGTAGTGGTCGAGGACGTACGGCCCCGAGCCGGTGACCGCGTTGCCGGTACGGAGCTTGTCCTTGGGGTACTGCTTCGGCGCGACGATCGACATGGCCGGGGTGGCGAGGACGAAGGGGAAGGTGGCGTCGGACTTCTTCAGGTGGAAGATGACCAGGTCGTCGCCCTTGGTCTCCACCCGGTCGAGCGAGCCCAGCAGGCCGAGCGGGCCACCCTTGGCCTTGATCGCCACGATCCGGTCGATGGAGTACTTGACCGCCTCGGCGTCGAGCGTCTCGCCGTCCGAGAACTTCAGGCCGCTCTTGAGCTGGCAGCGGTAGGCCATGCTCGTGGAGTCGGTGAAGACGCACTCCGCCGCGTCGGGCTGGGGCTTGGTGCTTCCGGTGGGGAAGGACACCAGGGTCTGGAAGACGTTGCGCATCAGCTCCCAGGAGTTGTCCCAGGCCGCGGCAGGGTCCAGGGTCGAGGGCGAGCTGGTCGTCCCGACCGAGATGTGCTGGTCGACGTCCGAGCCGCCGCTCGAGAACACGCTGCAGCCGGCGACGAGTGACAGGGATGCTAGGGCTGCAGCAGCCTGCAGACTGGCCCGGTAGAACACGTGCACGCTCCTCGATCAGCCATGGGTCGGCAGACGATACCGCAGTGCCCCACCGGGCCAATCACCAGGCCCGGCAGGGCACTTGCTTCAATCGGGGCGAACCGTGGCAGCCCGTTCAGCCCACTCCGGCATTCAGGAAGATTCCCCCGTCGATCACGAGCGTCTGCCCCGTGATCCAGCCCGCCTGCTCCGAGGTGAGGAAGGCGGCGGCCCCGCCGATGTCTTCCGGAACTCCCAGTCGGGCCATGGGATACGCGGCGATCACCTCGGCCTCGCGGCCCTCGTACAGCGCCTCGGCGAACTTGGTCTTGACGACGGCCGGGGCGATCGCGTTGACCCGGACGACCGGGGCGAACTCGTGGGCCAGCTGGAGCGTCAGGTTGACCATGGCGGCCTTGCTCATGCCGTACGCGCCGATGAAGGGCGACGCCGAAATACCGGCCACCGAGGCGATGTTGACGATCGCCCCGCCGTTCTGCGCCTGCCACGCCCGCCAGGTCTGCTGGGCGAACCCGAGCGCCGAGATCACGTTGGTCTCGAAGACCTTGCGCGCGACGTTGAGGTCGAGCTCGGCCATGGGCCCGAACACCGGGTTCGTTCCGGCGTTGTTGACGAGGTGGTCGACCCGGCCGAAAGCCTCCATGGTGCGCTCGACGGCCTGCGCCTGGTGCGCCTCGTCGTGCGCCTTGCCGGCGACACCGATCACCCGGTCGGAGCCGAGGCGCTCGACGGCGGCCTTGAGCGCCTCCTCGCCGCGGCCCGTGATGCAGACCCGGTCGCCGCGGGCGACGAGCGCCTCGGCGACGCCGTACCCGATGCCCCGGCTCGCACCGGTGATGAGCGCGACCTTTCCGCTGTCCTGCACAGTCATGATGTCCCTCGTCCTTCGGGTCAGTTGAGCGGGCCGCCGGCGACGTACAGCACCTGACCGGAGACGAAGCCCGCGTCGTCGCCGGTGAAGAAGGAGATGGCGTTGGCGATGTCGTCCGGGCGGCCCACGCGCTGGACGGGGATCTGCGTGGCCGCGGCGGCCTGGAACTCCTCGAAGCCCATCCCGACGCGGGCCGCGGTCTGGGCGGTCATCTCCGTCACGATGAACCCGGGCGCGACGGCGTTGGCGGTGATGCCGAACTTGCCGAGCTCGATGGCGAGGGTCTTGGTGAAGCCCTGGAGACCGGCCTTGACGGCCGAGTAGTTGGCCTGGCCGCGGTTGCCGAGCGCCGAGGAGGAGGAGAGCGAGACGATACGCCCGAACTTGGCGTCCACCATGTGCTTCTGGACGGCCTTCGCCATCAGGAACGCCCCCTTGAGGTGGACGTTCATCACGATGTCCCAGTCGGACTCGCTCATCTTGAAGAGCAGGTTGTCGCGGAGCACGCCCGCGTTGTTGACCAGGATCGTCGGCGCGCCGAGTTCGGCGACGACGCGCGCGACGGCGGCCTCCACCTGCGCGGCGTCCGACACGTCGCAGCCGACGGCGAGCGCGGTGCCGCCGGCGGCGGTGATCTTCCCGACGGTCTCCTTGCAGGCGGCCTCGTCGAGGTCGAGTACGGCCACGGCGCGGCCCTCGGCCGCCAGGCGCACGGCGGTCGCGGCCCCAATGCCTCGCGCCGCTCCCGTCACGATGGCGACACGCTGCTCGGTGGTGGACATGCTGGGTTCTCCTCGCCGTTGGATCGCGGCCCAGCCGACACCGGCAATGCCACCGCACCGGACACTCCGAGTGCGGCCCCGTTGACTGAGCAAGCGCTTAGTACTGTGTGGTTGCGACGCTAGAAGCCCTGGCACTCGGTGTCAACGGCCACGACAGGCAGGGGCGCATGTCACACCCGAAGGAGACGCCGGGACAGACACCGAAGGGGCTGCCCGCGACGGATCGCGGACAGCCCCTTCGGAAGGTGGGTGTAGGACGCTCAGCGGACGAGCAGATCGAGCAGGCGCTCGATCTCGGCCTCCGGATCGAGCGTCAGGCCGGTGTGTACGGGGCCCGGCTGGACGACCGTGGAGCGGGGGGCGATCAGCCAGCGGAACCGTCGTCCGGCATCGTCTCCGGCCGCCTGACCGGCCGCGTCGCCGCCGCCGCAGACGTTCTCCACCGCCCGCAGCGCGGCCTGTACGCCGATGACGTCGGCGGCGGGGTCGAGCGCCCTCAGCTTGCTCTCGTCGAGGTGGGTACGGGCGGCGACGAAGGAGTGCGCCCGGCTGTAGACGAGCACCCCGGCGTTGAAGCACTCCCCGCGCTCGACGCGGGGGACGACGCGCAGCAGCGCGTACTCGAAGACCTCGCGCGTGCTCATCGGGTCTCGTCCTTCTCCGTCGGGTGGAGGCCCGTCGACCGGGTCCTCGGGGTGAGGCGGTCGGCGAGCCAGCCGGGGGCCTTCGACGGCCCGGTCGGCGCCGGGGCGTCCATGACGATGCGCTCGTGGATGGTGGCGGCACGGGCCAGCAGGGGCGCCACGTACGCGCGCCGAAGCTCGTCCGTCGAGTCGAACCCGGGCTCGCCGAGGAGCCACTCGTCGGGTACCTGGGCCGTCACCTCGGTGAGCAGCTCCTCGGTGACCAGCGGGGCGAGCGCGGCGGCAGCGGCCGCGACGTCCGGTCCGGTGGGTGCCAGTACGTGGTCGGAGGCGTTGTACGGCTTGGCCGCGGACGCCTGGGCGCCCGGCCAGTTGTGGTGCCAGATCATCGTGGCCCCGTGGTCGATCAGCCAGACGTCGCCGTGCCAGACCAGCATGTTGGGGTTGCGCCAGGACCGGTCGACGTTGTTGATCAGCGCGTCGAACCAGACGATCCGCCCGGCCTCCACCGGGTCGACGTGGTAAGCGAGCGGGTCGAAGCCCAGGGAACCGGGAAGGTAGTCCATCCCGAGGTTCAGCCCGCCGCTCGCCTTGAGCAGCTCCTGCACCTCCTGGTCGGGCTCACCGAGCCCGATGACCGGGTCGAGCTGCATGGTCACGAGCTCCGGCACCCGCAGCCCGAGGCGTCGGCCGAGCTCCCCGCAGATGACCTCCGCGACCAGGGTCTTCCGCCCCTGGCCCGCCCCGGTGAACTTCATGACGTACGTACCGAGGTCGTCGGCCTCGACGATCCCGGGGAGCGAACCGCCCTCACGCAGGGGCGTGACGTAGCGGGTCGCTACTACTTCTTCCAGCACTTTCCCAGGTCACCCATCTTTTCAGCCTTACAATCCACGGACAGCCTCTCCGGGGCGCAGAGGCGGGAATCGCCGGTCGACTGCGCTGGGGAGAATCTGGGGAGTTTCGGCCGGCAAGCCGATGCCCCGCGCTCCCCCAGCAGACCGTCGATGGTGCCACGCCCCTTGCTGCCGGCCTCCGGCATGAGGTGAGCATAGTAACCGAGAGTGATCGCGGGCGACGAGTGTCCGAGCCTGCGCGCCAAGGTCACGGCGGACTCTCCGGCTTCCGACGGCGATCCTGTTCCGCTCGTTGGTGGCATCGCGGACTCGCAGTGCCGTACCCATCGACCACGCGTCGCGCCGCTCCCGTGGCGACTTGGGCCACCGCACAGATTTCGCAGGCACAGGGTTGCGTGCGAGGCGCTTGTCGTCGACGGCTGCTTCCAGAGTGGAGGAAAGCTCGGCCAGGATTCCGCGCTGGTGGTCGACCGAGGTTCCCCCGGTGTGCGGGAGGTGCTGATCAGCTGGTCAGAACGGGTTGATGGATGTTCAGGCTCGCTTGACCGGCCGCCGCTCGGTCGGCGTGGTGCTTCTCCTCGAACTCGATGGGGCTGAGGCAGCCGAGCCGCTTCTGGATCCGTCGGCTGTCGCAGAACCCATCGACGTACTCGAAGAGCGCCAGGTTCGCCTCGGCCCTCGCGGCGAAGACGAGGCCGCGGACGCATTCAGTCTTTGATCAGCATCCACACGTTCTCGGCGAGAGCGTTATCGTACGATCCCCGACCGCGCCCATGGAAGCCTTGATTCCTGCCCGCATTCGATGATCCGACTCATGGCCGCCCGCCTCGCCGGCGAGACCATCGAACCCCACGGTCCCATCGAAACCGAAGCGGCCCGACGCCTCACCGGCGTCATCCTCTCCGGGGCGTCCGAGCGGGCCCCGGGTGCCCCTGGTGGATGAACGCGGCCCAGGCCGCCGGGCGGTCCAGTTCCGGCGCACCGGCCAGTTCCCTCACGAGTTCGTCGCTGAGCGAACCGGGGTTCTCGCGTTCCGGATCGAGCATCCACATCCGGGCCCCGTGGAGGGCGTCCACGGGGCTCAGCCCTTCGACGGCCAGGTAGTGGTGGAAGACCGCCATCATCAGGGCCGCCGCCGAATCCCGGGTCGCCCACCGGGAGCCCACCACGTCCCGCGCCCCGCTCGCCACGAAGGCGGTGGTCAGGGTGAGCGCCTCGTCGTGGTCGCGCCTGCTCAGGTCCGTCTCGCAGGCGCTGAGTACGACCAACGGGCCTTCTGGGCAGTCCTGTTCACCGGCGACGCGGTCGAGCAGCCGCGACACGGTCAGCAGCTCGGTGGGTGACCGGCCCTCCTCCCCCGGGCCGGGAGCCAGCCGCAGGGCCGATGCGGTCGGGCTGGTGCCGGCCGACCCGTGACACGCCACGTGGAGCAGGGACGGCCCCCCGGCGAGGGCCGCGAGGATGTCGTCCGGTGTGCCGGTCGCCACGAGTCCGGCGGGAGGCGTGTAGAACGCCCCGTACAGGCGCGCCCGTGGATACAGGGTCTGCTGGAGCCCTGTCACTTCCAGTTCCGCGAACGGCAGGCTCATGGTGGGATCGGCCACCATGACGGGGGCGGAGGCCGGAGCACTCCGGGCGCGCCGGACCGTGCTCAGGAACTGGCGTCCGGACGCCGCGTAACTGATGATCATGATCTGGCACACCCAGTCCCGGCGGGACCCGGCCGGCAGGCGTGCCGCGTGCCAGGGGACGATGCCGAGGCGCCCGCAGGGAACCAGTACGATCCTCGGCGGTCCGGGGCGGTCCGTGCGTCGGCTCTCGTTCGCGGCGAGCCGCTCCGCGACGCCGGTCAGCACCGGGAAGATGACGGCGTCCGTCGCCCAGTCGCAGAGCTCGGACAGCGCCTCCTCCCACGTCCGCAACGCTTCGGGGACGTGGGGCTGCTGCTGGTACGCCGCCGCGGCGTCGAGGTACCGCTCCAGGGGCGCGCTGTTCTCGCCGGACAGCAGGGGCATCGCCCGTACGCCGGTGCCGATGTCCGGACCCAGTACGACCGCCATGCCCGGCGAGGCGCCCTCGCCCGCGAGCAGATAGACGAGCGCGTCCGCGTCGCCCTCGGCCACGCCGGCCTTGAGTTCGTCGACCGTCGGAGTGCGGAACAGGGATCCGTCCCGCTCACGATGGCCCAGGGCCCACAGGGCGCGGCGCCGCAGGGAGCTGGGAAGCTCCCTGGGGAGCGCGCCGGCCGCGCCGCCCGGCCCCTGCTGTGCCGCTCGCCATTCCCGGGCGAGGTCCTGGTGGCCGCCGGCCTCCAGGAGTTCGGGTACGGCCCGAGATGTGGACGCCGCTTGCAGCACCAGCGCGCGGCCCAGCTCCAGTGCGGCCACCGCCTCCTCCACCCGGCCCTGGGAGGCGGCCCAGACAGCGGCCCGCATTCCGTACTCGGATCCGGACCGGGCGGTCAGCAGAGCGTCGTGGGAGCCCGACTGCAGGACGACGTCACCGGCGAGTGCCCGCAGCGATTCCAGCGCGGCGGCCGTCGCCGCGTCCCGGTCAGCCGGGTCCTGAGTGCTCCGGAGGCGCCACCGGTAGCACTCCGCGAGCTGCCACAGGGCGGCGAAGGCCACGTGCTGCATCCGGCCCTGACGTACCTCGTCGCGCACGTGCTCCAGGCCACTGATGGCGGCCGCGAGATCGGTGGGGTCCTCGTTGGTCGTGTGACGGACGGCGGCCGTCAAGGCGCGGAGGTACTGGGTACCCGCCGACGAGTCGGCGGGGGACGGGACGGATCCGGGCATGAGGTCGGGCAGACGGTCCGCCACGGCCCGCGAGGCGCGTATCCCGTCGAGGAGGGCGTCGAGTTGCGCGTCGGGGACCCCGGTCCCTCCGTCGGGCCTGGACGCGAGGGCGGCCTCCTGCTGGGCCAGGCCGCGGGAGACCGCCTCGCTGTCGCGGGTACGTTCACCGAGCAGTACGAGAGCGGAGCCGTGTACGAGCGCCACGGCGAACTGGGCCGGGTCCCCGGCGGTCATGGAGGCTTCGAGCGCGTCCAGTTCGCCCATCAGCCGACGGAACTCGTCGACGTTCTCCCCCTCCTCGGACCGCATCCTGGTGAAGAGGCCGACCGCCCGGGCCATCACGGCGATGTGGGCCACGCGTGGATCGTCGGCCGCCCACTGCGCGAAGTGCTCGACGACGGGACCCGTCTGCCGGAGGGCCTCCGCGTCGTCGAACCTGCTGCCTCCGAGGGGACCGGCCGTCTGCAGCACCATGCGCATCAGCGCCTGGATGCCGGAGGCGGCCCCGGCGTCGTCCGCCGGCAGTCGGTCGAGCTGGCCGCCGAGTCGTTCGAGAACCCTGTCCAGGGTCCCGGGATCGCCCGTGCGCAGTGCTTCGGGTAGGCCGATCATGGCGGTGAGCCACGCGTGGGTGACCGCAGTTTCCGTCCGGTCCGCCGCCTCCGCTGCCGGTTCCTCGGCGCCGGGCTCCGGCGCGGGTTCCTGGGCGGCGGGCTCCGGCGCGGGTTTCTTGGCGCCGGGCTCCGGTGCGGGTGGGGCGGCTTCACGGAGAATCGGGGACAGAGTCTCCAGCATCGACCGGAGCTCATCGCTCAGGGGGAAGCCGGGGGGCAGCATCAACAACAGCGCTTCGGGATCGGACAGATCCCCCTTCTCCAGGTACGAGAGGAGGTCTTGCGTCTGGTTCAGCTTCTGGTGCACCTCCGGCGGCAGCGTCGGTATCCGGCCGACCTCGGCGGCCAGGGCCGCGATCCGGGCCGCCTCGGCGGCCGGCTGCCCGGGGAGGGACGCCGCGGAGAGGTCGAGGAGGGACCAGAGGTCCGGAGGGGACGGGGCCGTGGCGCCCGGCTGCACATGGGGAGAGACCATCAGCAGGAACATCGCCGCCCACTGCCTGTCGTCGTCCGCCATCCGCTCCCCCGCGGGCCTCGCCGGATCCCGTACCTCTTCCAACAGGAGCCGGGCCCGCTCCCGGTCGTCCGCCGTGCCGCGCCCGGAGGCGTGGCGCACGGCGAGCAGACTGCCGAGTACCAGGGTGACCTTGCCGAGCAGGAGCCGGTCGTGGTCCAGGAGGGTGCGCAGCCGCAGCAGTTCCGCCACGGAGCCCTCGAACTCCTCCGCGGTGACCGTCTGGTTCTCGTCGTTGCGCCCGATCAGCCGGGCGGCGCGTCCGGTCGCATCCATGGCCCAGGCCCGAAGCCCCTGGACTCCGCCGCTGTCCTCGTCGCCCGCCATGTCCCGACGCCCCGTCCGTCACGATGAATGCATCCGGCCGATCCCGCGGCCCCATGGACGCAGTGTGGCTCGTCGCGCGGCCCATCGCCCCCGACTCCCTCCGAACGACCGGTTTTCGGCCCGGTTTCGCCCCCGGCCCCGGGCCGTCGCCCCCACGCGGGTGGGCGGCAACGGGTCGAAGGGCGGGCGAGGTCCGGGTGCGGACTTCACGCCGTGCGCCCCGCGGTGCTTCGCTGTTCCTGCGGGGGAAACCAGAGGGAGGAGGCAGCGTGGACATCGGTGTGATGACCGCTCCGCTCGTGGCGGTCGTCGGTGTCGTCGGCACTCTGATGTCCGCGCTGCTGACCCAACGGGCCGCCGACCGGAGCCGGCAGCGCGAGCAGGAACGCACGGAGGGGGCGTGGGACCGCCGCATCGAGGCGCGAGAGCGGTGGGCGTGCTACGTGGCACTCAACATCTCCGGCCGTCACTATCTGGCCGCTCTCACCGACCAGTTGCACGCACTCGGCCACGAGGCGGTGCTGCCGAACGTGCGTCAACGGCTCACCGACGCGCGGGACGACCACCGGGAGGCGTACGCGGAGGCACAGCTGATCCTCCCGGACCGGGTTCTCGACCATGCCGAGGCCGTGAGTCACGGGCTGGGCTCGGTCTACGGCATGGTCCGGCGGCTGGACGACGGCACCCCGGAGACGGCGGACTCCCCGAGCGCGGCGCACGAGGAGATCCGGGCCCTGTGGGAGCGACTGCGGGAGATGCGCGCGCAGATGAGGGCCGATCTGGCTGCCTCCCGGTCGCAATCCGGTCGTCGGCGGGGTGAAGCCGAGGAATCCGGGGTGGCACCCTCGAATGATCGGCATAGTGAGGAGTGACCCACGTCCGCTGGGGCTGTGGAGGGCCGCTGGGCCCGGAGAGGCGGGGATGCCGGTGAACCGGGAGGAGAGCGGCGGTGTCCGGGGCCTGCGTGCCTGGGCCTTCGACGCCGGCGAGCGGGTGAAGCGGCAGCTCCCGGGCATGGGAGGTGGCGCGCTGCCGCCCCGGGCCCACGGCGCCGTGGTGGCCGAACTCGAACAGCTCGCGGGGCTGCTGGACCACGACGACAGCCTGCGGGGCGCGGTGACCGTCTGGCTGGCAGGAGCGCTGACCCTGCGGCACGCGGACGGGGACGCGGGCCGGGCCGAAGGGCTGTTGAGAGAGGTCAGGGACCGGGCGACGCCGCTGGGAGCGGTGTTGGGCGAGGAGGACCGGCGGTGGGCCGCGCTGTTCCTGATGGGCCTTCTCTCTCCGGTCCAGCCACAGCCAGGGGCGTTCGGTTCGGCGCCCGACCTCTCCGGCTATCTCGACCGGATCGGTCGGGTGGGCCCCGCCGGAATGATCGCCACGGCCACGGAGATCGGCGCGCTGATGACCGAAGTGGTGGAACTGCCCCTGCCGCCGGAGACGATCGGCTCATTGCGTCAGGCACAGGCGCTCTTCACGTCTCCCTCGGCGCAAGGGCTCTCCGACCTGGTGAAGGGCATGATGCCTCCGGGGGCGGAAGGTTCCCCCTTCGAAGCCCAGGTGCAGCAGATGATGGAGCGGATGCTCAGCGCCATGGCGGCAGGGGGCCGGGGCCCGGCAGCGGCAGCGCAGGACCAGGGACCGGCAGCGTCAGCGCAGCCGCCACCGCAGTCGCGGCCAGAGCCACGGGCACCAGCACAGCCGCAGCCCGGTGTGCGGCCGGACCCGGAGCCTGACCCGGAAGCTGACCCGGAGCCTGACCCGGAGCCGGGGCCGGGACGACCGCGCCTCCCGGGATTCCCGTTCACCCCGGAGGAGTTCCGGAACTCGGTCGCCGTCCTGGACGCCGTCCACGGAGTGACCGGCGGGCTTGATCCGGTCCTGCGCAGCGGGAAAGCCGCGGAGCTCAACGCCTCCCTCGCAAGGCTCCGTTCGGCGCAGGACCTGCCGGTACCGGGCACGTGGGACACAGCCCCGGGCCTGGAATCGATCAGGGCACTCCTCCACGGACTGAGTCCCGCCGTGGGCGGCACCCACCAGGACCAGTCGACGGGCCGCGCCCATCTGGACAAGGTCGTCCGGCACCTGGAGGGCCTGGGGGGATCGCTGCCACCGGGGATGGGCGACCCGGCTGTTCTGGCCGCGGCGATACGGATCGGCTCCGGCGCGAGGGAGGCCAGGGAGACCGGGGACGTCTCAGCGCTGGGCGAACTCCTGAAGGAGGCCGAGGCGCTGGCGGCCGCTGTTCCCGAGGACGACCCGCTCAGGTTCGCGGTCGACGGTGCGCTCGGCGGGGTTCTCGGCGCGCTCGGTGTCGTGACCCTGGACAGGGAGACGCTGCTGCGGGCCCTCCCCCACATCGAGCTCGGGACCGTCCGCCTCCAGGAGAGCGCCGCGCCGTTCGCCGGTGCCGTGCCCGTGCCGTCGGTGGGGAGCATCGAGATGCTCCGGGCGGCTCTCAGCGGCGACAAGGACGTTCCGGTGCCCGATCTCCCTCCTCCTGCGCCGGACGCCTCGATGGAGGAGCGGTACAGCTACGCGCTCTCCCTGGGCATGCGTTTCGACCACACCGGCGATCCGGTGGTACTGGACGCCTGTATCGAGGAGTTCGAACGGCTTCGGGCCGGCATCCGGGACGGCATGGGACCGCGGTTCGCCGCCGACGCGCTGTGGCACCTGGCCGAGATGTACCACCTGCGCCGCCTTCGCACGAGGGACATGCCCGACCGGGCGGCGGAGACGCGCACTGTGGAAGCCGCCGAGGAGGCGCTTGCCTCGCTCGCGGCCGACGTACTTCTCCAGACAGGGGCCGAACACGGGCTGCTGGCCGCCCGCACCGGGGCGAGAAGAGGCGTCAGGGCCGCCCGGATGGCTGCGTCGTACGGCAGGCTGCACGAGGCGGTGGCCGCCCTGGAGGTCGGCAGGGCCCTGGTCCTGCAGGCTGCCTCCACCGCGTCGGCCGTGCCCGACCTGCTGGAGGCAGCCGGACGCCACGACCTCGCCGAGGCATGGCGGACGGCCGGCCGGAGCAGCGGCGCCGACGACGACGGGGCAGAGGTGCCCGGGCTGCTGTCGAGCACGCTGCGGCGCGAAGCCCTCGACACCCTGGGCTACCGCCGGGGAGTCCTCCTGAACACGCCCACGGTGAGCGAGCTCGCGGACGGGCTCGCCGATGCGGGTGCGGACGTACTCCTCTATCTGGTGGCGGGTGACAGTGAGGGCCCGGGCCTGGTCATCCTGGTGGGACCGGAAGCCGGAGTCGGGGCTGGAGCCCTGCACGAGCTCCTCGACGTCGAGGACGGGCCTCTTTCCCGGTACGTCGAGGCGGCGGCGGCACGCGATCGCAGCCGGACCGGGGCCGCCGCGCAGGCGTGGGAGGCGGCCCTGGAGGAGTTGTGCGACTGGGCGGCGCAGGAGCTGGGTCCGGTCCTGAACGGCGTCGAGGAGCGTCTGGCGAGGACGGGCGGAGAGCGGGAGGGCCGACCGCTCCGCGTCGTACTGGTGCCTTGCGGGCGCCTGGGGATCGTCCCGTGGCACGCCGCGAGGCTCCCGGCCGAGGCGGCTCACGACCGGCTCTGCCAGGCCGCGGTCGTCAGCTACGCTGCGTCGGCCGGCCAGTTCCTGCGGGCGGCACGCCGCGCGAGGCGGGATCCGGCCGCCGTCCCCGTACTGCTGGCCGATCCGACGATGACTCTGTCGTACGCCGATACCGAGGTCACCACTCTGCGGGACGCCTTCTACCCGGATGCCCGGCTGTGCGGCGCGCTCTACGACCAGAAGGTGCCACCGGGAACACCCGACGCGGTCCTGGGGTTCCTCGGCGACGGCACCTCGCTGCTGCACATCGTCTCGCACGGGGAGGCGGGCACCCGCCCCACGGTCTCGGCCCTGCACCTCGTGGCCGAGGACGCGTGCACGCCGGCCCCGTTGACGGTGACCCGGCTGCTCGACCACGAGGAGCGACAGGACGACACCGACGGTCCGTTGGTCGTACTGAGTGCCTGTCAGACCGACCTGAGCGCACGGGATCACGACGAGGCGCTGACTCTCACCACGGCGTTCCTCGCCGCGGGCGCGCGGGACGTCGTGGGATCGCGCTGGCTGGCCCAGGACAGCGCGTCGGCGCTCCTGATGGCCGTTTTCCACCACTACCTGACCGTTGACGGGCTCAGCCCCGTCGACGCCTTGAGAGCGGCCCAGTTGTGGATGCTCGACCCCCTGCGCGAGAACCCGGGATCCCTCCGGGGCGATCTGCTCCGGGAGATGGGACAGCCGGGACTGGAACGGACCGCGCTCTGGGCCGCCTTCATCCATCAGGGGCATCCAGGCGCGGACACGGCGGACCGAGGAGAGGGAACCGTATGAACGAGGACGGCCGCGGGCCATCGGCGGAGCCGCTGCTCGCCCTGATAGGGGAGCACCGGGCATCCATCCGCGAGGCGTTGGACGACACCCAGTACGCCCTGCTGCTCACCCGTCTCGGCGAGCTCGCCGAGGCACCACCGGAAGAGACCATGGCGGTCCGCAGGGGCATCCGGGGCGTCGAACTGGCCTTGCGTCCACTGCCGTTCACGCATCCGTTGCGCGCCGCACTGGACAGGGTGCGGCTGGTCGCAGCACCTCCCGGGCCGGAGACCGTGTCGGAGGCGCTGCGGCTGGTCAACCTGTTCGCGGACCCGGAACCCGAACCGGGCCCGGAGCCCCGCCCGCGCCCGGAGCCCGGCGCGGAGCTTGATCCGGCCCCAGCACCCGGTCCGCTGCCGCGTGCGGCATCCGGATCGGTCTTCGCCGGGGATCACGCGCCCGATCCGCTGCTCGGGGAACCGGCCCTCTCGGCGGCCGAGGCGAGAGCCCGTTGCGGCGGTGCGCCACCACCCGAACTGATCAGACTGCTGGACCCGCCGAACGGCGACCGCTACCCGGAGTTCCAGTTCCCCCGGGGCAGTGGCACCCCCCACGAGGTCGTGCTCACGGTCAACCGGCTGCTTCTGGCGGACATCGATCCCCGCGGCGCCGCGTCGTGGTGGCTGGGCAGCAACACCTGGCTCGGCGGATCGCCCGCGTCTCTCCTGGGACGGCTGCCCGACCAAGAGCTCGTGGGTGCGGCCGTCGCCCTCGTGGAGGGAGAGTGACGATGACTTATTCCGCGCCCCTGATCAGGTTCTTCCCCATGGCCCAGGGTGAACTGCACCCCAACCACAAGGTGATTCCGGCAGGCACGGAGCTGTGGCGGGTGCACAAGTCCAAGTACGGACCCGGTCAGTTCAATCCGACTCTCGCGGACCTGCACTTCGGGGGAGGCCGCTTCGACGGCACTCTGCTGGACCCGTACCACAGCCTGTACGTGGCCGACAACGCCCTGACGGCGCTCGCGGAGAGCGTGCTGCGCTCCGTCCCCTGGAACGGGGAGAGGCGGGTGATCCCCTACGCCACCGTGCACGGCAGGTCGCTGAGCGTGCTGCGCACCACGTGCGATCTGCGGGTGGTCTCGCTCATCAAGGAGGTGGATCTGGCCGCGGTCCGCCGGACCGCCGACCTCCTGGACGACGAGAGGAGTTACGCGAAGGCGAGGCGCTGGTCGAGCGAGATCCGCGCTCACGCGCCAGACGCCGTGGGGCTGGTGTGGCAGTCCCGCCGCAACCGGCCCGAGGACGCCATCGTGCTCTTCCACGACCGCTTCGACGACTGCCACTGCAAGGCCCTGGAGGTACTGGAGGGGCAGGGCATCACGGACCTCGGCTCCCCGGCCGGCCTCAAGGAGGTGAACCGGATCCTGGATCCGTTGTGGGCGGAAGTGTCGCAGCCCGAGGGGTGGTGAGGCGTGGCCGGACATCGTCCCGGGCGCCCGGGCGCTGCTTGTCAGCCCGGGAAGGTGGTGCCAACGTGAGCGCATGGCATCACCTGTTCCCGATTACGCCACGCTCCTCGCCGAGTTGAAGGACGTCAGGCTCGCGGGTCTGACCCGGCTGAGGGGACGCGCGCTGCCCGTGCTCGAAGCGGCTGCGGCGGCGGTCTCGTCCGACGGAGCGCGGGCGACGGGGGCACTCACGGAGGTACTGCTGCGGAGCGCGGTGGCCCGCCTGGACGCGGGGACACTGCGCACCGCGGCCGAGTACACCCTGGGGCTGGCCCAGGGCACCCGGGACTGGCCGGCCTCCTCCCGCCGGGCCAGAGCGGCCTCGGTCTACGGAGTGAGCGTCGAACGGTTCCGCAAGGAACAGGAGGTGATGGTTCTCGGCCAGGTCGCCGAGCACATCCTGCTGCTGGTGTCCGACCGGGCGGGAGTCGAGGGCTCCGGCACCGCTGGGGACAACGGCGCCGCGGGCACCCATCGGTCCGTGGAGGTCCGGACAGGCGGCCGGCCGGTCGTGCTCTCCGTGCACGTGCATCCCGTGGACCTGCTGCGTGACGTGGACGTGGTCGTCTCCCCGTCCAACGTCTACCTGGCGCTGCCCGAGGAGTACAAGTCGTCGGTCGCCGCGTCACTGCGCAGGGCGGCCGCCCAGCACGGCGTGACGGGGGAGATCCTGGCCGACCCGCTGTCGGCGGAGCTGCGTACGTGGGCGGAGCAGCAGGGCACTTCGGGCCGTGCCGTGCGGCCGGGCACCGTGGTGGCCACCGGGGCGGGGGCGTTGGCCGAACAGGGAGTGCGGCGCATCTACCACGCGGCAATCGCCGTGCCCCGGGCCGGTACCAACGACTACGACGTGCTGGCGGCCGACGTCACCCGGGCCGTGGCCCGCGCCATGCGGATGCTCGATGACGAACACCGGCGCCACACGCCACCGTTGCGGTCGGTGTGCTTCCCGCTGCTCGGTTCGGGCCGCGGCGGGCTGTCGTACGAGGACAGTCTGGGAGCCGTCTGGGCGGCGGTGGAGGCGGAATTGGCGCGCGGGGCGGACTGGGACGTGCACTTCGTGGTGCGCACGCCCGAGGCGGCGGCTCTGGTCGAGGGCATCGCCGCCGGAATCCGCCCGGCGTACGACCGGAGACCGACCGGTTGACCCGGTGCAATGGAAGTACGCCGGTGCCCGAGGGGCACGGGCGACGCTCAAGCGGTACAGGGAGACCTTGATGTGGCTAATCCCAGCCGACACGGCTGCGGTTGCGGTTGCGGTAAACGTGCTTGCCGGGCCTCGCGGCGGGGTGGACCCCGGCGGTCGCGGCACCGGCGTGGGCGCATGAGCCGCGGGATGGAGAAGTGGGGCCACGGGGCCGTCGGCCGGGTCGTCACCTGGCCGGCACCGGACGCGTACGTCATGGTCGAGGGGGTCCTGCTGCGGATGTCGATGGACGCACCGGGGATGGCGCCGGGCGCGGAGGTCGTCGTGCGCCACGACCCCGAACGGAATCGGCTCCGCGCCCACGCGGCGACGGCGGGCCGCCCGGACCGGGGCGGGGCGTGCGGCGATGAGTGAGCCCGGCTTCGGACTGGCCGAGGGCTACGACGAGCGGCAGCCCGTGGTCCTGCTCCTCGACACTTCGGCGTCCATGGGACGCCCGGCCGAGAACCCCCGGATACGCGAGCTCAGCGAGGCACTGACCGGCTGGTTCGAAGGAATCCGGAGGGAGCCGAGGCTGAGGGCGCGGGTGGAGGTGTGCCTGATCACCTTCGACTCCCGGGTGCGGGTCTACGACCCGGACCGGAAGCGACTGGTCCCCGTCGGTGAAGCCCCGCCGGACCGGCTGTTCGTGCCGGTGGACGAGGTGCGCCCACCGCGACTGGAGGCGTTCGGGCTCACCCGGATGACAGAGGCCGTCGAGACCGGGCTCGATCTGGCCCGGGAGCGCTACAGGACGCTCCAGGGACGGCACGTCCAGGTGCGCAGGCCGTTCCTGTGGGTACTGACGGACGGGGCGCCGAGCGACGGCGACGGGGAGCCGATGGCGCCGGCCGCCCTGGCCGGTACGGCACAGAGGGTGCGCCGGGGCGAGGAACGGGGCGAATGCGTGCTCCAGGCGATCGGGGTACGCGGTGCCGATCTGGAGCTGCTGGAGGTCCTGGCCCCCCGGGGGGCCTTCATGCTCGAGGACATGACTTTCGAGCAGATCCTCGACATTCTCTTCAAGAGCTCCGACGCGTCGGGCCCGCTCCAGGCCGTCGACGAGATCCAGAGCCAGACGGACCAGCTCGTGCAGTGGCAACGACGCCTGCGGCAGCTTGAGGACAGGCACCGGTGATCGTGGCGGGGGCCGTCGTCCAGGGCACCGCGCACCTGGCCCGGGGCCAGGGCTGCCAGGACGCCTTCAGGGCGGTCGACCTGGGCGCGTCGGCGGTGCTGGCGGTCGCGGACGGCGCCGGCGGCCAGGAGCGCAGCGCGCTCGGCGCGCACATCGCCGTGGACGCGGCCTGCCGCGCCCTGGCGGAGGACATACCGGATGCCGGGGACGGTCCGGAGGTCTGGACAGAGTGGACGGCCAAGGCCGGCGCCAGGGTGATGAGGGACTACCGGCGGTCCGTGCAGGGCGTGTTGTCGGCGGACGGGCCGGGCGCGCCGGAGGGGGCCCGCGCCCTCGCCGCCACGCTGGCCGCGGCGGTCGTACGGCCGCCCTGGGTGGCCTTCCTCGCGGTCGGCGACTGCTTCGGGACGTTACTCACCCGCGGGCCCGTCGGCCCGGGTCCGGTTCGCGAGGCACGAGACCGGTGCCACCTGGTCCTGCCGCCGCCCTCTCCCGGCGCGGCGGAGACGGTCTTCCTCTCTTCGCCCGGGGCTGGTCTGCGGATCCGGTCGTTCGTGGTCTGGGAACCGCAGCTGAGCGGTGTCGTGCTCGCCACCGACGGCTGTGTCCCCCTCACCCTCGACCATCCCTCCGTACGTCGGCTGCCGCCCGAGGCAGGGCCCTTGCCCTCCGAACGGTTCTTCTGCGGGCTGGCGGCGACGTTGCGCGCCAACGGCGGTGACGCCGCGCCCCTGCACGCACTGCTCTCCGGACCGGAGGCGGCACGGTCCGGCGACGACCTGACCGTGCTGTGCGCCCTGACGGAAGGCGGGTGACGGTGGCCCTCACGGCGGTGTCCGACAGCGGACGCACTTGGCACCTCACCCAGCAGGTCGGCAGCGGCTCGGAGGGAGTCGTCTACCTGGTGGACGACGAGCGGCCGCTGGTGGTCAAGCTCGTCCTCGACCCGCCCGATCCCGCCGCCTACCGGCGCCGCGTCGTCCGGCTGGTGCGGCGCCGCCGACTGCCGCGCGCCGTCCGGGTCCTTTCCGCGACACCCGCCCGGGTCGCGTGGCCGATGGCCCCGGTCCGGGCGGGCGGCCCGGGTGACGACGGAATGGACGGCTACCTGATGACCGACATGCGCCACACCCACCAGCCGTTCACCCGTCTGCTGACCCCGCGGGCCGGCCGCACCTTCTTCCCGGGAGCCACGTGGGCCACCGCGCTCGCGGCCTCCCTCTCGCTCGCACGTCTCCTCGCGGATCTGCACACCGAGGGCTACGTGGTGGGCGACCTGAAACCGGACAACCTCTGGGTCGACGCGCGCGGCAGGGCCGGCATCGCCGACGTGGACTCCTGGCAGTTCACCGACGGGGGAGAGCTCTTTCCCGGACGGATGAGCAGCCCGGGCCACACGGCACCCGAGCGGATCGCCGCCCCCGGCACCGCGCCCGACCGGGCGTCCGACGACTTCGTCCTCGCGGTCCTGGTCCACCAGTTGCTGATGTGCGGGCTTCACCCGTTCGCCGGGCACCCCGGGGCGGGCGGCGATTACCTCTCGTACGACGACAACGTCCTGCACGGCAGGTGCCGCCTGCTCGACCGCGCCTCGGTGGTCCTGCCTCGCTCCGCGCCACCCGTCGACCTGCTCCCGAGGCGCCTCACAGCCCTCTTCCGGGCCGCGTTCGGCGGGGTCCGGCCCGCCGCGTCGGTCTGGGCCGAGGCGCTGGCCGCGGAGTCGGACCCGGCCCGGCTGCGGACCTGCCGGAAGAACGTCCTGCACGTGCATACGGCGGAGCGCCCCTGGTGCCCCTGGTGCGACCTCGCCGATCGCGGGGCGGACGACCGTGAGCCGCTCACTGCTTCGGACCCGTCGCCGCGCACGGACGGCGCGCGGAACCTCGCGGACGCGAGCGAGGAAAAGGACACCGAGGAGGACACCGCATGAAGGAGACGAGAGGGCTCTCGGTGGCGCGGACGCTCGACCGCTGCACCGTCCTGGGGCCGGGGACCAGAGCCGTGATCTGGGTGCAGGGCTGCCCGCTGCGCTGCCAGGGCTGCGTAGCGGCGGAGACACTGCCCTTCGAAGGGGGCGACGAGCACAGCGTGGATCAACTCGCCGACTGGCTCTGCGGGTTGCCCGATGTCGAGGGAGTGACGCTCTCCGGCGGCGAGCCCTTCGCCCAGGCCGGACCGCTGGCCTCGCTGATCGACGCCGTCCGGGTGCGGCGTCCGGATTTCGGCGCGATGGCGTACTCCGGGTTCCGGTATGAGGCCCTGCTGCGGGGCGACCCGGACCGGCGCGCGCTACTGCGCCGCCTCGATCTCCTCGTCGACGGTCCGTACGTGGCCTCCGCGCGGCACGGCCTGCGCTGGCGCGGCTCGTCCAACCAGCGCGTCATCGCGCTCACCGGACGCCACGACCACCTGGAGACAGGGCCCGACACCAGTGCGGGCGTCGAACTGTCCGTGGCGGCCGACGGATCGCTGTCCTGGGCAGGGGTGCCGCCCACTCCCGGCTTCCGGGAGTCATTCGAGAAGCGACTCGCGGCACGGGGCTTCGTCCTGCGCGCCGAGGTACGGAGGAAAGCATGAGCGGATCACCGAAGTACAGCGCCGTCACCGTGGCGCCGGCCTACGCGCGGATCGAAGCGGAGCGGCGCCGCGCCCGCGAGGCGGCACGTCGGCGGCGGGAGGCGGAGCGCGCCGCGGAACGGACCCGGCGAGCCGCCGAGCGGGCCCGTGAAGTGGCAGCGCGCCGGGAGTTGGCCAGGGCTGAGGCTGAGCGCAGGAGAGCGCGGCTGGACCATCAGCGGGAGGAGCACCGGCGTTCCCACGCGGCCATGGTGCGTCAGGAGCAGGCCGACGCCGATGTGCGCGGGCTGACCGAGGTACGCGAACTGCTCGGCCGGGTCCGCGCGGAGGACTCCGAGGTGCGGGAACTGCGGCAGCGGCTGGATCTTCTTCTGGGCCGCGCCGGCCGGGCCGAGGACCTGGGCGGGGCGATCGAGGAGCTGCGGGGCCGGGTCGTCCTGCTCGGACGCGAAGGGGACTCCGGCGTCCGCAGCGACGGCCACGGAACTGTCCTGGCCGGCCTGGAGGAACGGCTCGCCCGGCTCGGACGGGAAGCCCGGGAACAGGATCCTCAGGGGCACCGGCGCTGCCGCGACCTCCTCGACGAGCTGCGTGCCTCGGCCGGGCAGGGTGCGGAGACCAGGTTCCAGGCGCTGCTCGGAACCGCGGAGCACGCCCTCGTACGGTTCGCCACGACCGCCGCCGACCGGGCCGCGGAGAGGCGGCACGAGGCGGCGCGGGCGCGGGAGGCCCGTCGGCTGGAGGAGGTACGCGCCGCCGAGCGGGAGGCGGCACGTCAGGCTGCGCTGGATGCCGGACAGGAACGCCTGGCCGCAGAGCTCAGCGAGGTGAGGGACCGCCTCGGCGTCGTGGCGGGAGCGGTGGGCGAAGCAGCGGCCGAGGCCAGAGCGCTCGACGGCGCCGAACTCGCCGAGCGGATTGAGGAGGCGCTCAACGCCGTCACCACCCCGCTCGCGGCGGGGGCGGTGGCAGAGGCGCTGACGGCGGTCGCGGCGCTGGAGGACCTGCTCGCCGGCACCGAAGTGCTGCTGGACGAGATGTATGTGGCGGACAGGCGCCGCATGGACCTGGCGCAGGCCCTGCAGGATGCCATGATCGGCGAGGGCTTCGCCTTCACGGGCGGAGAGCAGCGGGCCGGAAGCCTGCTGCTCAGCTTCGAGCGTCCGAGCGGAGCGACCTACCGGACCACGATCACCACGGAGGACCGGGGCGCCCCCGTCCTCGTCTACCAGGTCGACGGCGAACCGGACGTCACCATCCCGCCGGATCCTGAGAGCGCTCGGTGCGACCGCACGGAAGACCTCCTGGAGCGGGTGCACGAGGCGATCGTCGAAGGGCGTGGGTTCGTCCCCGGAGAGCTCACCTGGCAGGGCAAACCGCGTCGGCCGGACGGAGGGCCCCAGGCCGCTGCGGACTGGACGTGGACCCGGTGACCACTGCGGACTGGGCGAAGAGGGAGAACAGCGGCGCCGGACCGGGCAGTCCGCCGGACCGGGGCCGCCGGGGCGCACCCGCCGCCGGCGGCGCTCCGGCCACCGCGGACGCCATGATGCCGCTGTGGGCGGTGTCCCTCGGCTGGGAGCTCGGACGGGGCCGCCAGGTGATCCTGAACGGGCAGATCCGGGACCGGTGGTGGCTGGCCGACCGGCCCGCCTCCTTCCGCGAGGTGATCGCCGGCCTGCTGCGGATGCGCGGGGCGGAGGTCGTCGGCTGGTGGGACCCGGTGGGCGGGCTCACCTTTCCGCTGCCGGGTGACGGACGGCGCTTCGAGGAGCTGCGCGAGGCGCGCCCCTCGGGGCCGGACGGCGCCTCCGCGGCAGCCGGTACGGAGCCGGACGGTACGGGGCCGCACGCGCCGCAGGACTACGGGTCCTCACCGGCGCCGCCCGGTGGTCCGGGGGACGTGGAGGCCGGCGTGTCCCGCCGGGGTGAGCGGGAGAGGAGCCGGGAGCGACTGCTGGCGCCGAGGCGGGCGGGCACGCCCCGCGCCTTCGAGGACGTCGTCGCCACCGTGCACCGCTTGGTGTCCTCGCCCGACGCGGCCACCGCCTTCGTCTTCGAGGACGTCGACCACCACCTGCCGCCCGGGCAGCCCGAATCGCATCTGGGCTACCTGAGGCTGCGCGCCGCGATGACGGACGCCGTGACCCCGAGGAGCGCCGTCGGCCCGGCACCGCACGCACGCAACGCGGTGCTGTGTGCGGTGGGTGACGTCGGACGGCTGCCCGGCTGGTTCCACCTGGAGGACCCGAGGATCGCCGCACTGCACATCGGCCCGCCCGACCCCAGTGAGCGGCGTCTCTGGCTCACCTGGCTGCTGCGGCACTTCAACGGGGCGAAGGACGCCACACGCGCCGATCTGGAGGCGCTCGTGGGATCCACCGACGGGATGGCGGCCTGGGACATCGAGTCCCTGGCCCGGACCTCCTGGCTGCGCGACGCTCCGCTGCGGAAACCGGACAAGCTGATGGAAGTCCACCGGCTCAACGTGAGCGTCGACCCGTGGACCCAGCTCGACCGGGCCACCGTCGCGGGCGCCGCCGGGGCTCTGGGAGCCCGGGTGGTCGGCCAGTCCACGGCGGTGAACGCAGTCGCGTCGGCTCTCCAGTCCGCCTTCGTGGGTGTCGACTTCGGCAGTTCGGGTACTGCCCGCCCCCGTGGCGCCTTCTTCTTCGTCGGACCCACCGGCGTAGGGAAAACCGAACTCGCCAAGGCTGTCGCCGAGTTGATGTTCGGAGACCAGAGCGCCTACGCCCGCTTCGACATGAGCGAGTACCAGCAGGAGCACGCTGCCGAGCGCCTGGCCGGCGCGCCGCCTGGCTTCATCGGCCACGAGCAGGGCGGCGAGCTGACCCGCCGGGTCCAGGAACGGCCGTTCAGCGTGCTGCTCTTCGACGAGATCGAGAAGGCCCACCCCAAGGTGCTGGACAAGTTCCTGCAGATCCTGGAGGACGGCCGCCTCACCGACGGGCGCGGCCAGACCGCCTACTTCTCCCAGTGCTTGATCATCTTCACCTCCAACACCGGCGCGGAGCAGGTCCAGAACCTTCTGGAGGAGAGCGACGAAGAACTCTCGTATCCCCGGCTGGAAGCGCATTTCACCCGGGCGGTGGAGGAGAAGTTCCGAGAGATCGGCAGGCCGGAGATCTACGGCCGGCTCAAGCCCGGAGTGGTGGTCTTCGACATGCTGCGCGACGAGCACGTCGTCAGGATCGCCGAGCGGCTGCTGCGCCAGCTGGTGGAGTCCGTCCACGAACGCCACCGCGTGGAACTGGTGCCCGACACGGACACCCTGCACCCGTGGATCACGAAGCGGATGTCGGAGCCCGGGCACCAGGCGTACGGCGGTCGGCAGATCCGCAACGAACTGGAACTGGTGCGATCGGCCGTCGTCGGGCATCTGCTGGCACACCGCCCCGAGCCCGGCAGCCGGATCAGGGTCGGTGTCGGTGCCGACGACGCCGCGTGGGTCACCGTCGACGGCTCGGCACCGTCCGAGGACGGAAGGAGCACGGAGGCATGATCGCCATCGATCTGGGTCACCGTTTCGGACGCCTCGCGCGGGTCGGCCCCGACGGCGCCCAGGAAGTGACCACGACCGGGTTCGTCGGCGCGGACGGGGTGCTCGATCCGGGCCGGGCGCTGCCCCAGGTGATCGGGGCGGCCACGGACGCCCATGGGGTGGAGCCGGACGGAACGGCCTTCATCGGACTCGCGCTGTCGGGTGGGCGGGAGGACGAGCTCAGGTACGCGGTGGAGCGCGCCGGCCTCAGAGTGGGGCGCGCGGTGCCCGATCCCGTGGCCGTGGCCCTGCACTACGGGGCCGTCGCGGAGGGGGTGGACCATACGGTCCTGGTCTGCGACCAGGGGGCGACGACCCTGGACCTGAGCGTCCTGTCCATCACCCCCGACCTCACCGTGCGCATGGTCAGCGGACGCAGCCTTCCCCTCGGCGGCAGTGACTGGGACGCTGCGGTCGCCGACTCTCTCGCCGGCCGTCTGCCGGACGGTGCCGACCCGCTCCGGGCGGCGGAGGGCCTACGACGGGGGTACGGCGACGGGGCGGACGTGACCGAAGTCGTGGACACGTCGGGCGGCCGGCACTCGCTGACCCTCGACCGGACCGGCTTCGAGCGGGCGGTCGCGCCGCTGCGGGAGCGCATGCTCGAAGCCGTCGCGGAAGAACTCACCGCCGCGCGACCGGGCGTGGACACCGTGCTGCTGGCGGGCGGCATGTGCGCCGCGCCAGGACTGCGGGGCCGGATCGAGGCCCTACCGGCCGCGCGGGGTCTGACGGTGCGCCGTGACCGCCCCGAACTGGCAGTCGTGCTCGGTCTGCTGGCGCTGAACGACTTCGGTGTCCTGCGCGTGGTCTCCCGCCCCACCGCGGAGCCGGAGCGGGCGCAGGCGTGGTACCCCGGTGCGGGCTCCGGGTACCCGCGCATCCGGAGCCCGCATCCCACCCCGGCCCCGCGCCCCGCGGGCGCGGAGCCCTTCGACGCCGGCCCGGGCCCCGTGTCCGCCGACGCGGTGGAGGATCCGGAGCCCCGGGCCGGACGCTCCCCGTCCGAGGACCCCGTACCGCGCTCGTGGCAACGCGGCGGGGCGGCCGTCCGGGATGCGGAGGCGCCGCAAGCCGGACGTGCCGGGCAGCGGGAGGACTCCGAGCCGTCCACCGCACCGCCAGGGCCGCCCCCCGGGCCCGGATTCTCCCCGGATCCCGAGGCCGCCCCGGAGCCCCAGGCCGCCCCGGAGCCCGAGGCCGCCCGGCCCTCCGGCGCCGGACACACCGGCGCCTCCGCCGACGCCGCTGCCCCAGGACGCGCGCAGCCGCCGGGGACACCCCGGCCGAGCACCGCCCGCGCCGGTTCCATGCCCGGCGCCGAGGACTCGTTCCCACCGCGGGCCACTCCGGTCAGCGATCCGTACGACGCCGCGGGGGAGGCTCCGGCGGTGTCGTTCGTCGATCCGCGCCCCCGGTTCGCGGTTCCCGTGGACCAGCTCCAGGCCGTCCGGCGCGGGAGCCATCTCCTCGTGCTGTGGGCCTGGCCCGACGGAGCCCTGAGCGCACGGGTGCGCTGGTCCCGGGAGGGAAGCACCGCCGCGTCCGGTGACGGGGACGTGGTGTGCCGCCGCCGGGCCTACGAGCACGACGGAGGGTTCGAACTGGCCGTCGGTCCCGGGGCTGTGGTCCTCACTGTGGAGGCATTGGTCCCGGAGCTCGACGAGTTCGCCGAGGACACGTCCCCGCTGCTCGTCCCGGCCGCCCCGACGGTCGTGGTGTACGAGCCGAGCGTGCGACGGCGCCTCAGGGGCCGGGTGGCGTCGGTCGTGTTCACCACCGAGTCCGGCTGCCGGCTGCCCGGTCTCCGTATCGTCCACGGACTCGGACGCTTCCGCCCCACCAGCACCGCCGAGGGCACCGTCCTGCACGAGGTGCCCGCGCAGCGGCTGTCCGCCGGCGCCCCCCTGACCGTGGAGTTCGCTCTGCCCGCCACCCGCGGTCCGTCCTGGCTGGTCTGCTTCCCGGCGGACGCGGACGCGGGCACCGACTCCGGCATCGAGATCCGCCCGTCGGCACTGCACAGATTGCGAGTCACCTGATGGCCAGAGCGCTCATCTGCCCCTACTGCTACGAGGGCTTCGCCGCGAGAGAGATCCTCTTCCGCTGCAACGCCCGTCTCAGCAAAGCGGGCAAGCAGTGCCCGCGCAGCCGCGACCAGGTGCTCGACCAGCGGAAGGGACCGCGCCCCAGCCACGACCTCGGCCCGGTCTTCGCCGCGGACGGCCGGAAGTCCTCGGCGATCTGCCCGGACTGCGAGGGGGAGACCAACTACCGGATATGCCCGGTGTGCCACTCCGCGCTGCCCGTCCAGTTCGGCATGGTGGACAACCGCCTGATCGCCATGGTCGGGCCGAAGGCGTCCGGCAAGACCGTCTACATGACGGTGCTGCTCCACGAGGTCCGCCACCGGGTCGGTGAGGCGTTCGGGGCCTCCCTGATGGGCTCGGACGACGCGACGATGCAGCGCTTCAGTTCCGACTACGAGGAACGTCTCTACCAGGACAACCAGATGTTCCCGCCCACCTCGCCCGCCTCCACCACCCTCAACCGGGTGGACCCGCTGGTCTTCCGGTTCGGCATGCGCCGGCGGACCCTGCTCGGTGAACGCCCGCAGCACACCGTGCTGTCCTTCTTCGACACCGCCGGCGAGGACTTCAGCTCCCAGGAGAACATCGAGCTGAACACCCGCTACCTGGCCGGAGCCGACGGCATAGTCCTGCTGCTCGATCCCCTCCAGATGCCGGGCGCCCGCGGCCACGCCCTGCCCGGCACCATGCTGCCGGGCTCGGAGGCACTGGACCCGCCCGGGAACGTCCTTTCCCGGGTGACCACCATGCTGCTGGCCGCCCGCGCCGGCCGGCCCGCGCAGCGGATCGACACCCCGATCGCCGTCGTCTTCTCGAAGATCGACGCCTTCTGGCACCACCTCGATCCCGGAAGTCCCCTGCGCGACCACGCGCCCCTGACGGGCCGCTTCGACGTGAACGACAGCCTGAGCGTGCACGAGGAGGTGCGCCGGCTCCTCAAGGAGTGGGACGGCGTGCCGATCGACCAGCTCCTGGACATCCACTACACCCGCTACCGGTACTTCGGAGTGTCGGCCCTCGGCCGCAACCCCACCCCCGAAGCCAGGGTCGCCGCCACCGGTATCCAGCCCTCCCGGGTGGCCGACCCCTTGTTGTGGCTGCTGAGCGAATTCGGCTCGGTGCCCAAGGAAGGACGCGGGTGACCGGCTTTCAGCAGCTCTACTACACCTCCTGCGAGCACGGGCTCAGCCGCTTCTCGGGGTTCCAGTTCAACGCCGTCAGCGCGGGCGTCACCTTCGAGACCCGCCAGGCCGTCGAAGCCCTGGCCGGGTACGAGCCACCGCGGTACCTGACGGAGTCGGACACACCGGAGCTGCTGGAGCGGTGCCCTGTCAACCTCTGCTACCGGCCCCACGACCCGCAGGGGCGCAGCGCCACCACGCTGTGCGTACGGTACGTGGGCCGGGACTCGGCCCGTCGCTTCGGCAACTACTTCGCCCACGCATTGCACAGCGAGGACTTCCCCGCGGCCGGGGGCGGGATGCTCGGGATCGAACTGTGGAACTCCCCGGTGTGGACCAGCACGGTGTCACCCAGCACGGACATCCCGGAGCTGACGGCGCCCGCGCCCGGCCCGCTCGACGCCCGCGCGGTGAGCGAGTTCCTGCGCGGCCACCCTCACGCGGCCCGGCTGCCGGACCTGCTGTCAGCCGTGTTCGCCGCGCTCGGCGAGAACGGATCGGTGGTGGTGATCGAGCGTACGACCGAGCGGATCGCGCACTGGTTCGCCGCGGTCTCCTACCTGATGCCGCCCCCGCTCGCCCGTGGGCTCTCCTTCGCCACCTACGTGCTGCGTCCCGCTCGCAGCCGGTTGCACTTGATCGGCACCGTTCCGGAGGCACAGCTGGCCTTCGGGCCGGACGACGAGGCGGCCTACACCGTCTTCGACTTCGCGCGCGGTGTCTTCCCCGAGATGCATGTCGGCGCCGCGGTCCGTCTCCTCACCCGGATCGGCGCCGGTTCCATCCGCCCCGTCTGGTCCTGGACGGCGGACTACGCCCGAGGCGGGGAGAAGGCGCCGGAGGAGTGGCACGCGCCGGTCGCCGCTGCGGCAGCCTCCGGCGGCATGCCGCTCACCGCGGCCGACGCCGACGCGGTGATCGACTGGCTGGCCGGCGCGGACCACCTGGGAGCACGCCGGGCAGCCGTGGCGGCGGACATCCACCGCGAGCACCGGGACCTGGACGAGCGCCGGCTGATCGTGCTCAGCGCGGCCGCGAAGGCCGGCGGTGACGACGCGGTCCAGCAGGAGATCGAGGGGAAACTGCACGGCTCGCGCATGCGGGCCTACCTCGACGCCGGCACCGGCGCCCTCGAGCCCGTGCCGATCACCGACCCGACGGCACGCGAGCGGGCCACCGTCCTGTGGGGACGACTTCTGACGGAGGTACGGACCGCCCGCGAGCGGACCCGTCTGCTGCTTTGGGCCCTCGGCGCCGGGCTCCCGGTGCCACCGGAGATCATGGTGCGCGAGACACGCGTGCTGGCCCGCACGCTGCTCGGCTCCGCCGCGCCCGCCCCCGGGTTCCGGCACGAGGTGGCCGAGCTCCTGCGTGAGCTGCCCGCCATGAGGGAATCCCTGGCCGCGGCGGTCGAGGAGGCGCTCCGGGAACGCGTCGGCCAGGAACAACTTCTCTCGCAGTTCCCCTCCGACCTCCTGCGCGAAGAGGACCTGGCGGGCCGCCCTCTGCTTCTGGAACACCATCTGCGGGCGAGGGCCGAACGCGACCCCGCGAACACGGTGCCCCTCATGATCAAAATCTTGGGGGTCCGGCAGCGCGCGTCGCCGGACGAGGAACTGCTCCGCGGTCTGTGGCGAGCGCCCTCACGGACCTGGACCCACCGGGAAGCGGCCCTGATCGCCCGGGAGCTGCCGGTTTCGACGCCGGTGGACGCGGCGGTGGGCGAGTGGTTCGACCGCGCGCTGAGCCAGGAGGTCGAGGACGAGGAGGCGCTGGAGGACTGCCTCGACCTGTGCCGGCAGCTCGCAGCCCCGGGCCGCTCCGGCTGGCTCTCCCCGAGCGCCCGGGACCGGGTACGGATCACGCTCGGTCTCCTGCGCTCCCTCAGCGACGCCCGGGAGGCCGGCGAGCTCGTCGAGGCGTTCGCGGTTCCGGAGGCCGCCACCTGGGCGGCGCCGAGGGCGCTCAAGCGCCTTCGCATGGTGCCCGCCCTGCTGGGCCTGCCCGCCGACACCGGTCGGCTGCGCGCACTGCTGGGGAAGTTGAACCACCGCGACCTCGACCTGTACCTCTCGGGCGTGGCCCGCAGGGTGGGCAGTGGTGAGCGGATCGACGACGTCCTGCTGGGCCACGTCGCCGCCGTCGCCACTCTGCCCGACAAAGTCCCGGTCTCCCAGGCCCAGGAGGAGATGGTGATCGCGATCCGCTCCCACCCGTACCGGCACTGGAGCGCGGCCGATCTGAGCATGCTGGAGGCGGCGGTACGGCCCCATGGGGCCGACCTCGCCGACCGCTATGCCGAGAGGGCCGAGAGCCGGCGGCAGCTCGCGCCGCGTGACGCGCCGCGCAGGTTTCCGCTCTTCGGCCGCCGGGCGACAACCGCAGCCGCAGCCGCAGCCGCAACGCAGGATGATCCTCCCCGTCGGGCGGCGGCCGCAGCGCAGGAGCCTGCCCGTCGGCGGAGACCCGAGGCGACCGAACCGGACGCGACCGGACCCGCCGACCTCTCGAAGAAGAAGGACCGGTGACGTGTCGTGACTGAGATCGTCGCCTTCGTTCTCATCCCCGCACTCTTCCTTTTAGGGATCGGGCTGTTCCTGCCCCTCGTGCCGTTCATCGCCGCTCTTCGGGGCCTCGCGCTGATGATGCAGGTGCTCTCCGGCTATGGGCGCACCCTGGTCGGCGTCGTGCACCGGCGCACGCCCGAGTTCCGGACGCTGCCCCCGTACCGGCCCCAGGACGAGGCGGTGAAGGCGTACCGCAACTACTTCTACGGTCCGGCTCTCCGCGACCTGCGCCAGCTCATCACCCTGGAGAGACGGTTGTACGCCAGAACGGTCGGGGACTCCTTCCGTGCCGTGACCTCGCGCCAGTTCGTCGCACCGACGCGGCACCGGGCCTTCACCGTGCCGTACGGTCTGACGCTGTACCTGGGTCTCTGCGCGGGACTGGTTGCGGTCCTTCCGCTGCTCGTCCTGGCGCTGGTGCTGCACGCGCTTCTCCTGGCCCTGTTGACGGGCGGGGCCCGGCTCCTCGCGGGCGCGCTGCGGACCACCGACCGGTTGGCGTTGTGGACGAAGCGGCTCGGCTCGGGGATGATCTGCCCGCACTGCTTCGAACGCGTGCGATATCCGGCGTACGACTGCCCGAGCCCCACCTGCCGTCGTCGGCACACGGACATCCGGCCCGGGAGGTACGGCCTCTTCCGGCGCCGCTGCGAGTGCGGCCGCCGCATGCCGACCCTGCTGATGCTGATGGACCGGGAAACGCGGCTCCAGGGCTACTGCCGCCACCCGCACTGCGGGAAGCCGATGAACGTGGCCGGAGGCCACATGCCCGAGGTGGTGATACCGCTGATCGGCGGACAGGCGGCGGGCAAGACACAGCTGATGGCGGCCATGCTGCTGTCGCTGGAGCGCGCGGCGGCGAACGGTGGACCGGCGATCACCCTCGCGGACGACGAGTCGGACGCCAACTACCAGGTGCTGCGGGAAGTGCTGCGGATGCGCGGACACACCCGCGCCACCCAGAAGACGCTGCCGAGGGCGCACTCGTTCGTCCTCGGCGCCGGCCGCTCCCAGCGGCTGGTCCACCTCTTCGACACGGCCGGTGAGCGGTTCGTCGACCGCGACGAAACCGACGCGCTGCGCTACGCGCAGGCCGCGCGCACCTTCGTCTTCGTCCTCGACCCGATGGCGGTCAAGGCGTTCTGGACCCGGCTGGACCCTTCACCCGGCCCTCTCCTGGACCGCACCCTGGGCTCCACGGTCGATCCCGAGGAGGTCTTTGCCCGGTCGGTCCAGGCCGTGGCCGCGATGGGTGCTCCGCTCCGGCGCTCCCGACTGGCGGTCTCCATCAGCAAGATGGACCTGCTCGCCGAACACGGCCTGGTACCGGCCGGGCCCGACAGCGACGACGCCCGGGCATGGCTGGTCGAAGGGCTCGGTCTGCACAGCCTCGTGCGGGCCATGGAACTGAACTTCCGGGAAGTCCGCTTCTTCGGCACCGCCGCCGTGACGGACGAGCACGCGGATGTGCACAGCAGCGTCGTACGGCTGTCCGACTGGTCCCTGCGAGGGGTCGGCGGCAGGCCACGCGCCCTGCGGCAAGGGTGAGCGGGTGCGAGCCGCGGACCGGCCGATTTCCACGGCGTTCGCACCGCCGGGCAGCCCATCCGTCCTCGTGCACGCCGGTGCCGTCCCCGCCCCCGGCCGAAGCGCGGTCGGCCGGATGCGGTACGAAGTCGTATGTGAACGAAGAGACCCGACCCGCGACCGTTCGCGTGTTCATCGCCCTCGCCCCGCCCGACCACGCCAAGGAGGAGCTCGCCCGGGAGCTGCGCCCCGCCTACGGCACGCATCCGCGGATGCGGTGGAACCGCGTCGAGGACTGGCACATCACCCTGGCGTTCCTCGGTGAGCTCCCGGTGGAGACGGTTCCTGCGCTGCGCCCGCTCCTCGCGGGCCTCGCGGCGGCCCACCGGGCGCCCCGGCTGGCGCTGCGGGGCAGCGGGAGCTTCGACGACCGGGTGCTGTGGAGCGGGATCGGCGGGGATCTCGACGAGCTGCACGGGCTCGCCGCCGACGTGCGGACGGCTGTCCGGGAGCACGGTGTCGACTTCGTGGAGCGGATCTTCCGTCCCCATCTGACCCTGGCCCGCGCCCGTCGGGGCGACCTGACCTCGGCGGGCGAGATCGCGGCGGGGCTCGCCGGGTTCAGCGGCGGCGAGTGGCTCGCGGCCCGTCTGCATCTGGTCGGCAGCAACGTGGGCCGCAGCAGCGGGCCGATCCACTACCGCGACATCGAGGCATGGCCCCTGGGCGACGGGCGGGCGGCGGAGACGGCGGGGACGCCGGGCCCGCACACCGTCTGACGCACACCGCCCGACGCACCGTCCGACGCACGCCCCGGCGCCGGTGCCTCCGTAGGCCGGTGCCCCCGCGCGCCGGTGCCCCCGTGCGCCCGGGTCACCTTCGCCACTTCGAAGCGGCGCCCGGGGCGGTCCCGTAGACTTCGAACGCTCGCCGGTGACCGGTCAACGCAGCCTGTGACACCGGATGTTGATGGTGTGTCAGCAGTGGGGAACAGGACGGGCGAGACCGTTGTGAACGGTGTGGGCGGCGGGCACGGCGTGCGGGAAGCGCCGAACCCCGCCGGGCTCGTCAGTACGGGGGTACGGGACCGCTCGCGGGCCGGATCGGCGGCGCGGGGCGGCCTGTTGGGGATGGGCGTCGTTCACAAGGAGTGTGCAATGCCATCAGTCATCGTGGGCCGTACGGGCCCCTTCGCCGGCCAGAGCGTGGTGCTGGGGGCCGCGCCCCTGACGTTCGGGCGCAAGGGTGACAACGGGGTCGTGATCGTGAGCCCCAGCGCCTCCCGTCTGCACGCCGAGATCGTCAGGGAGGACGGCGTCTACGTCCTCCACGACCGCGACAGCAGGAACGGCACGTTCGTCAACGACCAGCGCGTCACCCGCCACGTGCTGCGCCCGAACGACTGCGTGCGCATCGGTGACGAAACCTTCCTCTTCGAGGCGCAGGACGTCATGGAGACGGTCATCGACCTCTCCCAGCTGCATCTCCCCCGGCTGAACGCGGCGGCGAACCCCGGCATCCTGCGGGTCACGGTCACCGGCGGCGGTCCGGTGGGGCTCGCCTTCGCACTGGCGCTGGAGGAGGCGCTGAGCGGGAGGGTGGCGATCACCGTCTACGACGGGCGGTGGACCCGCAAGGGTTCCGAGGTCGTCTGGAAGGACGAGTCCCAGGGCAACGTCCGCCGCCAGCAGGTCGTCACGGTCCAGAGCCGGCAGTACCTCGCGCTCTCCGAGGAGGTGCGCGCGGCACTGTTCGGCGACGACACCGCGTACTCGGAGATGTGGCCGGTGGGGCCGGACTCCGTCGACGGCCGCCCGCCCCGCAACATCCGGATCGCCTACATCGAGGACCGGCTCCTCGCGCTGGCGAACACGCGTCCGGCGATCCAGCTCGTACCGCACCGCTTCGACCCGGTGGAGCGGCGGAGCCGGCTCGCCCAGGAGCATGTCCTGGTGATCGGGGAGGGCGGGCGCTCCCGCACCCGCGACCACTTCGCGGACCGTTTCGGTACGGCCGACTCGTCCATCTACTCCCTCGACGGCGAGCACCTCCAGGACGTGGTGCTGGGGCTGCGGGTCAAGTCGCGGCTGTCGGACCCGATGAGTGTGCTGCTGACCGTGTCGCAGAACCGGTTCCTGCTCAACTCGCTGAGGGGCGAGGGTTTCCTGAACATGCGGCTCACCCGCGAGGAGGCCAAGGGCGTGATCGGCATCGACCCGGTCCGCCAGGTCTTCGAGGAGTGCATCGCGGCGCGTCCCTGCCTGATGAACCGCGAGGAGGACAACGAGTTCCGCTGCTCGACGCACGGGACGCTCTTCCTGCCCGCCCTGCTGCGCAGTTCGCCCCTGTGGAAGGAGATCCGGCAGGGCCTGAACCTGTTCGGGGTGGCCGAGGACGATCTCTCCGCGATCACGTCCTTCCGGCTGGACATGGTGCAGCGCCCCCGGTTCACGGCCCAGCTCAGCCGCCCGACCGCGACGACCCCGGGGACGTACGGCTTCCTGCTGGGCGATGCCGCCAACGCCATCCACTTCTGGCCCGGCCGAGGCCTCAACAGCGGTCTCGCGTCGGCTACTTCCCTCGCGCGGTCGCTCAGCCGCGCCTGGCGGGGGAAGCCGTTGCGCGACGCGGACTTCATCCGGCACGAGGCGGCGATGTCCATGCTGCAGTACCGGCACAAGAGCCGGGCCTGGAACGCCATGGTGACCACCGACGAGCAGGGCGTCACCCGTGCCATCAAGGACATCATCGCCCGCAGCACGGAAGCCGGGCGGGACACCGGGCGGGACACCGGACGGGACACCGGGCAGGGAGACGGGAGGGAGGCGGGCCGGGCGCCCGGGCGGAACGATCTCGACGAGCTGCTGGACCGCATGGCGGCGATCCGTGACCGCCTCGCTCCCCGGCTGCCCGGCATGCCCTCCGTGGAGCAGCTCCGCTCCCACCTGGCCTCGGTCGCCCCGGCCACCCTGCGCACCCTCCAGGAGAGCGGGGCCTGGGACACCCTGATCGTCGGTGGGGAGGAGGCCGACATCGACCTCTTCTACCAGTCGGACTCGCCGGTGTACGTCCCCCGGCCCGACGGTCCGCAGCCGGCAGGCGCGTATCAGGCGGGTCCGCCTCCGGCCGGCCCCCTCCCCGCCGGTGCCCGCGCCGCCGATCCCCGGGGGCTGCCCTCGGCCGGCGTCCAGTAGGGGCCCGGCTCACCTGCGCGCTCTGCCGGTGTCCGTCGGGCACCGGTGGGCGGGGCGTCGCCGTGTCAGGCGGTGCGTCCGCGCAGCCGGTGGGCGTGGGAGGGGTAGACCCCGAGCACCCGCACCTCGGAGGAGAAGAACCGCAGTTCGTTCACGGCGAGGGCGACGTGCGGCTCGTCGGGGTGGCCCTCGATCTCCACGTAGAAGCGGCTGGGGCTGAGGCCCGCGCTCATCTGGTAGCTCTCGATCTTGGTGAGGTTCACGCCGCTGGTGGCGAATCCGCCGAGCGCCTTGAAGAGCGCGCTGGGAATGTTGCGCACACAGAAGAACAGGCTGGTCATCGTGGTGCCGTCCGGGTCCGGCCAGGGGCCCGAGTCGCGGGAGAGCACCACGAAGCGGGTGGTGTTCTCGGGGTCGTCCTCGACCTCGGGGCGCAGCACGTCCAGCCCGTACAGCTCCGCCGCGGCGGGCGGGGCGAGGGCGGCGTGCCGGGGGTCGCCCAGCTCCGCCACCTCGCGGGCCGAGCCGGCGGTGTCGTCGCTGACGTGGGTGCGCCAGCCGCCCTCGCGCAGCAGCTTCCGGCACTGGCCGAGCGCGTGCACGTGACTGCGTACGCATTCCACCTGACCGAGCGAGGCGCCCGGGACGCCCATCAGGTCGAAGCGGATCGGGAGGAAGTGCTCCGCGACGATGAACAGGCCCGACTCGGGCAGCAGATGGTGCACGTCGGCGACGCGTCCCGCGGCGGAGTTGTCCACCGGGATCACCGCGACGTCGGCGTTGCCGAGCGTCACCGCGTCCAGCGCCTGCTCGAAGCCCGTGCAGGGCAGTTCACCGCAGCCCGGGAACAACGCGTGGGCGGCGGTCGCCGAGTTGGAGCCCGGTTCCCCCTGATATGCGACGATCGTCACCTTGTTTTGCCTTCCACCGTGGAGCCTTCTGTCGCGGGTGGCGGAGGTCCCTCCGCGTGACCGCATGTAAGCAGTATCAAAGTACGGGCCCGGTCCGGGCACACCGGGTGCGGGGAAGCCGTGTCCGGGCCGGGGCGGGCGCGGCCCGGGCGCGGGAACGTCCGTACGGCCGCCGCGCCGGGCTCCTCCGACTCCGTGCCACTCGGACCAATTTTTCTGAGATCCGGCCAATTCGGAGCCCATCCGGCCAACTCCCCACCATCCCCGCCGACTCCGCGCGACCCCTGCCAACCCCACCCGATCCGGCGGAAATACCGGAACCGACCAGCACGAAACCGAAGGCGAGCACAGAGGTCTCGCCCACCTCATTGACAGGGGCACGCCCCCGCGACACTCTCGGGAGAGCGCTCTCCAAGGCCGGCTACGGGAAGCCGGCCTCCTCTCAGCACCCGCCAGGAGCCCACGTGTTCAGACCACCTCACGCTGTCCTCGGCCGCCCGCGAGCCGGTCGCCGACTTGTCTCCCTCACCGCCCTCGGCGCCCTCGTCGCGTCCTCGCTCACGCTTCTCGCGGCGCCGGGCGCCACGGCCGCCGACACTCTGCTGTCCCAGGGCCGGACCGCCACCGCCTCGTCGCAGGAGGGTGACGGCTACTCCGCCGCCGCGGCCGTCGACGGCAACCTCACGGGCACCCGGTGGGCGAGCCAGTGGAGCGATCCGCAGTGGATCCAGATCGACCTCGGCGCCACCGCCAGCCTCAGCCGGGCCGTCCTGACCTGGGAGGGCGCCTACGGCAAGTCGTACGAGATCCAGGCGTCCGACAACGGCACCGACTGGCGGAGCCTGCGTACGGTCACCCAGGGCGACGGCGGCACGGACGACCTCGCCCTCTCCGGCTCCGGCCGGTACGTACGGATGCTCGGCACCCAGCGGTCCGGCGGATACGGCTACTCCCTCTGGGAGTTCCAGGTCTACGGCACCACCGGCACCACTCCCCCGCCGGCCACCGGCGGCGCCGTGAAGGTGACCGGCTCGCAGGGCAACTGGCAGTTGCAGGTGGGCGGTCAGCCGTACACCGTGAAGGGCCTGACCTGGGGCCCGTCCGTCGCCGACTCCCCGAAGTACCTGCCGGACGTGAAGTCCATGGGCGTCAACACCATCCGCACCTGGGGCACGGACGGTTCGACCAAGCCGCTGCTCGACGCGGCGGCGGCCAACGGCATCCGCATCATCAACGGCTTCTGGCTGCAGCCCGGCGGCGGCCCGGGCAGCGGCGGCTGCGTCAACTACGTCACGGACACCACCTACAAGAACAACTCCCTGGCGGAGTTCGCCAAGTGGGTGGACGCGTACAAGTCGCACCCCGCGACCCTGATGTGGAACGTCGGCAACGAGTCGGTCCTCGGGCTCCAGAACTGCTACAGCGGTACGGAGTTGGAAGCGCAGCGCAACGCGTACACCACCTTCGTCAACGACGTGGCCAAGAAGATCCACTCGATCGACCCGGACCACCCGGTGACCTCCACCGACGCGTGGACGGGCGCCTGGCCGTACTACAAGCGCAACGCGCCCGACCTCGACCTGTACGCGATGAACTCGTACGGCGACGTCTGCAACGTGCAGCGGGACTGGGTGGCGGGCGGCTACACCAAGCCCTACATCATCACCGAGACGGGCCCGGCCGGTGAGTGGGAGGTCGCGAACGACGCGAACGGCATCCCCGAGCAGAAGACCGACGTGCAGACCGCCGCGGGGTACACCAACGCGTGGAACTGCGTCACCGCCCACCGGGGTGTGGCGCTCGGCGCCACGATGTTCCACTACGGCACCGAGCACGACTTCGGCGGGATCTGGTTCAACCTGCTGCCCGGCGGGTTCAAGCGGCTCTCGTACTACGCGGTGAAGCAGGCGTACGCCGGTTCGACCGCCGGGGACAACACGCCGCCGGTGATCAGCAACATGACCGTCTCGCCGGCCTCGGCGGCGCCGGCCGGCAAGGAGTTCACCGTACGGGCCGACGTCCGCGACCCGGACAACGATCCGGTGACGTACAAGATCTTCCTCAGCGGGAACTACGCCAACGGCGACAAGGGGCTGGTGGAGGCCGCGTGGCGGTCCACCGGCAACGGCACCTTCGCCGTGACGGCGCCCGAGAAGCTGGGTGTCTGGAAGGTCTACATCCGCGCGGAGGACGGCCACGGGAACGCGGGCTTCGAGACGAAGTCGGTGAAGGTGGTGGCGCCGCCCGTCGTCGGCACCAACGTGGCGCTGAACAAGCCGACCACGGCCTCTTCCTTCCAGGCCTCGTACGGCGACTGCCCCTGCACCCCCGCCAACGCGACCGACGGCAACCCGGACACCCGGTGGGCCAGCGACTGGAGCGACCCGCAGTCCATCCAGGTCGACCTGGGTGCCGCCACCGCCCTGCGGACGCTCCAGCTCCAGTGGGACCCGGCCTTCGCCTCCTCGTACGAGGTGCAGCTCTCCGACGACGGGTCCACCTGGCGCACCGTGTACACGACCACCACCGGCAACGGTGACATCGACACCATCGCCCTCGGGCAGACCGCCCGCCACGTCCGGCTCACCCTGAAGACCCGGGGTACCGGCTGGGGCTACTCGCTCCACGAGATCGGCGTGTACGCCTGACGGACGGCGCTGCCCGCCCCCTCCTCCGTGCCGCCGGTGCCGGACCGGTACCGGCGGCATCCCACCCCCTCCAGCGGAGAGGCACTCCATGAAAGGCACCACGAGCAAGAAGGGCGCCGCGAGACGGCTCTCGGCGATCCTGGTCGGCACGGCCCTGGCCGCCACCGTCCTCGGCGTCGGTTCGACCCTGAGCGCGCTCCCGTCCGGCGCGGCGTCCACCAGCGCCGTGGCCGACGCGGGCACGGCGGTCTCGCCCCACATGGGCCACGTCGCCGCGGCGGCCTCGGCCGCTTCGGCCGACGACGTGGACGGCGACGGCTACATCCCCGCTGTCCCGCCCGTCACCGGCGTGACCCCGTCGTGGGCCACGCCCACGCCCCGCTACTTCCACGAGTTCCAGGCCAACTGTTCGGTCACCCACACCGCGCCGGACGACCCGATCGTCTTCCCCGGTCAGGCCGGCGCGTCCCACGACCACACCTTCATGGGCAACACGACGACCAACGCCCAGTCCGTGACCGCCTCGCTGTACGGCGGCAACACCACCTGCAAGGTGCCCGGCGACTCCTCGGCGTACTGGATGCCGTCCCTCTTCAAGGGCGACACCAAGATCCTCCCGATCGGTCAGCAGGTCATCTACTACAAGGCGGGTGTCACCGACTACACCAGCGTCCGTCCCTTCCCCAAGGGGCTGCGCTACGTCGTCGGCAGTCCGTTGCAGAGCGCGGAGCAGTTCCGCGCGCTCAAGGGCTGGGTGGAGGGCTGGGAGTGCGGGGAGTCCTTCGGGAACATCGACTTCCCGGCCACCTGCCCTGCGGGTAGTCAGCTCAATATCCGTATGCAGGCGCCCAGTTGCTGGGACGGTCTGCACCTGGACACGCCGAACCACCAGGCCCACATGGCGTATCCGGTCGTGAAGCCCGGCACCAACGACAACGTCTGCCCGGCCGACCACCCGGTGGCGCTGCCGATGGTCGAGTTCAAGATGGCGTTCCCCGTCAGCGGGGACATGTCGCAGGTCAGGCTGGCGAGCGGGCGCGGCTACTCGTTCCACTACGACTTCTTCAACGCGTGGAACGAGCCGACGCTCAAGGCGATGGTCGACCACTGCATCGTCGGTGGACTGCAGTGCGACGCCCGCGGCTGGGACCAGAACCACCCCGAGGCCGGTGCCGCGCTGAACGCGGACTACCGCCTGCCGTAGGAGCGCGCCGCCTCCACCCCGTAAGCTCCCGGTCCGTCCCGCTTCCGCCCCGCTGCGGGACGGACAGGGTCAAGGCGGGCCCACGCCCGCACCCCGTGAGGGCCGCCCCGGCTGCTGCCGGGACGGCCCTCATCGGCTTGCCCTCTCGTCGATGGCAGGTACGACGGCAAGTACGACGGCACGGTCCAGCGCGTCATGTGGACGGGCAGTCACAACCACACCGGTCCGGCGCTGCGCGAACGCTTCCTGACCGCCCCTGCCTCGACCGGCCCTGATCGCCCTTGCCTCGACCGGCCCCGTCTCCCCGCGCCGGCTCAGGCGGAGGCGCGCACCACGAGTTCGGGGTCGAAGATGACGGCGGTGGGCTCGGTCCGCGTGCCCTCGATCTCCTCCTGGAGCAGGCTCGCCATCCGTGCCGCCATCTCCTCCATCGGCTGCCGGACCGTGGTGAGCGGTGGTTCGGCGGCGAGCGCGGCGCTGGAGTCGTCGAACCCGACGACCGCCACGTCCTCGGGGACGCGCCGGCCGAGCTCCCGCAGGGCCTCGCAGACGCCTCGCGCCATCACGTCGTTGGCGGCGAAAACCCCGTCGATGGCGGGGTGTTCGCGCAGCAGTCGGCGGAGCGCGGCCGCCCCGCTGTCGGCGGTGAACCCGCCTTCGGCGACGGGTACGTACGGATGGCCGTGGCGCTCCATCGTCTCGCGGAACCCGGCCAGCCGGTCCTGGGCGGCCGGCAGGTCCAGCGGTCCGGTGATGGTGGCGACGCGGCGGCACCCCCTGGCCAGCAGGTGTTCGGCGGCAAGCCGGGCGCCGTCCCGGTGCGCCAGGTCCACGTAGGTCACGGGGGCGGGGACCCCGGGGCGGGCGAAGAGCACGCAGGGCAGCCGCTCGGCCGCCAGCAGGGCGGGCAGCGGGTCCTCGGCGTGCGTGGAGAAGATCAGCGCGCCGTCCGCCCGGCCCTGCCGGAGGTACTCCACCACGTCGTGCCGGGCGGCGTCCGTCTCCGCGAACATCAGCACCGGGTACATCGACCGGGGCCGCAGGAAGCCGACGACCCCGCTGACGACCCGTCCGAAGAACGGGTCGGCGAGCGCCTGGGAGGCGAAGAGGTTCTGGCCGTCCTCGGAGTCGTCCCCGGCGCCGGAGACCACGAGGGCGAGGGTCCGGGCGCGCCGGGTCACCAGGGCCCGGGCGGCGCCGTTGGGTGCGTAGCCGGTCCGCGCGATGGCGTCCCGTACCGCGTCCTGGATGGCCGGGTCGACGTTGCGGATGCCGTTGACCACGCGGGACACGGTGGCGCGGGAGACGCCCGCCTCCCGCGCGACGTCTTCGAGCCTGGGGGCGCGTCTGGTCATGCCGGTACCCTACCGGCGGTCCGCGAACGCCCGTCAGCGGTACGGGAAGCGCTCTCCGACGGGGTCCCCGTCCGCCGTGCGGGGGACCTCCACGGTGGCGGCCAGGGGCAGTCGTCCGGCGGACGGTCCCGCGTACACCTCGTACGTGCCCGGCTCGGTGAGCCACTCCGTCTTCTGCGGGGACCAGTGGTGCAGGGCGCGGTGCGGTACGCGTACGGCGGCGGTGACGGTCTCGCCGGGGCCGGCTTCGACCGAGGCGTATCCGGCCAGCCACCGTACGGGGCGTTCCACCGCCGAGCCGGGCCTGGCGAGGTACACCTGCACGACCTCCCGGCCCCGTCGGCCGCCGGTGTTGCGGAGCCGTACGGAGACCGTGAAGGCCGTCTCCTCGTCGGCCGCTTCCGTCTCCCCGGCCACGGACGCGTTCTCGTACTCCCAGGTCGTGTACCCGAGCCCGTGGCCGAACCAGTAGGCGGGCGTGCGGTGTTCGCGCAGCCACGCCCGGTGGCCGATGTGGGGGCCCTCGGCGTACCGCAGCACGCCGTCCACCGGCCGGACCGCGCGGACCGGGGCGTCGGCGAGGGTGGCGGGCCAGGTGGTCGGCAGCCGGCCGCCCGGTTCGGCGGCGCCGAACAGGACGTCGGCCAGCCCGGTCCCCGCCTCCTGCCCCGGGAACCAGGTCAGCAGGACGGCGGGGGCCGCGTCCCGCCACGGCATCTCCACCGGGCCGCCGGAGTTGACGACGACGACGGTGCGGGGCTGGGCGGCGATCACCGCGCGGACGAGTTCGTCCTGGTCGCCGGGGAGCGCGAGGGTGGTCCGGTCGTGGCCCTCCGACTCGCTGTCCTGCGTGGTGCCCACGAACACGACGGCCGCGTCGGCCGCGCGGGCCGCGTCCACCGCCTCCGCCAGGGCGGTCGCGCGGTCGGGCCTCGGGGGCGCGGCCGTCACCAGGGTGGCGCGGCCGGTCCCGTCGGCGAGTTCGCGGCGGGCCACGACCAGCACGGGCCGTCCGGCCGTGAGTCCGGTCTCGCCGTACTGGCTCGGCGGGTTGACGTGCACCACGGCCGGGTCGTCGGTCTCGCGCGGGAACACCCCGTCGACCAGTGGCGTCCCGTCGACGGTGAGGCTCATCCGGCCGAACCCCCCGACGCCGAAGGTCCAGGTGCCGCCGGTGCCGGGGAGCAGCCGGGCGCTGATCTCCACGGTGTGCGCGCCGGGGGGCAAGGGGGGTTCGATCTGGCGGCCGGACTCCCGGTGTCCGGCGTACAGTTCGGCGCCGTCCGCGCCGAGTACCCGCAGCAGCGCGCCGGGCCGGCCGTCGCGCGGGTCGTGGCACCCGGGGCCGCCGAGGAAAGGGGGTGCGCCCAGGGCGGGGCCGGGCGCGTGCACGACCCGGGTGGTGGGGGCGAGCGCGTCGCGGAGTGCGTCGAACGGGGTGGAGACGTGCCGGGGGTGGACGCCCGCGCTGCCGCCGCCCTGCACCCGGGGGTCCGCCGCCTGCGCCCCGATCACCGCGAGGGAGGTGAGCGAGTCCGGGTCCAGGGGCAGCACGCCCCGGTTGCCGAGGAGCACGCATCCGGCCGCGACCGCGCGGCGCAGCAGGACCCGGGGGTCCTCAGCGGGCGAAGGGTGCTGGGCCGGCTCCACCGCGATCGCCGGGGTCCCGGGGTCGAGTGCGCCGACCCGGTCGGCGAGCCGCAGCAGCCGGCCCACCTTGTCGTCGATCGCGGCCATGGGGACGTGTCCGTCCTCGATCGCCCGGACGAGGCCGTCGGCCCAGGGGCTCTCGGGGCCGGGCATCGCCAGGTCCAGGGCGGCGAGGGCGGCGGGCACGGTGGAGCGCACCGCGCCCCAGTCGGAGACGAGGACGCCGTCGAAGCCCCATTCCTCCTTGAGCGGCCGTGCCAGCAGCGGGCTCTCGGCCAGGGTGGTGCCGTCGACCGCGTTGTAGCCGCACATCACCACCCGTACCCCGGCGGCGCGTACGGCGGCTTCGAAGGGGACGAGGTAGACCTCGCGCAGGGTGCGCTCGTCGAGGTCGACGGAGACGGTGAGGCGGTCCGTCTCGGAGTCGTTGGCGACGTAGTGCTTGGCGGTCGCGGCGACGCCCCGCGCCTGGATGCCCCGGATCAGGGCGGCGCCGGTACGGGCGGTCAGCTCGGGGTCCTCGGAGTAGCACTCGAAGTGGCGGCCGCTCAGCGGGGACCGGTGGAGGTTGAGGGTGGGTGCCAGCACGACGTCCACGCCCTTGCGCTTCGCCTCGGCGGCGAGCAGGCCGCCCAGGCGTTCGGCCAGCTCCTCGTCCCACATCGCGCCGACGGCCGAGGCGGACGGCAGCAGCGCGGAGGTGTTCCGCTCGTCCCAGCTCTCCCCGCGTACCCCGGCCGGCCCGTCGGACATCGTCATTCCGCGCAGTCCCACGGCGGGCTCGTCGGCGGTGCGCCAGGTGGTGGCTCCGGTGAGCAGCCGTACCTTCTGGCGCGGGTCGAGCGTGTCGAGCAGCCGGTCGATCTCTTCCTGCTTCACCGAGTTCCCCCTCGTGAGGCTCCCCGCAGGGCGTGGAGAGCGCTCTCCGAGAGCATCGCCAAAAGCCTCGCGCGTGTCAACGCACGGTCGGGGTGAGGGCGGGACTTCCTCTGGCGGTGGGACGCGAGGGCTCAACCGTACGCGGACGGTGCGGAACGCACCGGCCCGCGCTCCGCACCGTCCACCACAACTGCCCGATTCCGCCTCGATAAGGGACATTCCCCCGCATCAAAGTTGCCCTCTGCACCGAAAGTGTCCGGGATGCGGACAACGACCTTGCTTGTTGACTGTATGCGAAATACGGTCTGCGATATTCCTTGATGACCCCCAGGTGGGAGGTAGGCCCCCGTGCGCCGAAAAGCGGTTGCCTTCGTGGCAGTTGCGCTGGTGTCACTCGTCTCGGGCTGCACGTCGCTGCAGTCCTCGGCAACCGAGGTCGGAGGCGTACGGAAAACCGATGAGCGGCCCGTACGTGACGGCGGGACGCTCACCGTCGCGCTCAACTCCGACCCGGACAAACTCGACCCCAGCCTTGCCCAGACCCTCGTGGGTCGCACTGTCTTCGCGGGCATGTGCGAGAAGCTGTACGACATCGACGAGAACGGCACTCTGGTGCCGCAGCTCGCCACGTCGCTCCCCGAGATCTCGGCGGACGGACTGACCGTCACCCTGCCCATCCGCAAGGGCGCGAAGTTCAGCGACGGCACCCCGCTCGACGCGGCGGCCGTGGTCACCTCCCTGCTGCGCCACCGCGACCTGCCCGGTTCCGCGCGCGCCACGGAGCTCGGCCCGGTCAAGAAGGCCGTGGCCGTCGGTTCGTCCACGGTGCGGATCACGCTCGACCACCCGTACACACCGCTCACCGGCGTCCTCGCCGACCGGGCCGGGATGGTGATGTCCCCGACCGCGCTGAAGAAGTACGGCAAGGACTTCACCAACCACCCGTCGTGCGTCGGCGCGTTCCGCTTCGTCGAGCGGGTCGGCGGCGACCGGATCGTGCTGGAGAAGGACCCGAACTACTACGCGGCGGACAAGGTCCACCTCGACAAGATCGTCTACAAGCCGATATCCGACGGCAACGTCCGCCTCGCCAACCTGCGTTCGGGCGACGTCCAGATCGGCGACCAGATGGGCCCGGTCGACGTGCAGAGCGCCCTCACCGAGCCGAACCTCCAGCTCTTCAACTCTCCCTCGCTGGGTTTCCAGGGCATCGGCGTCAACGTGGGGAACGTGAACGGTCTCGGCGAGAAGCCGGGGAAGATCGACACCCCGCTCGCCTCCGACGTACGCGTCCGCGAGGCCTTCGATCTCGCCATCGACCGCGACCTCCTCAACACCGTGGTCTTCCAGGGCATGTACGAACCGGCCTGCGGCCCCATCTCCCCGCAGTCCGGAATCGCCCCCGGGGTCAAGCCCGAGGACTGCCCCAAGCGCGATGTCGCCAAGGCCAAGCAGCTGCTGAAGGAGGCCGGGGTGAAGCTCCCGGTCAAGGTCGAGCTGAAGACCTCCACCACCCCCGAACAGGGCCGGGTGGGCCAGGTGCTCCAGGCCATGGTCAAGGAGGCGGGCTTCGAACTCTCCCTGCGTCCCACCGAGTACACGACCATGATCTCGGAGACCGACGAGGGTGACTACGACATCTTCACCAGCGGCTGGTCCGGCCGGCTCGACCCGGACGGCAACGTCTCCAACTTCCTGAAGACCGCGGGCGCCATGAACGCCTACGGCATCGGAGACCCGGACCTCGACAAGCTGATCGACGAGGGCCGCTCCATCTCCGACCCGGCCCGGCGCACCGAGATCTACGACGAGATCACCAAGCGCGTCCAGGACGACCACTCCATGATCTACCTCTACCGGCAGAAGAACTACGTCGTCGCCTCCAAGGACGTCGCGGGCATCCGCGTCTTCGGCGACGGACTGGTCCGGGTCACGAACGCGGGGTACATCCGTTGACGAAATTCCTGCTGACGCGCCTGCGCCAGTCGCTCATCACCCTGATCCTCGTGAGCATCGTGGTGTTCGCCGGTATCCGGGCGCTCCCCGGCGACCCGGCCCTCGCCCTCGCCGGCGAGGAACGCAGCCCCGAGGCGCTCGCCGCGATCCGTGAGGCGTACGGCCTCAACGACAACATCGTGGTCCAGTACGGCCGGTTCATCGGGCACGCCCTCACCGGGGACCTCGGCACCTCGTCGCGCACCGGCCTTCCGGTCTCCCAGGCCATCGGCCAGGCCCTCCCCGTCACCCTCGAACTCGCCGCGCTCTCGCTGCTGCTGGCGATCGTCATCGGTATCGGCGCGGGCGTGATCGCCGCCGTCCGGCGCGGCAAGCCGGAGGAGTGGCTGGCCAACGCCATCGCCCTGGTGGGTCTTTCGATCCCGACCTTCTGGCTCGGCATCGTGCTGGTGCTCGGATTCGCCATCGCCGTCCCGGTGTTCTCCGCCTCCGGTTACGTGCCCTTCGGCACCGATCCGCTCGACAACCTGCGCCGGATGGTGCTCCCCTCGATCGTCCTCGGTTCCGGCCTCGCCGCCGTGGTGATGCGCCAGACCCGCGGTGCGATGCTCGACTCGCTCTCCGCGGACTACGTCCGCACCGCCCGCGCCAAGGGGCTCTCCCGCCGCGCGGTCGTCGGTGGGCACGCCCTGCGCAACTCGCTGGTCACCGTCGTCACCGTGCTCGGCCTCCAGCTGGGCCACCTGATCTCCGGAGCCGTGGTCACCGAGCAGATCTTCGTGCTGCCGGGCTTCGGCAAGCTCACCATCGACGCCGTCTTCACCCGCGACTACGCCACGCTCCAGGCGGTGGTGCTCTGCACCTCCGCCGCGTACATCCTCATCAACCTGCTGGTCGACGTGGTCTATTCGGTCATCGACCCGCGCATCCGGCTCGGAGGTGCCAAGTGACCACCGCACTCGCCACCCCGGCGCAGGCCACCGTGCGGAAGGCGGGCGGCGGCAAGCTGCGCGCCCTGCGCAAGAACCGCCTCGCCCTGATCGGCGGCATCATCGCCGCCGTCTTCGTCCTCACGGCGCTCTTCGCGCCGCTGATCGCCCCGTACGACCCCGCGCAGCCGGACTTCACCAACGTCCTGGACGCGCCGAGCTGGTCGCACTGGCTGGGCACCGACGACCTCGGGCGCGACCAGCTCTCCCGGATCATCCACGGGACCCGTGCGTCCATGCAGGTCGGACTGCTCGCCGTGGTGCTCGCCTTCTTGATCGGCGTCCCGCTGGGCCTCGCGGCCGGCTACTACGGGCGCCTCACGGACAGCGTCGTCTCCCGGATCACCGACACGATGCTCGCCTTCCCGTTCCTGGTGCTGGCCGTCGGCCTCGCCGCGATCCTCGGCCCGTCGCTGACCAACGCCACGATCGCCATCGGCATCTCGCAGATCCCCGCGGTCATCCGCATCACCCGGGCGGAGACGCTGCGGCTGAAGCACGTCGACTACGTCGCGGCGGCGGTGGCCAACGGCGGCGGCGACGGCACGGTCCTGTTCCGGCACATCCTGCCCAACGCCACCTCGGCGCTCATCGTGCAGGCCACGGTCGGCATCCCCGCCGCGATCATCAGCGAGGCGCTGCTCAGCTTTCTCGGCCTCGGTGTACAGCCGCCCGCGCCCTCGCTCGGCGTGATGCTCTCCGGCGCCCAGTCCTTCCTCGCGCTCGCGCCGTGGCTGGCCGTCTTCCCGGGTCTGGCCATCGTCGCCGCGACGCTGGCGTTCAACCTGCTCGGCGACGGACTGCGTGACGTCCTCGACCCCCGCGGAGGCACCCGATGACCGAGACCCGTACCCCTCCCGCGCGGGAGACCGGCCCCGCCGGCGGCGAACCCGTGCTGAGCGTCCGCGATCTCACCGTCGCCTTCCCCTCGGAGTACCGCACGGTGCACGCCGTCGACGGGGTCTCCTTCGACCTGGCGCGCGGTGAAGTCCTCGCGCTGGTGGGCGAGTCGGGCTGCGGGAAGTCCGTGACGTCGATGGCGACCATGGGTCTGCTGCCGCCCACCGCGCGGATCGGCGGCTCGATCCGGCTGAACGGCCGCGAGCTGGTCGGCGCCCCCGAGAAGGAACTCCAGAAGATCCGGGGCAAGGACCTCGCGATGATCTTCCAGGAGCCGATGACCTCGCTGAACCCGGTCCTCACCATCGGCCGGCAGATCGGTGAGGTGATCCGCAGGCACCAGGGTCTGGGCCGCAAGGAAGCCAAGGCGCGCGCGGTCGAACTGCTGGCCCTGGTGGGCATTCCCGCCCCGCACCGCAGGGTCGACGAGTACCCGCACCAGCTCTCCGGCGGCATGCGCCAGCGCGTGATGATCGCCATCGCCGTCGCCTGCGACCCGTCGGTGCTGATCGCCGACGAGCCGACGACCGCGCTCGACGTGACCGTGCAGGCGGGCATCCTGGATGTGCTCCAGTCGCTGCGCGACCGCCTCGGCACCGCGATCGTCCTGGTCACCCACGACCTGGGCGTGGTGGCCGACGCGGCCGACCGCGTGCTGGTGATGTACGCCGGCCGTCCGGCCGAACAGGCACCGGTGCACGACCTGTTCGCCGGTGCCCGGCACCCGTACTCCCGGGGTCTGCTGGGCGCGGTGCTCCGGCCCGGCGGCGAGGGCAAGCGCAGGCTGCCCGAGATCCCCGGCATGGTGCCGAACCTCGACACCCGGCCCGACGCCTGCACGTTCGCGCCCCGGTGCGCCCGTGCCGACGACACCTGCACCGGCAAGCGGCCCGGTTTCACCCCCGTCGCTCCCCCAGTCGGCCTCTCCGACGGCCTCTCCGACGGTACGGACGCCTCCCACCGGGCGGCCTGCTGGCACCCCTTCGCCGCGGACGAGACCTCCACCCCCGTGCCGGCCGGCGCCGCGCGCCCCGACCAGGAGACCGGACAGTGACCACTCCGCAGACCGTCCCCGCACCCCGCGCGAGCGGCGGGGACCCCTCGGGCCCGCAGCGCCCGGTGCTCGAAATCACCTCTTTGGAACGGCACTTCGGCGCGTCCGGCGGCGGTACCGTACGGGCCGTGGACGGTGTCTCGATCACCATCGGGCACGGTGAGGTCGTCGGCCTCGTCGGCGAGTCCGGCAGTGGCAAGTCGACCGTCGGCCGCTGCGCGGTGCGCCTCGACGAGCCGACCGGCGGCACGGTCGAGATCAACGGCACCGACGTGACCCACATGTCCCGCCGTGCCCTGCGCCCGCTGCGCAAGGACTTCCACCTGGTGTTCCAGGACCCGTCGTCCTCGCTGGACCCGCGTATGACGATCGGTCAGATCATCGGCGAGCCGCTGCGGTTGCACGGGATCGCACGCGGCGAGGCGGTACGGACCCGGGTCGAGCAGCTCCTCGCCCAGGTGGGGCTGCGCCCGGAGCACGCCGACCGGCACCCGCACGAGCTCTCCGGCGGTCAGCGCCAGCGCATCTCCATCGCCCGCGCGCTCTCCTGCGACCCCGACCTGGTGGTGGCGGACGAGCCGACCTCGGCGCTCGACGTGTCCGTGCAGGCCTCGGTGCTCAACCTGCTGGCCGACCTCCAGCGCGACCGCGGCTTCGGCTGCCTCTTCATCACCCACGACCTGGCGGCCGTGGAGTTCCTCGCGGACCGCATCGCCGTCATGTACCTGGGGAAGATCGTCGAACAGGCCCCGACGGCCGAGCTGTTCGCCTCGCCGAAGCACCCGTACACCCAGGCGCTGCTGTCCGCGGCGCCCGTACCGGACCCGGTCGACCAGCGTTCGCGCAAGCGGATCGTGCTGAACGGCGAGCTCCCCAGCCCGCTCGACCCGCCGTCCGGCTGCCACTTCCACACCCGGTGCCCGCTGGCCACCGACCGGTGCCGCACGGAGGCGCCCGCGCTGCGCGAGCTCCCCGGTGGCCGGCAGGTCTCCTGCCACCTGGTCGCGGACGACGGTACGTCCCCGGACGCCGCCGCGGACGTACCCGCTCCTGGGACGGCCCCGGGGGCGGCCACGGAGACCCCGTAGCCACCCCCGTATCCTCCGCGCACCACTACTCGAACACCGCATCCGCATCCGTACGCGCACCCGCATGCAGCAGCAAGGAGCCGCATCCATGTTCACCACCCGCCCGACCCTCCAGGGCACCTTCGGCATGGTGTCCTCCACCCACTGGCTCGCCTCGCAGTCCGCCATGGCGGTCCTGGAGAGCGGCGGCAACGCCTTCGACGGCGCCGTCGCCGCGGGCTTCGTCCTGCACGTGGTCGAGCCCCACCTCAACGGCCCGGCCGGCGAGGTGCCGATCATCCTGGCGCCGAAGGACGGCGACGTGCGGGTGCTGTGCGGCCAGGGGCCCGCCCCCGCCGGGGCGAGCGCCGCCCACTACCGTTCCCTCGGCCTGGAGCTGGTGCCCGGCACCGGCCCGCTGGCCGCCGCCGTCCCCGGCGCGTTCGACGCCTGGATGGTGCTGCTGCGCGACCACGGCACCCGGACCCTCGCCGAGGTGCTGCGGTACGCGATCGGATACGCCGAGGACGGCCACGCACCCGTCGAGCGCGTCGGCCAGACCGTCGAGACGGTCCGGGAACTCTTCGAGAACGAGTGGAAGTCCTCCGCCGAGGTCTACCTCGCCGACGGCACCTCCCCGCAGCCGGGCAAGCTGTTCCGCAACCCCGCGCTCGCCGCCACCTGGCGCCGGCTCGTCGACGAGGCCGAGAAGGCCGGCGGCGAGGACCGCGTCGCGCAGATCGAGGCCGCCCGGACCATCTGGCGCGAGGGCTTCATCGCGGAAGCGATGGTCCGGCAGGCCGCCCGGCCCACCATGGACACCACCGGTACCCGCCACACCGGCACGCTGACCGCCGCCGACCTGGCCGGCTGGTCCGCGACGTACGAGGCCCCCGCCACGTACGAATGGAACGGCTGGACCCTCGCCAAGGCCGCCGGCTGGAGCCAGGGCCCCGCCTTCCTCCAGCAGCTCGCCCTGCTCCCCGAGGAGCTGCCCGCGTACAGCTCCGCCGAGTACGTGCACCTGCTCGTCGAGGGCTGCAAGCTCGCCATGGCCGACCGTGAGGCCTGGTACGGGGACGCCGCCGAGGTGCCCCTCGGGACCCTGCTCTCCCCCGCGTACAACGCCGAGCGCCGCGTCCTGATCACCGACCGCGCCTCGCGGGAGCTGCGTCCGGGCAGCCCCGACGGCCGCACCCCGGTCCTCAGCGCCCACGCCCACGCGGTCGCCGCCGGTGAGCCGGGCTTCGACGCCATGGGCCTGGCCGCCGCGGGCGTCGGGGAGCCGACCGTCGCGAAGGACGGCGCCACCCGTGGCGACACCTGCCACGTCGACGTCGTCGACCGGTGGGGCAACATGATCTCGGCGACCCCGAGCGGCGGCTGGCTCCAGTCCAACCCCGTCATACCGGAGCTGGGCTTCCCGCTCGGGACCCGGCTGCAGATGGCCTGGCTGGACGAGGGCCTGCCCAACACCCTCACGCCCGGCCGCCGCCCCCGCACCACCCTCACCCCGTCCCTCGCCCTGCGCGACGGCGTCCCGGTGCTGGCCTTCGGCACCCCCGGCGGCGACCAGCAGGACCAGTGGCAGGTCCACTTCTTCCTGGCGGCCGTGCTGCGCGACCGGGTGCGCGGTGGACTCGACCTGCAGGGCGCCATCGACGCCCCCAACTGGCACAACGACAGCTTCCCGGGCTCGTTCTACCCGCGCGGCATGCGCCCCGGCAGCGTCACCGTCGAGGAGGGCATGGACCCGGAGGTCGTGGAGGAGCTGCGCCGCCGGGGCCACGACGTCACGGTCGGCAACGCCTGGTCGGAGGGCCGGCTCTGCGCGGTCGCCCGCGACCCCGAGACGGGCGTACTGTCCGCCGCCGCCAACCCGCGCGGCATGCAGGGATACGCGGTCGGCCGCTGATCACGCACCCTGCGGCACTGCTCGAAGGCCCGCCCGGGAACTCCCCGGCCGGGCCTTCGGCGTATCCGGGCTCCGGAGGCGGCCGGGGGGCGGGGCGTCCGGGGTGTCCGGGGTGTCGGGGGTGTCGGGGGTGTCGGGGGCAGGGCTCTCCCGCTCAGCGAAGACCGCGCTTCTCGCGTTCGGCCTCGGTCAGCTCCTCCATGAGCTTCTCCGGGTCCACCCGGTACTCGGCCTCGACGAGGGACTCGTAGTCCGAGGTGCTCAACGGCAGGCCGAATGAGCCGAGTTCGGCTGCCAGTAGGGTGAACGCGATGCGCTCGTCGGGCTCGTCCCGGTAGCTCGCCCGCTCGGCGGCGACCCCCTCGGTCAGGGTGCGGCCGACCATGGTCCAGAAGGTGAACTCGGTGTCGAGCTCCATGGGTTGCCAGCCACGGTCCGCGGGTTCGCCCGGGTGCAGCCAGTAGCCGACCCACCCCTTTCCGCCCTTCGCCACGAGCTTGACGTACCTGGCCATCTCCGCGGCCGCGGCGTTGACGGCCCGCATCTCCGGGTCCGCCAGTTCCTTCTCGCCCAGATAGCTGGTGTCCAGGAGCGGGTGGACCTCTCCCGCCTCGAAGAAATCGAGGCCGAGAACGCGGGCAAGGTCGGCGCGGCCTTCCCATTGCGCCACCAGGAGCACGCGCAGATCGTCGGGTATCGGGCGGCCGTCCAGCCGCTCGCGGGAGAACTCGGCGAACCGTTCCTCGTACATGCGCTCTCTCCGGGGTCGAACCAGGATCCTCACGCCAACGTAACAGCGGGGTCCGACAAGAGGCCGGGTACGCCGACGGCTGCCGGACACCCGCGTGAGCCGCGGCGCCCGCCATTCGGCTTTCCGGTACGGAAACGCCCCTCAGTGCGACGCGAGGCGCTCCACCAGACCGATTCCGCGCGCCAGCAACTCCCGCTCTTCCTCGGTCAGTTCCGCATCGATGGCCCGCGCGAGCCAGTCGGCCCTGCGCTCCCGCTCCTCCTCCAGGAGCGCCCGCCCCGCATCCGAGAGATCGACCAGGCTCTTGCGGCCGTCGGTCGGGTGCGCGCGGCGCGTGATCAACCCCTGCTCCATGAGCAGCCCGACGGCTCGCGCCATGGACTGCGGACGCACCCGCTGACCCGTCGCGAGCTCACTGGTCGTCATGGCGCCGTTGCGGTCCAGCTCGCCGAGCACGGCCACCTGGCCGAGCGGCATCTGGTCTTCGAGCTTCACGCGCCTGGTGAGCTTTCCCATCGCTGTGCGCAGTTCGGCGGCGACGGCGGCGGATTCCGGGAGGGGCATACCGCACTTTATCGCAGGACACGAACGCCCTTCCGCACAGCGGAACCACTCGGCACAACTATTCAGCAGAACTGTTCAGCACGACTGCCCAGCAGAACTGTTCAGCGACACTGCACAGCATTGCTGTAGAGTCTTGCTCGCCGGGTTCAGCGCCACCGTTGTCGCAGCAGGCCCCGGCGTGGACCAACGGGAAGGACTCCTCCCATGACCGCCATCACTTCCGTCACCGGCCGCCGGGTGCTGGACAGCCGCGGCAACCCCACCGTCGAGGTGGACGTGCTCCTGGCGGACGGCTCCCTCGGCCGGGCCGCAGTGCCCTCCGGCGCCTCCACCGGCGCCCGCGAGGCTGTCGAACTCCGCGACGGCGACCCGGCCCGCTGGCACGGCAAGGGCGTCGACCGTGCGGTGCACCACGTCAACACGGAGCTTGCCGCCGTCGCCGTCGGCCGCGACGCCGAGGACCAGGCCGGCCTCGACGCCGCCCTCGTCGCCACGGACGGCACCGCCACCAAGGCCCGGCTCGGGGCGAACGCCATCCTCGGCATCTCCCTGGCCAACGCCAAGGCCGCGGCGGCCGCCCACCGCCTGCCGCTGTACCGGTACCTCGGCGGGTCGGACGCCCGGCTGCTGCCCGTACCGATGATGAACATCGTCAACGGGGGCGCACACGCGGACAATCCGCTGGACTTCCAGGAGTTCATGATCGTGCCGGTCGGTGCCGCCTCGTTCGCCGAGGCCGTCCGGATGGGCTCGGAGGTCTTCCACACCCTGCGCCGCGACCTGCTCGCCGCCGGGCACTCCACGGGCGTGGGCGACGAGGGCGGTTTCGCACCCTCCCTGCGTACGGCCGAGGAGGCTCTGGACTTCGTGGTGGCCGCCGTCGAGCGCACCGGGTACCGCCCCGGTGCGGACATCGCCCTGGCCATGGACCCGGCGTCGTCCGAGTTCTTCCGTGACGGCGCCTACGACTACGCCGGGGAGGGCGTACGGCGCACGCCGGGCGAAAACGCCGACTACCTCGCCGAGTTGATCGATGCCTACCCCGTCGTGTCGATCGAGGACCCGATGGCCGAGGACGACCTGGAGGGCTGGCGCGACCTCACCGCGCGGGTCGGGTCGCGCTGCCAGCTCACCGGGGACGACGTGTTCTGCACCAACGAGTCACTGCTGCGCGAGGGAATCGCCTCCGGCGTCGCCAACTCGGTTCTGGTGAAGGTCAACCAGATCGGCACCCTGACGGAGACGCTGGCCACGGTCGACACCGCCCACCGCGCGGGCTACACCGTCGTCATGTCGCACCGGTCGGGCGAGACCGAGGACACCACGATCGCCGACCTGGCGGTGGCCACGGGCTGCGGGCAGATCAAGACGGGGTCGCTGTCCCGCTCCGACCGCACCGCCAAGTACAACCAACTCATCCGGATCGAGGAGGAGTTGGGCGAGGGCGCACGGTACGCGGGTGCTGAGGCGCTCCGCCGCTGAAGGCCGTCCGGGCCGGGTTCACCCGTACGCCCCCGGGCCTCACGTACGCAGCACCCGGGAGAGGTAGGCCGACAGCTCCGGTACGGCGTCCGGCCCGAGGCGCAGGGCGAGGTACCCGTCCGGGCGGACCAGGAAGCCGGTGGGCCCATCGGTGCGGTACATGCGACGGAACTCCGCCCCGCTGTCGCTCCATACGGGGACCCGGGTGTTCCCGTCCACCCGCCCGCCGGAGCCGAGTACCGCGACGATGGGCACCCGGCCGTGCGTACGCCGGGACATCTCGGCGACGGCTCCGCCGAACCGGTCCAGCGCCGCGGTGTCAGGGCCGTACAGCACCAGGGTGTGGTCCGGTCCGCGCCGCAGCAGGTCGAACAGTCGCACCGGGTACGTCGCGAGGGGGCCGACGAGCCCTCCGCAGTCCGGTGCGCGGTCGCCGGAGTCGGGGGCGTCGCTCACCCCGGAGAGCGCTCCGGTGAGCGGGCCGTCCCGGTAGCCGACGAGGAGTTGGGCCTCGCGCATCATGACGTGGGCCGGGTCGGCGGAACCTGCCTGCACTCCGCCGCCGGTGGCGTGCCGTACGGTGCGGCCGACGACCTCCTCCCCCACCGGTCTGCGCTCGGCGTCGTAGCTCTCCAGCAGAGCGGGCGCGGTGAGGCCCGCCGTCGCCAGGGCCAGTTTCCAGGCGAGGTTGACCGCGTCCTGGATGCCGGTGTTCATGCCCTGGGCGCCGGTCGGCGGGTGGATGTGCGCGGCGTCACCGGCGACGAACACCCGGCCCTCGCCGTACCGGTCCACGATGCGGTGGCTGATGCGGAACACGGACGACCAGCGCATCTGAGAGACGGTGGCGGGTTCGGGCGCGAGCCGGTCCACGACCGCCTGGATGTGGGCCAGTTCGGGGTGCGGACCCTCCTGCGCTCCGTGGGCTATGCGGCCCGGCGGGCCGGCCGCCGTGGAGAGTTCGGGCGGCACCAGCATCGACATCCGGTAGCGCGAGCGGCCCGGCAGCGGGATGCAGATGAGCAGGTCGTCGGGGATGCCGTCGTCGCCGAGGTGCGTCGAGCGGACGCTGTACCCGGGGGGCATGCTCCAGTCGGTCTCCACGTCCGCGAGCATGTACTCCTCGGCGAGCGCGCCGCCCTCGAAGGTGAGCCCGAGCCCTTTGCGGACCGCGCTGTGAGCCCCGTCGCACCCGACGAGGTAGCGGGACCTGATGTCCCGGGTCGCGCCGGAAGCGGTCAGGACGGTGCTCCACACACCGCCGTCGTCCTGGACGAAGGTGACCAGTTCGGTGCCGCGCTCGACGTGGGTGCCGTGCCGTTCCAGGTGTTCGGTGAGGATCCGCTCGGTCTCGTACTGGGGCAGCGCGGCGAACGTGTACGGCACGTCCGGCGGCAGTTCCAGGTCGATACGGCCCCGCTCCTCGCCGTTGACGTACGCGAGCTGGCCGCGCATCGGGACGGCGGCGTCCAGGGCGTCGTCGATCACTCCCGCGCGGTCCCACAGCTCGAAGGTCCGTGGCTGGATTCCGACCGCCTTCGCGTGCGGAACCGGGGCCCGCAGCCTGTCGATCACCCGGCACGCGACGCCTCGTCGGCGCAGCTCCAGTGCGGCTGTCAGCCCGACCGGTCCCGCGCCCACGATCAGCACATCGGTGCGCACCACGGTCTCTCCCGTCCCACGAAGGCCCCCGGGGGTCCGTTCCATCGTCGCCCCGGCGTGGCGCCCGGGCGACTCGTGGACCGCTGCGGGCACCGGGCGCGGTACGGAGCGCTGTGGACCGAACCTGTGAGTAGCGGCCGCGCAGGAACGCGGGTCCGGGCCGGTACGTTCCCGTGGTCAAGGCCCGCAGTACGACGGAGGGAATCCCCCGGCATGAGCACGACCCAGGAACACGCACCGCAGGAACACGCACCACAGGAACGCCCGATCCCCGAACGCGCGGCCCAGGAACTCGGGACGCCGGAACTCCGGACGTCGGAGCGAGGACCTCAGGGGCAGGGGCTCCGGCCCGGGAGACGTGCCGTGGTGGTCGCGGTGGGCGCGGCCGGGGCGGTGGCGGCCCTCACCGCGTGCGGAGCGTCCGGTACGTCGGACGGGGCGGACGGCTCCAGCGACTCCGCCGACTCCGGCGCGAAGAGCGGCACGGTCCTCGGCAGCACCGGTGACGTCCCTGAGGGCGGCGGCAAGGTGTTCGCGGAGCAGGGGGTCGTGGTGACCCAGCCGACCGCCGGGCAGTTCAAGGCCTTCTCCGCCACCTGTACCCACCAGGGCTGCGCGGTGAGCGGGGTGACCGACGGCGCGATCACCTGCCCGTGCCACCAGTCCACCTTCGATCCGGCGACGGGCGAGCCGACGGGTGGTCCGGCGACCGTCGCCCTGCCCTCGAAGCGGATCACGGTCGCGGACGGATCGATCACGCTGGCCTGAGAAGGGCCGGGGAAGGGCCGCGGAAGGGCCAGGGAAAACCGGGAGGGTCTCCTCGGAAGGGTCGGTCCCCGGCATTGCGCGGCGGCGCCGGGGACCCGATGATCCTGGGATCGGACGATCCCGCTGGGACGACGGGAAGGTGAGGGTGCCCCATGGCCGCCGCTCAACGACGAGGCCGCCGGATCATGATGACCGACGAGGAGCGCGACGCCTATCTGAGCGCGCAGCGCACCTGCCGGGTGGCCACCGTCGGCGCGGACGGCCAACCGCACGTCGGGGCACTGTGGTTCGTGTGGGACGGCACCTCGATCTGGCTCCACTCGCTGACCCGCAGCCTGCGTTGGGCACACCTGCGCCAGAATCCTCGGACGGCGGTGGTCGTCGACGACGGTGAGGAGTACGGGGAGTTGCGCGGCGTCGAGCTGCGGGGCGAGGCCGTCCTCGTGGGCGAGGCTCCGCGCACGGGCGAGCCGTGCCCCGAACTCACTGCCGTGGAGAGCCTGTTCCCGATGAAGTACTTCGGGATCGACGCCATGCCGCACGACGGCCGGCACGCCTGGCTGCGGCTCACCCCGGAAACCGTCGTCTCCTGGGACTTCCACAAGCTGGCGGGCCTCAGCTGACCACCGCCGGACCCCGGCCCGGTCCCGCCCGGACCGCTCAGCCGTAGCTGATCGGCCGGGCGGGGCCGGCCGCCTCCGCGACCGCGTCGGCGAGTGGGCCAATCTCGGCCAGGGTCAGCGGCGACACGGTGATGCGCACCCCCTGGGGGGCGTCCGTCCGGAACCTCGCCCCGGGCGCCACCGCCCATCCGGCGTGCAAGAGCCGGGTCACGGCGCCGGTCTCGTCGCTGACCGGCACCCAGACGTTCATCCCGCTGCGGCCGTACGCGACGACTCCCCGTTCGGCGAGCGCCGTGACGAGCGCCGAGCGGCGTTCCCCGTACGACCGGGCGACCGAGGGCGTGTCGACGGCGCCCGCGCTCCAGAGATGGACCACGGCGCGCTGGAGCAGTCTGCTCACCCACCCGGGTCCCAGTCGCTGCCGCCCTGCCACCCGGTCCGTGGTGATCGGGTCCCCGGTGAGCGCCGCGACCCGCAGGTCCGGCCCGTACGCCTTGGACACCGACCGGACGACCACCCAGTGGCGGGTCGTTCCGGCCAGCGGGTGCAGTGGCAGGTCGACGAAGGCGTGTCCGTGGTCGTCCTCCAGGAGCAGGACGTCGGGGTGGGCGGCGAGCAGGGCGCGCAGCTCCCGCGCCCGCCGCTCGCCGATCGCGGCGCCGGTCGGGTTCTGTGCGCGGGCGGTGACGACGAGCGCCCGGACGCCCGCGCGCAGAGCCCGCTCCACGGCGGCGGGTACGGGGCCGTCCTCGTCGACCCCGATCGGTACGGTGCGCAGTCCGATCGCCGGCACCAGGTCCAACAGGCTTCCCCAGCCCGGGTCTTCGAGGCCGACCGCGTCCCCGGCCCTGAGGTGGGCCGCCAGTACCCGCTCGATGGCGTCCAGCGAGCCGGAGGTGACGACGACCTGCCCCTCGGGGACGCCGTCGGCGGCGAAGGCCGCGCGCGCGAGGGCTCCGAACTCGGGCAGTGCCGGCAACTCACCGTACATGCCGGGGTTTTCACCGTACGCCCGGACCGCCTCCGCGAAGGCGTCGGTCAGTTGGGGCAGCAGCGCGGGGTCCGGGTTCCCCTTGCCCACGTCCCGCACCCCCGGGGGCGCCTCGACGCGCAGTGAGCCGCGCGCGGTGGTGGCGGGGCGCGGGCGTACCCGGCTGCCCCGGCGGCCGTCCGTCTCGATGACCCCGCGTTCGCGCAGGGTGCGGTAGGCGGCCGCGACCGTATTGGGATTGACCTCCAGCCGCACCGCCAACTCCCTCATGGGAGGCAGAAGTTGTCCGGGCGCGAGCTCGCCCGAGCCCACCCCTCGCTCCACGCTCGCGGCAATGTCCGCCGCGCGCCCGCCCGTGATCATGTACTCTCCTAGCACAAACAGCATTATGCACTAGTGCAATGGAGGACGCAATGTCGGAGACCGTCGCGCCCGTCGACCCCCAGGCCGCCGAGGCCGCCCGGGCCGGGGACCACGCCCCCTACGCGGCGACCGGGCGCACCATCCCCACCCGGTCCAAGGAGCGGGCCTCCTACGACCCCGAGGTCGTGCACCCGATACTCGACGGCTCGTACCTCTGCCACCTCGGCTTCGTCCGCGACGGCGCCCCGGTGGTACTGCCGACGCTGTACGCCCGGGTCGGCCGGCGGCTGTACATCCACGGCTCGACCGGCTCCCGGCCGCTGCGGATGGCGAACAGCACGGACCCCGGTCTGCCGGTCTGCCTGACCGTCACCCAGGTCGACGGACTGGTCCTGGCACGCTCCGCCTTCCACCACTCGATCAACTACCGCTCGGTGGTCGCGCACGGCATCGCCCACACCGTGACGGACCCCGAGGAGCGGCGGATGGCGCTCGACGCGATCGTGGACCAGGTCGTCGCGGGCCGGTCCCAGGACTCGCGGCCGGCCGACGCCAAGGAACTCGCCGCCACCGCGGTGATCCGGCTGGACCTGGAGGAGGTCTCCGCGAAGCTGCGCACCGGCGGACCCAACGACGTCCCCGAGGACCTCGCGCTGCCGTACTGGGCGGGCGTGGTGCCGGTCGCCCGGACGTACGGCGAACCGATCCCGTCCGCCGACCTCGACCCGTCGATCCCTCTCCCGGAGTACCTCGTGGCGCACTGAGCCGCACACGGGACCCCGTGCGCAGGATCCCGTAGCGGGGAAACCCTGCACGCGGGGAAACCGTGCACGCGGGAAACCGTGCACGCGCGGAGCCGAACCCCGGCGCGGCTCCGCGCGTACGCCCTGCCGGAGGGGGCAACAGCACCGGCGGCGCCGCCGTTCGCCCCTACTCCTCGCGCGCGGCGGGCCGCCGGGCGATCTCGGTCTTCACCGTCTCGTACAACTCGTCCGGGGTGAAGCCGAGGTCGTGCAGGATCCGTGCGGCCGGGCTTCCCTCGACGCGGATCAGGCCCAGCAGCGTGTGTTCCGTACCGACCCAGTCGTTGCCGAGCTCGGCCGACGCGCGGATCGCCTGCTCGATGGCCTCCTTGCTCTCCGGCAGGAAGGCGATGTGCCCGCGCTGCGTCTTCTGCCCGGCCGGCTGGATCACCACGTCGATCGCGTCGCGGACGCGCTGCTCCGACCCGGCTTTCGCCGTCAGCACCTCGTGGGCCAGGCCCCGCGGCTCACCCAGCAGCCCGAGCAGGATGTGTTCGGTGCCGATGAACTCGTGCTTGTGCGTACGGGCGGCCTCCTGCGCCAGCACGATGCTGTGCCGGTTCAGATTGGTGTACCGCTCGAACGGGTTGGGGGTGTGGCGCTGCTGGGCGGCCTGCTTGGTCACCCCGATGGCGGTACCGATCTCGGTCCACGACGCGCCGCCCTGCTTGGCCTTGCCGACGTAGTGGTCGATGAGCTGCTCACCGAGGTCGGACAGGGTCTGCGCACGGAGGTGCGCCTCGCTGATACGGGCCAGGGGGTCGACGTCGGGGAGTTCCTGGTCGAGACGGGCGATCAGGTCGGCGAGGCTGATGTTGAGTGGCGTCATGCGTCAAGCGTAGGTTGACGCCTCCCGATCGTCAATCCGTAATTGACGCTCATTCGGGTACGTCGTCGGCACGAGTCGCGCGACAAGGGCGCGTCCGGTGACGGCGAACGGGCCGACCGCCGCCGGACGACGAGCGCGGCCGGTGACGGCGAACAGCCCCGTGACCGCCGGACGACAGAACGATCCGTGACGGCGAGCGGCCCCACGGCCGTCAGGCGGACGCCGCCCCGCCGGTGGTACGCATACGGTCGGCACTCTCCCCCGCCGCGCCCGGCACGCCGGGATCGGCCGGCCCCGAGGCCACCGGTCCCGAGGCCACCGGTCCCGAGGCCACCGGTCCCGACGGGGCTTTCGGGGCCGAGGACTGCGCGATGTAGGCGCCGGCCAGGACGACGAGCCCGCCGACCAGCTGGGGTCCGGACAGGTGCTCGCCGAGCAGCACCCACGCGAGCACGGTCGCCACCACCGCCTCCAGGCACGCGACGACCCCGGCGACCTGCGGGGAGAGCAGCCGTACGGAGACCACGCCGGTCAGGTAGGCGAGCACGGTCGCCAGCAGCACGACCCAGGCCAGCAGGAGCCAGGCCGGGACCGCGTGGCCGTTCATCCGGGTGGTGGAGCCGAGCACCGACCAGTCCATGCCCCAGGGGCGGGCGACCAGGGTGAGCAGCACCGTGCCGACCAGCAGCCCGTACGCGATGACCCCCACGGGGTTCGGCGGTTCGCGACGCGCCTCGCCGCCCTTCCGGCCCGCGACGGGCGCATCCGGGTCGGACAGGACGAAGTAGCCGACCTGGCAGCAGGCCGCCCCCAGGGCGAGCAGCAGGCCGAGGGGGTCGAAGCGCAGCCCGGACCAGACCTCGACGACGCAGGCGAGACCTGCCGCCGCGAGCAGAACCCCGAGGGCGGCGGCGCGGGTGACCGGCCGGCGCCGCACGAACCGGACCCAGCCCAGCACGAGGGCGGGCGCGAGGTATTCGACGAGGAGGGCCACACCCACCGGGATACGGGAGAGCGCGGCGAAGTAGCAGGCCTGGACACCCGCGACGGCGAACAGCCCGAAGCCGGCCAGCAGCGCGGGCCGCTCCCACAGCAGGTTCCGGTGCCGCCAGGCGGCGGGGGACAACACGAGCGCCGCGCCCGCAACCCTGAGCCACACCACGTGCAGCGGATCGAGGCCCGCCTCGATGAGCGGCTTCGCCGCCACCCCCGAGCCACCGAACGCGAACGCCGAGGCCAGGGCGAGTCCCAGACCGGCATTTCTCCCCTGAGACGCCTGCATCGGCACATCATGTCAGGCGCGACCGACCCAGTCACCCCTGTCGCGCTCTCTCCGGGACGGAACGGCGAGGGACCGGACGGACCGCGTCCAGGGGCCGTTTCCACTCGCTGCCGTCGCAAGGCTGGTTGGTGGGGAAAGGCCAAGGGGGTAAAGGCCGTTGCGGGCTCGGCCGAGCTTCGTGGGTGGTCCGGCCGGTAGCATCGCGCGCATGTGGATGGGATTGGATGCGGTCGACTGGGCCGGGCTGAAGCACAACTACGGGTCTGCCGAGGATGTACCCGGCCTGCTCCGCCGATGCGGGGGCTCGAATCCGGACGACGCGGACGATGCCTCGTCCGAGCTGTTCAACCTGCTTTTCCACCAAGGTGGCTGGGTCTGCTCCGCTGCCTCGGCCGCACTGCCCTTCGTGCTCCGCCTGGCCGCGACACCGCAAGTGCCGAGCCGCTGCGCGATGCTGGAACTGGTGGCCATGCTGGCGGCGGAGGCCGGTCGGATCGAAGCCCGGTTCCTGGATCCCGGCTGGGCGCCGGCGTGGACACAGGCCCTGCCCGACTTGTTGGGCCTGCTGGACGATCCCGAGCCGGAGATCCGGCGGGCCGCAGCCGACGTGCTCGCCTCCTGTGACAGCCCGGGTGAGTTGGTTCTGCCCGGGCTGCTGCGGTCCTGGGAGACGGAGGGTGATCCGGCAACCCGCCTTGAGCTGGTCCTCTCACTGGGCCAGGCGGCCGTGCGCGCGCCGGTCGGCAGACATGGCGCTGAGGTCGTCGACCTGCTCCGTGATCTGCTCGACTCTCCACAGGCTCAGATACGCCTGGCAGCGGTGCACGCGCTCGCCCCGAACGACCCGGGCCTGCCTGCCGAGCGGCTCGACCTCATCCTCGAAGCCGTCCGGGCCCCCACTGTCGAACTGTGGCGCCACACCAGCTCGGTGCAGACCGGGGTACTGGGCGTCCAGCACTGGGCTGCTGGTCTGACAACCGGCCCCGACCCCGCCTTCACGCTCGGCCTGCTGGCAGACCATCACGACGACGAACAGCGGATCGGTGCCCTGGCCCAGGCGGGCAGGCTGCTGTCCCAGTGGCGCTCACCGACCGCCGCGCTTTTGCCACGTGTCGTCGCGCGGCTGGACGATCCCACCCCCGAAGCCCGCTTCCGGGCGGCCGAGCTGCTGGCCTGCCTCGGCCCGGCGGCGGCCGCCCACGCCGACGAGGTCGCCACGCACCTCTCCGACCCCTCCACCCGCACCACACGCAAACGGGAGACCGTCGGCGAGGCCGCCCTGTGGGCCCTGGCCCGGATGAACGATCCGCGCTGCCTGCCGGGCCTGATCGAACTGATCGCCGGCGCACCCTCCGGCTTCGCATCGGCATCCGCCCACTACCCCGCTACGGACCTGCACCATGCCGTCCTCCCCGCACTCGATGAGGTGCTGGGTCACCTTCCGGACCACGCCGAGCAGCTCCTTCCGTCGATCTGCGGCCGGCTCGACACCGCTACGGACGACCGCCTGCTCAACCGTCTCTGCGAGGGACTCGCGGACTGGGGGCCCGCGGCAGCGGCAGCGGTTCCACAGCTGCTCGGCCTCCTGGAGGACGACCGAACCTGGACGGCGGCGGCGAAGGCCCTGGCAGGGATCGGTACGGCGGGGATCGGTCCGGCGGGGGTCGGCGCACGGGACCTGCTCCTGTCCCGATCGCGGGACGCCGGACCGCACGCGGAACTCGCGGCTTGGGCGTACTGGAGAGTCGGCGGCGAACCCGGGCCGGCCCTGGAGGTAATCGGACGCAGCGTCGAGGAGCGAGGGGTCCGCCATCCCTCCCTGCGTAAGCTCGCCGGCTTCGGACCGCATGCCGCCCTCTACGCGGACCGCCTCAGGGCGATGACAGGCGACACCGACCCCTGGACTCGCGTCGAGGCAGCACATGCCCTGTGGGCTGTGACCGGCGACGCCGAGACCGCGGTCCCCGTGCTGGCGACGGCCGTGCTGGATCTGGCCAACGGCACCTACCTGCCCGTCATGCTCCCCGCACTGGACCACTTGGCCGAGCTCGGGCAGGCGGCCCAGCCTGTCGCAGACCTCTTGCGCGACGTGCCCGCCCGTGACCAGCGACTGCGTACCAGCGGTGGCTGGCGCGGCTTCGTCCAGGACGAGAACGTCCGCACCGCCGTCAGTGAGCTGCTCAGTGCTTCTGGCCAATCCGCATGAGGTGTCCATGCGGGCCCTGGCCGGTCCGTGGCATCTACAGACACGGCCCAGCCGCACCGATGCGACCGCGGCTCGCCCCGTTCAGCCCCAGCAGCCCCAGCAGCCCCAGCAGCCCACACGATCACCGCCTGACCACGCGGCTGTGACAAGAAGCCGGCGAGGCGCCCGAGGCCGACGACGGCCGATACCCACAGCGCTCGACCTTCGATGAGACGGGACAGCCTCCCTCGGTCCTCCGCTCTCACCCTGTCGGGGAACCTGGTCCGCCGAGATCAGACCGTAGAGGTATGCTCAAGTACCCCTGTAGTGCGACGTGTTGGGGGCATCCGGAGACCTAGCGTCGGCTGCATGACCACCAGACGTCGCAGAGCCGCTGCAGCCACCCTGCTCACCCTCGCCCTGTCCGTCCCGCTCCTGGGCGCCGCACCCGCCGCCTCCGCCCAGGGCGCGCAGACTCCCTCCCGGGTTCCGTACACGAGCGGGTTGGCCTTGCCGCTTCCCACCGGTCCGTACTCGGTGGGCCGCCGCACCCTGCACTTGGTCGACAGGCATCGCACTGACCCGTGGGTGCCGACGGCGGGGAACCGGGAGCTGATGGTGTCAGTGTCCTACCCAGCGCGGGGAATGAGCGGTTCCCCAGCGGAATACATGACCGATGACGAGGCGCAGCTGCTGCTGGAGGCCAGAGGGCTCGGCGGCGTGGTGCCCGCCGCAACGGTTGCAGGGGCGCGTACTCGTGCTCAGGTAGGTGCACTACCGGCGCTGGAGCGTTTCCCCTTGGTGCTGCTCTCTCCGGGATTCTCGATGCCGCGCAGCACGCTCACGTCGGTTGCCGACGATCTTGCGAGTCGCGGCTATGTCGTTGCCTCCGTGGACCACGCGTACGAATCCGTTGGTACGGCCTTTCCTGGGGGCCGAATGCTGACCTGTGTGGCCTGCGAGCAGGTCGACACGCCCGAGGAGCAGGCAGCCGTCGTGCGCGGCCGGGCCAAGGACATGTCCTTCGTGATCGACGAGCTGACGAGGGGCCGACAGGCGGGGGCGCTGTCCCGCGCGATCGACCCGAGCCGGATCGGTATCGCGGGGCATTCGATAGGGGGCGCGAGCGCCGCAGCAACCATGGCCGCCGATCACCGTGTGCGGGCCGGGGTCGACCTGGACGGTGACTTCTTCCTGCACCCTGCTGCTGCGGGGCTCGGCGGGCGCCCGTTCATGATGCTCGGCGCCGAGTCCACGCACAGCCCCGACAGTGAGAACACTGACTGGTCTGAGGCATGGAAGCACCTGAACGGCTGGAAACGCTGGCTGACGGTGACCGGCGCTGAGCATTTTTCCTTCACCGATCTGCCCTACCTGGCTGGCCAGTTGGGTCTGTCGGACCCCGCCGTGCCGCTCTCCGGAGAACGCGGCTGGTACATAACCCGTGACTATGTGGCAGCCTTTTTCGACCTTCACCTGCGGGGCATACCGCAGCCGATCCTCGACGGGCCCGTGGCCGCGCATCCCGAGGTCGTACTCCAGCAGCCGCGAGGCGACTGAGAAGGACCCGTCCATGTGAACTTTGACCGATCTCACGGGAGTTGACCGGTACCTGCTCTACGTTCGCGCTGTTCGGGGCGAGAGGGGGCGGGCGGTGGCGACACCTGAATGGGCATTCGGTGACGAGGCGCATTCGGCGTTTGACCTGGACTTTCTGATCTCTGGAGAGCGTCTTCGGCTTCCGTTGGGCAAGGCATGGAACACACGGTTCGAAGAGGCTGAGCCGGTACGTCCGTTCCGCTGGACGAAGGGCGAAAGAGCTTCGCGGGCTGGTACCACGCGGTGACGGTCGGCGATCACGTGGGCTACGAGTCGCGGCTTCGAGCGGGACCGCTTGATCCTGCTGGACCGGGATCCGGAGGTTGTCGGGATCGCCTCGCAGCCGTTCTGGCTGCACTGGCACGACGGGCAGGAACAGCGCCGTCACACCCCTGACTACTTCTTACGGCTTGCCGACGGACGAGCCCGCGTGATCGACGTCCGGTCTGCCGACCGCATGGACGAGCGGACTGCACAGGCCGTTCGCGGCGACCCGCCGCGCTTGCACAGCGGTGGGCTGGGAGTTCCAGCACGTGGGCACGCCGGAGCCGGCGCTCATGGCGAACGTCCGGTGGCCGGCCCGCTCTCGGCGTGAACGCTCCGGGCGGACGGCGGACGGCGGACGGCGGACGGCGGACGGCGCGGCGCGGCGCGGCTGCTGGATGTGTTCTCGGAGCCGTTGCCGTTGTGGGCCGGTGCCGAGCTGGTCGGTGACCGTCTGCAGGTCTTGCCGGTGCTGTTCCACCTGCTGTGGGTCGGCTGAAGCGGCCGTCCCGGATCGCGGTCGGGGACCGGGTCCGGTTCGACGGACAGATCCGTGCGGTGCTTGCCGTCTCGGCAGTGACCCTGACACTGACCGACGAGGAGGAGCCGTATCGCGCCGTCCCGTTGCTGGAGCTGTTCGACGCCGACGACTTCGAGGTCGTGGGCACACCGATGCGGGTGCCGCTGCCGCCGGCTTCCTTTACGGTCGCTCACCGCCGACGTCGCTGCCAGGAACACGGGGTGATCGGCCTCGCCGACCACCGGCCGATGCGCGGGACACCTCGGTTCGGAGAGGTCGACGAGGCGGTGGTCGAAGCGATGCGGCAGGCGATTGACGAGGCCGTCGATGCATCGACCCGCACGGTGTCCTTCCTCCTCTGGAGAGTCGGAGAGATCCTCCAGGAGACCCCGGAAGGCCGGGAGGTCAAATCCCCGTCCCGCGCGACGCTTTACCGGCTGCTGGCGAAACTGACCACGGGCACCCACACCACCGGGTCGGCCACAACCCGCCGCTCCAAGGCCCACGGAGCCAAGACCCCTCGCGGCCGGCTGCCGGTCTTCGCGCCGGGCGAGATCATGCAGATCGACTCCACCCCGCTGGATGTGCTGGTCCTGCTCGACAGCGGCGTCACCGGCAAAGTCGAGCTCACCGCCATGGTCGATGTCGCCACCCGGGCCCCGACCGCGGCGGTGCTGCGGCCGACCACGAAGTCGGTGGACGCCAGCGTGCTGCCGGCCCGCACCGTCACTCCCGAGCCGATGCGGCCGGGCTGGAAGGACGCGCTGAGCATGTCCCGTTCGGTGCTGCCCCACTGCCGTCTGGTCGCGCTGGACGAACGACTGGAGCACGCAGCGGCCCGGCCGGTGATCGTCCCGGAGGTGATCGTCTGCGACCACGGAAGCGTGTTCATCTCACGGAACTTCCGCTCCTCCTGCCGCTCAGAAGGCCTATCGCCAGCGCCGATCAAACTCCGATGAGACGAAACGGCCGGTGGTCGAAGTTCAGTGAGACCGGTCGAACTTCGATGAGACAGGTCAGGCGCGCCCCGCACACATCCTTGCCCAACGATAGTTTCCGATATATCGTTGAGCCATCGGTACGAACGTACCGGTCATCCGGACAACGGAAGGAGCGCGTCATGCGTTCACATGGATTCGACAACGAGCGCGGCCGAGGCGGCCGCGGACAGGGCGGACCCGGACGGCCGGGCCGCGGAGACTTCGACGGCCGACGCGCCGCCTTCGGTCCCTTCGGGCCGCAGTTCGGCAGCGGCCCCTTCGGCGGAGGACCGTTCGGCGGGGGGCCCTTCGGCGGCGGCCGGGGAGGACGGGGCGGCGGCCGGGGGCGGGCGCGGCGCGGTGACGTACGTGCCTCGATCCTGGCGCTGCTCAAGGACCGCCCGATGCACGGCTACGAAATGATCCAGGAGATCGGCGAGCGCAGCGGTGGGGCCTGGCGGCCCAGCCCCGGTTCGGTCTACCCGACGCTCCAGCTGCTGGAGGACGAGGGCCTGATCGTCAGCGCGAGCGAGGGCGGCAAGAAGCTGTTCACGCTCACCGAGGCTGGGAGCGCCGAGGCCGAGTCCGGTCCCGACGCGCCGTGGGAGGACGCCGGGCGCGGCGTCGACTGGGAGAGCGTGAACGAGATCCGGCAGGCCGGGTTCGGCCTGATGGAAGCGTTCGGCCAGGTCTGGAAGACCGGTTCCGCCGACCAGCGCCAGAAGGCGCTCGCCGTCATCAACGACGCCAAGAAGAAGCTCTACCTCATCCTGGCCGACGAGAACTGAGGCCGTGAGGACGACAGAGGACAGGGACGAGGGCCTCGCGCCATGCTCACCATGGTGTGAGCGGTGGTCGCGGGGCCCTTTTCCGTCGTCCCGTCCGCACGGCCGGTCGTGACCTGCCCGTGGCGGCGCGAGGCCGCGCCGGAAGGGCTCGGGCCGGCTCCGTACCGGCATCCGGATCCGTCCCCGGGGCCGTACCCGGCAGTCGACCGCCAGTCGGGACTTTCGACACACGGCCGGGCTACTCTCGCCGCCATGTTCAACCGTGTTCCGTTCAACGAGGTGCTGCGATCCGCCGTGGGCACCCCCAAGTCGGCCAGGCTCCTGGACAGCAGTCCGCGGTCACGGGTGTGGCGGGTGCGACTGACCGACCGGCGGCTGGTGATCGTCAAGCAGATCACCGACGGCGGGGACCCGGGCGCCGACGCGCACACGCGCTTCGCGCGGGAGGTCGCCGGGCTGCGCCTGGCGGGGCGGGCCTCCGGGCCCGCGGTGGCCCCCGCGGTGCTCGCCATGGACCTGTCCTCGCGGGTGATGGTCCTGGAGCACGTGGACGACCTCGGCAGGACGGACGACTGGATGCCGGGGTACGCCGAGGCGCTCGCTCGCCTGCACGCCCTGACCGGTCCGGCCGACGCGGGCGCACTACCGGTCTGGTCGGGGCCCACGGCCACCGACGCGGAGTCCTTCCTCGCCCTGGCCAGGGCGCTCGACGTGCCCGTACCGTCCACGGCTCCCGGTGAACTCGCATGCCTCCTGGAGCGGTTGGCCCCTGCTCCGCACCATGCGCTGCTGCACGGCGACCCCTGCCCCGGCAACGATCTGCGCACCGCCGACGGCATCCGCTTCGTCGACTTCGAGCGGGCCGCGCTCGGCAACGGCCTGATCGAACTCGCCTACTTCCGCATGGGATTCCCCACCTGCTGGTGCGCCATGTCGGTCACCGCGGCCCCGCTCGCGGAGGTCGAGAACATCTACCGGACCCACTGGCGCGACCTCACCGGGAAGGACGTGCCGGGCGACCTCGCCGACGCATGCGTGGGCTGGCTGATCCAGGGCGACGCGCTCGTCGAGCGGGCCCGCCGAGGGACGGTCGACCATCTCGCCCGGGTGCCCGCCGGAGACTTCACGTGGGGCCACGTCTCCGCCCGTGAGCGGCTCGTCCACCGCCTGGACGTGGTCGCCGGCATGACCCGCGACCACGATCACCTGCACGCCGTCGGCAGCCTCAGCTCCGCTCTCGCCGGTCGCCTGCTCGAACGCTGGCCGAAGCTGCGTCCGCTGCCCACGCAGGACGCCCGCCCTTGGTGAGGGGACCGCTCCGCGGATGTTCACGGAGGGAACCGGGGACCGCCGGCGGTCCGGTGAGCCGACGGACGAAAAACCCGATGCGCGATACCGGCCGGATCGCCAGACTCTCCCGTATGACGCCCGAGATCACTCGAATCAATCCTGAACAGCTCCATCCGACCCCGGGATATCACCACATCACGGTGGTGGAGGCGGGCCGGACGGCGTTCCTGGCGGGGCAGTGCCCTCTTGACCGTTCCGGCGCGTTGGTCGGGCCGGGTGACATCGACGCGCAGATCGACCAGGTGGCGGCCAACGCCCTTGCGGCCCTGAGCGCGGTCGGCGCACGGCCGGATCACGTCGTCCGTTCGGTGATCTACGTGGTCAGTGCCGATGGCGGGGCCCTGGGCACTGCCTGGCGACGCCTGGTCCGTTCGTCGATCGGGCCTGCGTTCACCACGGCCAGCACGCTGCTCGGAGTCGCACAGCTCGGCTTTGCCGGGCAGTTGATCGAGGTCGATCTCACGGCGGCGCTGCCCACGTGATCAAGGGCCGGCGGGCCGAGGCCGAGCCGCTCGACGACACCCTGGTCCGCGACAACGTCGCCCAAGCCCAGCATCACCCTCGACGGACCGTCACCGGGGCCACCCCTGGACCGAGCAGCCGGGCGACGCCGCGTATCCTCCGCCCCGTGCCACGCAAATCGAGAAGCTCTCGCCGCCTGGTCGCCGACGGGCGTACGTACATCTGGCGGCAGAGCCACAGCCACCGCAAGGACGAGCGCGGCCGCTCGGTCGACTGCCGCCAGGTCCTCATGCTGTCCCCGCAGCCGCCCGGCGCCGGTGGCCCCTTGCGCATCGTCTTCGCGAGCGGGCCCGGCCGGTACGTGCCGGGCGGGTTCCCCCTGGGTTCCGGGGACGTGGGGGTGGTCCGGGGCAGCTCGCTGAATCTGCACGAGCCGGGCGCGGTCCGCGCGCTGCTCGACGCGGCGAGGGCCCACGGGTGGCGGCCGGAGGAGCGGGAGCCGGAGGAGATCGACGGCTGGCTCCTGCTGGACGCCGCGGCCGCCGCACAGGTGACGCGCGCCGAGGAGGCGGGCCGGGCGAGCCCCTGAGAAACCGTCCTCGCTACGGTCGCCCCATGAGAATTCGTATCGTCGACGCGTTCACCGACCGGCCCTTCGCAGGCAATCCCGCCGGTGTCGTCCTGCTGGACTCCGAGGCCTTCCCCGAGGCGGGCGCGCTTCAGCGGATCGCCACCGAGGTCAACCTCTCGGAGACGGCGTTCACCCATCCGTTGCCGCCCGGCGGGGACGCGGACTGGGCGCTGCGCTGGTTCACCCCGACGACGGAGGTCGACATGTGCGGGCACGCCACACTCGCCACCGCGCACGTGCTGCACTCGACGGGTACGGCCACGGGCGCCGTACGGTTCGCCACCCGGTCAGGGGTGCTCACCTCCGTCTCCCGTCCCGGCTCCGCGTACACGATGGACTTTCCCACCTCCTCCCTCACGCCGGAGCCGGTCCCGGAGGGCCTGGCCCGGGCGTTGGGCGCCGAGCCCCTCGTGGTCCTGGCCACCGCCGAGCACATCGGCGACCTGCTGGTCGAGCTGGACGACGAGGCGACCGTACGCGGGCTGACGCCCGACTTCGCGGCCCTCGTTCGGTGTTCGCGGCGCGGTGTGATCGTCACCGCCGCCGCCGAGGACCCCACCCTGGGGTACGACTTCGTCTCCCGGGGCTTCTTCCCCCGGGTCGGCATCGACGAGGACCCCGTGACGGGCAGCGCGCACACCGCGCTCGCCCCGTTCTGGTCGGCCCGGTTCGGCCGTGACGCGCTGACCGGCCTCCAGGGCTGCGCCCGTACCGGGCTGGTCCGCACCGAGCTGCGCGGGGACCGGACACTGCTCACCGGCAATGCCGTGACCGTCATCGACGGGGAACTCCTCGCCGCGCTCTGAGCGCACGGCTGCGCGTACGGCCCGCGCCGTACGGAGCGGCGCGCGCCGGGACGGGCGGCGCGCAAGCATGCCCGACGGCGGAACACCGGCCCGGAACAGCACGGAGGGCTCCCGCGGCATCACCCGCGGGAGCCCCTGCCGTCCCGGGGTCCCAGGAACCGCGAGCCACCGGGACGCGCACGACTCCCGAAGCTCCCCCGCTCCCGGAAGCCCCGCGACTCCCCGGGTTCCCACAACTCCCGCCCGCACCAGCCGTTGCGCCCGCGACCGCCGCCGCGGCGGCGGCGCGGTGCCTCAGGGTGTCGGCAGCCAGTCCACCTTCCCGGCGAGCAGCGCGTACCCGACGAAGGCCCCGATGTCGAGGAGCGCGTGCGCGGCCACCAGTGGACCGACCCGGCCCCAGCGCCGGTAGAGCAGAACGAAGACGACGCCCATCACCATGTTGCCGAGGAAGCCGCCGATCCCCTGGTAGAGGTGGTAGGAACCGCGCAGCACCGAACTGGCCAGCAGTGCGGCCCGTGGCGTCCACCCCAGCTGGTCGAGCCTGCGCAGCAGGTAGCCGACCACGATGACCTCCTCCAGCACGGCGTTCTGCAGCGCGGAGAGGATCAGTACGGGGAACTTCCACCACACCTCGGGGAGCGACTCGGGCACCACCGTGAGGTTGAAGCCGGTGGCCCGCGCCACGAGGTAGAAGGCGAGTCCGGCACTGCCGATGCAGGCCGCCACCGCGACGCCGCGCCGCAGATCGGAGCCGGGCCGGGTGCGGTCGAACCCGATGGTCCGCAGGCTCGCGCCCTCCCGGATCAGCAGGTGCGCCACCAGCGCGACGGGTACCAGCGCCGTTGCGATCCCAAACGTTTGCCATGCCAGATCAAGCCATGGGCGTCCTGGCGCGTACGAGCCGTTGAGCGTGGCCGCCTGGTCCTTCAAACCCCCCGGTTTCGTCAGTGATCCGACAAAACTGATGAGTGCGGAGACCCCGCTCGCGCCCAACGACAGCGCGAGGACCAACACCGTCTCGGACCGCAAAGTCCTTCGGGAAAGCGACTCTTGGGGACAAGAATCAGCCACACGCCCCACCTCCACCGGTACACCGCCTTTAGTTCTGCAATCGCGTCCCATGCCACCCGCCGCACCGCTAGGGTCTCGAAAGCAAGTACGAAGATCATGCGCGACAGGCCGGGGGACGAGCACCATCACCGATGGTGTGGTCCCCCTTTCCTTGTTTCATTCTCAAGGAGGGCACCACCGACATGGGACGTCACAGCTTGCCCGACCGCTCCGCGGCGGACAGACCCGGGGCGGCGTCGGCGCCGCACCGCCGCCGCGCGATCGCCGTCACCGGCGCACTCGTCGTCGCGGTGGCGGCCGGGACGGCGGTGGTCGCGCGCAGCGGCCTGCTCTCGTTCTCCGAGCCGTGCGGGAGCGACGCCGTCCGGCTCACCGTGGCCGCTTCGCCCGACATCGCCCCCGCCGTACGCGCCGTCGCCGACCGGGCGCGCCAGGACGAGGTGCGTACGGACGGGCGCTGCATGGACGTCCGGGTGGTGGCCGCCGACTCGTACAAGGTCGCCAACACCGTGGCGGCCGGCGGCAAGGCCCCGTACCAGGTCTGGCTGCCGGACTCGGACCTCTGGCTGGACCGGGCGAAGGGGGCCGGGGACGGCATCCCCCTCACGCCCGGTGATTCGGTGGCCACCTCGCCGGTGGGGTTCGCGGTGGTGCCGTCCGCGGCGAAGGCCCTGGGCTGGCCGGACAAGCGGCTCGGCTGGGCCGAACTGGTCGCCGCAGCCCTGGGGTCAGACGGCGCCGTACGGCTGGGGGCGGCCGATCCGGCCCGCAGCGCCACCGGGCTGCTGGCGCTCGCGGCCATCGGGGCGGCCTCAGCAGACCAGGGCGGCGACAGCGACACGCGGGCCGCGCAGACCGCGAAGCTCCTCTCGGAGCGGATGTCGCAGAGCGACCCGGAGGCAGCCGGGACCCTCGCGCACGACGATGTGGCGGCCGAGCGGGACGACGTGAAGCGGAACCAGGCGCTGATCCTGTCGGAGCAGGCCGCCTTCGCGCACAACGAGAAGGCCGGAGCGGGCGGCAAGGTCGACCTCTTCTACCCGAAGGACGGGTCTCCGCAGCTCAACTACCCGTACACGCTGGTGGACGAGACGGCGATGAGCGTGGAGCAGAGCCGGACCGCACTGCGCCTGATGACGCTGCTCCGCGAGAGCAGTGCGGGCGGGCCCGGCGCCGTCCTGCCCGCCCACGGGTTCCGGTCCCCGGACGGCGATGCCGGGGCGCGGGTCGTCCGGGCGGCGGGTGGTGAGGACCCGCAGCCGTATGCCGGGGCTCCCGCGACCGCGCCCACCGCCGCCGAGCTCCAGGAGGTGCTCGGCATGTGGACCATCACGGTGCAGAGCGCCCGGCTCTCCACGGTGGTCGACGCGTCGGGCTCGATGGCGACCCCGGTCCCGGGCAGCGGTGAGTCGCGGATGGAGGTGACGAAGGAGTCGCTGTTGCGGGCGCTGAGCCAGTTCACGGACGACGACGAGATCGGCCTGTGGGAGTTCGCCACCAGGCTCGACGGCGAGAAGGACTACCGCGAGCTGACCCCGACGCGCCGTCTCGGCGACCGGACCGCGAGCGGCACCACCCACCGGAAGGAACTCGCTGCCGCGTTCGACGAGTTGGAGCCCGTGCCGAACGGCGCCACCGGGCTCTACGACACCACGCTGGCCGCGTACGGGGCGGCGGTGGCGAGCTACGTGCCGGGCAAGTTCAACGCCCTGGTGATCCTGACGGACGGCTCCGACCAGGACGACCACGGCATCTCGCGCACCGGCCTGGTCCAGCAGCTCAGAGCGCTCGCGGACCCGGAGCGCCCGGTGCCGATCCTCGCCATCGCGGTGGGGCCGGACGCGGACCGCGAGGAGGTCGCGGAGATCGCGAAGGTGACGGGCGGGGGCGGTTACGAGGTGAGCGACCCCGCCGAGATCCAGTCGGTCATCCTGCAGGCCATCATGACGGCAAGCCAGGCCCGCATCCCCGAGTAGCGGGCCGCGATCGAGGGACGCCCCCTGCTGCCCTGAGAGATGCCCGGACCCGCGCGGGCACGGGGCGGCGGACGTCCCGGAACGCCCGCCCGCCCGCACTCACGGCTTGGGGAAGCCGACGGGCCAGGTGTGCACCGGTTCGCCGCTGCGGGCCAGCTCGCCGTACCTGCGGGTGGTGGCCGCGAGGGCGGCTTCCCGTCCCAGCCCCGCCTCCTGCGCCCGGTGGTAGGTGTCGACCTGCCAGGAGGCTCCGTTGGTCCGCCGGCGGCACCGCTCCTCGATGATGCCGAGGTACCGGTCGCGGTCGGCGGGCTCGATGTTCCACGCGTCGAGCCCGGCGGACGCGAGGGGCAGCAGTTCGTCCCGTACGAGCTTGACGGCCGGGACCTTCGCGACGCCGCCGGACCGGCCGGGGCGCGGCCAGAGCAGTTCGGCCTCGATGCCGTAGCGGCAGGCGTTGTCGAAGTTCTCCTCGGCGGCCTCGAAGGAGAGCTTGCTCCACACCGGGCGGGGTTCGTCGGCGAGCGCGCGCACCAGCCCGTAGTAGAAGGCGGCGTTGGCGAGTACGTCGGCGACGGTCGGCCCGGCCGGCAGCACCCGGTTCTCCACCCGCAGGTGGGGCGCCCCGTCCGCGACTCCGTAGACGGGCCGGTTCCAGCGGTAGATCGTCCCGTTGTGCAGGACGAGTTCGGCCAGTGCCGGTACGCCTCCTTCGTCGAGCACCCGCAGCGGGTCCTCGTCGGAGAGGATCGGCAGCAGCGGCGGGAAGAAGCGGACGTTCTCCTCGAAGAGCTCGTGCGCCGAACCGATCCAGCGCTCCCCGAACCAGGTCCGCGGGCGCACTCCCTGGTTCCGCAGTTCGGGCGGCCGTACGTCCGTGGCCTGCTGGAACAGCGGCGGCCTGGATTCGCGCATCAGTTCCTTGCCGAAGAGGAACGGCGCGTTGGCGCCGAGCGCGATCTGCACCCCGGCGACCGCCTGCGCCGCGTTCCACACGTCGGGGAACCGCGCGGGGGTCACCTGGAGGTGCAACTGCACGGAGGTGCAGGCCGATTCGGGGGCGATCGACGGGGACGCGCACACCAGGTGCTCGACGCCCTCGATGTCGATCGCGAAATCCTCGCCCCGCGCGGCGACCATCTCGTCGTTGAGAAGGGTGTAGCGGTCCACGTCCGAGAGGTTGCCGAAGACCAGGTCGTCCGGTCCCAGCGTGGGAAGAATTCCGATCATGACAATGCCCGCGTCGACCTCGGCAGCCTTCCGATGGGCATAGGCCAGCCCCGTTCGCAGCTCCTCCGCGAGCTGATCGAAAACCCGGCCGCTCAGCCGGTGCGGAACGATATTCACCTCAAGGTTGAACATCCCGAGTTCCGTCTGGAAATCCCGGCTGGCGATCCGCTGGAGCACCTCGGCATTCATCATCCGGGGCGTGCCGTCCGAGGCAGCGAGATTCAGCTCGATCTCCAGACCCATGAAATTTCGGGGACGGTCGAACCTCCGCTCCTCCAGCAGCCTCTCCAGCCCTTCCAGACACCGGGCCAGCTTGCGCCGGTACGCCGGGCGGTCGGACAGGTCAAAGGCGTGCGCCACGACCTTCTCCCCCATCGAAGAGTCCCTCCATCAGTGGCGGCCCGCGGACAGGCCGCTCGCATCTCGATCGATAATGCCCCGCAGAGGTGATCCATAACGCCTGCGGAAGCGTCCGGCACCGGATAGGCTGGGGCCGCTCGGTCATCAGGCACATTCCGGAGGCATGCGGCGGGCGGCTCATTCTGGTTCGCCTTCCCTTCGCGCACGTGGCGGAAACACCGATCTTTTTGAGCCGACCGCGAAATGTGAAAGCCCGCAGGCGGAAGCCGAGGCGCCCACCCGCGAATCACCAGAAACTCCGCATTTCAAAGGCGCAAAAGGTCCTTGCGCGTCATATGACCGACAGCTAGTGGAAACACCGGGCGAACACTTGTCATATAAACTCCGCTGACGAGGCCGATTGTCGATGCTGTCCAGCCGTCGACCGGCCTCCTTCTGACGTCCCGCACGCCGACAGCGCCGTCTGCACCCACCCACGCATCACCGTGTCTCCTAAGCGAGAGGCGACCCACCATGCCGCTGCATGTTCCCCCGGCCCCCGCGCCCGCACTGCGCAGCGTTCTCACGGCACTCGGTTCTCCCACCGCGGTCCGCGAAGCCCACACTCCCGCTCTGCGCTCCGTCCAGGGACCGCTGAGCCCCGAACTCCCCTTGCCCGTACACGTTCTCGACCGGTCGGCCGCCGACGCACCCGCGCCGGCGACCCGGCTCACCGGCTGGCGGTTCCTGATCCGCGCCGAGTCGGGGATCGTCGCCGCCGCCGACACGGTCCTCACCGCGGACGGCTGGGCCTTCTCGCACTTCTTCGAGGGCCCCTATCTCGCTTCGACCGAACGCGCCCTGCGCCAGGCCGAGTCGACGGCAACGCTCCACCAGCCGAGACTTCTCTCCGTACCCGAGCTCTACATGCTCACCCTCTGGCTGCACGGTGACACCGGAGCCGACCCGGCCTCCGGCGCGGTCGCGCCCAACGACATCCTCGTTCCCCTCGCGCCCGCTCCGACCGGGATCGCCGCCCACCGGCCCTACCGGGCCGCCGATCTGCTCCCGGTACTCTCGCTGCGCATCGCGCCCCGCCCGGGCCCTCTCGTCGGCTCGGCCTGACCCGCCGCCCGACACGCCTTGCGATGGCCCGTCCCCGCCGCTTCCGTGCGGGGGCGGGCTTTCGCACGTCCGCCCGCCCGGCGCACACCCCGGCGAGAGGCGCCCATGGCCCACTCGGACTACCCGGGACCCCCCGAAGAGGCGGGGGTCACGCGGTGGGCCGCCCGCGCGGGTGACACCTCGGCGGAGCGTGAAACGAGCTGAGCCGAAATCCCTGCGGAACGCGGCGGGTGGCGCAACACTGAGACCGACCGGCCTGCACGGAAAGGCCGTTCGGCACTCACCCGCACACCCGCATCCACCACTCGACGCAGCGAAAGAACCCTCCATGTGCCAGCATCAACCCCCCTGCCCCACCGCAGAATCAGCCGCCCGGGAGGCCGCCCGGCTCGTGGCGCACCACCCCGAGCAGGGCTGGAGCCTGCTCTGCAACGGCGTCCTGCTCTTCGAGGACACCGGCGAACTGCTCCCGGACGGACAGATCATCGCCCCGCACCGCCCGCTGGCCACCGGCCGCGTGGTGAAGGCCGCCTGAGAGGGCTGCCCGAGAGCCGACCGAGGACCCGCGGGCCCCGGCGGTACGGACAGGGGCCGGCCCGGAGAGATCTCCGAACCGGCCCCGACGCATGTCCGCGTGTGACCGGGCGCTCGCGCGCCCGCTGTGTCCGTCAGTGGTCGTACTCGTCCAGCGGCGGGCAGGAGCAGACCAGGTTGCGGTCGCCGAAGGCGCCGTCGATCCGGCGCACCGGCGGCCAGTACTTGTCGGCGGCCGAGACACCGGCCGGGAAGACGGCGACCTCACGGCTGTAGGAGTGGTTCCACTCCCCGCCCAGCGCGTTCGCGGTGTGCGGGGCGTTGGCGAGCGGGTTGTCGTCCGCGCTCCACTCCCCCGAGGCCACCTTCTCGATCTCGCCGCGGATCGCGATCATCGCGTCGCAGAACCGGTCGATCTCGGCGAGGTCCTCGCTCTCGGTCGGCTCGATCATCAGGGTGCCGGCGACCGGGAACGACATGGTCGGCGAGTGGAAGCCGTAGTCGATCAGGCGCTTGGCGACGTCGTCGATGCTGACGCCCGTCTCCTTCGAGATCGCCCGCAGGTCGACGATGCACTCGTGCGCGACCAGGCCGGCCGGGCCGGTGTACAGGATCGGGAAGTGCGGCTCCAGCCGCTTGGCGATGTAGTTCGCCGCGAGCACGGCCACCTGCGTGGCGCGCTTGAGACCCTCGCCGCCCATCAGCCGGACGTACGCCCAGGAGATCGGCAGGATGCCGGCCGAGCCCCAGGGAGCGGCCGAGATCGGGCCGACGCCCGTCTCCGGACCGGCGGAGGGCTGGAGCGGGTGGTTGGGCAGGTACGGCGCGAGGTGCGCGCGCACGCCCACCGGGCCGACGCCGGGGCCGCCGCCGCCGTGCGGGATGCAGAAGGTCTTGTGCAGGTTCAGGTGGGAGACGTCGCCGCCGAACTTGCCGGGCCGGGCGAGGCCGACCAGCGCGTTGAGGTTGGCTCCGTCGACGTAGACCTGACCGCCCGCGTCGTGCACCTCGCCGCAGATGGCGGCGACGTGCTCCTCGAAGACACCGTGCGTGGACGGGTAGGTGATCATGAGCACGGCGAGCTCGTCGCGGTGCTTCTCGATCTTGGCCCGCAGATCCTCTATGTCGACCTCGCCGTCGTCCGCGGTCTTCACCACGACGACCTTCATCCCGGCCATCACGGCGCTCGCCGCGTTGGTGCCGTGCGCGGAGGACGGGATGAGGCAGACGGTGCGCTGGTCGTCGCCGTTGGCACGGTGGTAGGCGCGGACGGCCAGCAGACCGGCGAACTCACCCTGCGAACCGGCGTTGGGCTGGATCGACACCGCGTCGTAGCCGGTGACCTCGGCGAGGCGCTCCTCCAGCTCACGGATGAGAGTGAGGAAGCCCTCCGCCTGCTCGGCCGGGGCGAAGGGGTGCAGCGCGCCGAACTCGGGCCAGGTGATCGGCTCCATCTCGGTGGTCGCGTTCAGCTTCATGGTGCAGGAGCCGAGCGGGATCATGCCGCGGTCGAGCGCGTAGTCACGGTCGGCGAGCCGCCGCAGGTAGCGCAGCATCGCCGTTTCCGAGCGGTGCTGGTGGAAGACCGGGTGGGTGAGGAAGTCGTCGGTGCGCAGCAGCTGCTCGGAAAGCGCGTCGCCGGCGGTGGCGTCCAGTGCCTCGACGTCGCCCTGCGCGCCGAAGGCGGCCCAGACGGATTCGAGGTGGGCGCGGGTGGTCGTCTCGTCGCAGGCGACGGAGACCAGGTCGGCGTCGACCAGCCGCAGGTTGACCCCGCGGGCGCGGGCGTCGGCGACGACCTCGGCGGCCCTCCCGGGGACCCGCACGGTCAGCGTGTCGAAGAAGGAGTCGTGCAGGACCTCGGCGCCGGCGGCCCGCAGCCCGTCGGCGAGGATCGCCGCGTAGCGGTGGGTGCGCCGGGCGATCGTCCGCAGCCCGTCGGGGCCGTGGTAGACGGCGTACATGCCGGCCATCACGGCGAGCAGGACCTGCGCGGTGCAGATGTTGCTGGTGGCCTTCTCGCGGCGGATGTGCTGCTCGCGGGTCTGGAGGGCCAGGCGGTACGCCTTGTCGCCGTCCGCGTCCACCGAGACACCGACCAGGCGGCCGGGGAGCGAGCGGGCGAACTTCTCGCGTACGGCCATGAAGCCGGCGTGCGGTCCGCCGAAGCCCATCGGCACACCGAAGCGCTGGGTGGTGCCGACGGCGATGTCCGCGCCGAGGTCGCCGGGGGAGGTGAGCAGGGTGAGGGCCAGCAGGTCGGCGGCGACGGTGACGATCGCGCCGAGCTCGTGGGCGCGCTCGATCACGGGGCCGATGTTCCGTACGGCCCCGGAGGCGCCCGGGTACTGGAGCAGCACGCCGAAGACGCCGCGCTCGGCGAGGTCCGCCGGGATGCCGTCGTCGAGGTCGGCGACGACGACCTCGACGCCGGTCGGCTCGGCGCGGGTCTCGATGACGGCGATCGTCTGGGGCAGGGTGTCGGCGTCGACGAGGAAGACCCCGCCCTTGACCTTGCCGACGCGCCGCGCGAGCGCCATGGCCTCGGCGGCGGCGGTGCCCTCGTCGAGCAGCGAGGCGCCGGATGTGGGCAGGCCGGTGAGCTCGGCGACCATGGTCTGGAAGTTGAGCAGGGCCTCCAGGCGGCCCTGCGAGATCTCCGGCTGGTAGGGCGTGTACGCCGTGTACCAGGCGGGGTTCTCCAGCACGTTGCGGAGGATGACCGGGGGCGTGAAGGTGCCGTAGTAGCCGAGCCCGATCATCGGGGCGACCACCTGGTTGCGGTCGGCGAGCGTACGCAGCTCCGCCAGCACCTCGGCCTCGGTGCGCGCCGACGGGAGGTTCAGCGCCTCGGCGCTCTTGATCACGTCGGGCACCGCGGCGGCGGTGAGCTCGTCGAGGGAGCCGTATCCGACCTGCGCGAGCATCTTCGCCCGGGCCTCGCCATCCGGCCCGATGTGGCGCTGTTCGAAGGGGATGCCCTGCTCCAGCTGGGAGAGCGGGGTACGGCGGGGGGTCATGATGGAGGCCTCCTGGTCTGACACGACCTGCGAGGGGCACCGCGGCGCGGCTGCCCGTACGGCCTCCCCCTCTGTCATCTCGACCTGAGAGCTTCACCGGCGCGCCCTGGGGCGTACCGGCTTTCACCGTCGGTGAGGGTGGGCCGCACCGGGCACGTGCCGGGTGGGACCGCCCTGCTTTCCAGAGTGACCTCGTCCGTGCGGTACGGGGGCCTGAGAGATTCCGGGGAGGATTTGCTCCTTCGGCGCCTCCGGAATCAGCACCGGAGGCTCTCCCGCACGGGGTCAGCAGCCATGTGCCAGCCTACCAGCGGGGATCTTCGCCGTTTCTTCGAGTGGCCGATATCCGGAATCTGCACTTCTGTAGTGGCTGTGGAGTTGTTGCTGGGCCGTGTCTTGGCCCCAGTCGTCGCGACCAGCGGGAGGCACCGTGCAGACCGACATCGATCCGCGCAGCCTGATCGGCCGCAAGGCATTCGACCGCGCAGGCGTCAAGATCGGCACGGTGGACGAGGTCTACCTCGACGACGCCACAGGCGTCCCGGAGTGGGCCGCCGTCCGCACCGGCCTGTTCAGCAGGGACGCCTTCGTCCCGCTGGAGCCGAGCGAGTTCGTCGAGGACACCCTGCGTGTTCCGTTCGACCGCGCGCTGATCCGGGACGCGCCGGACTTCGGTGTCGGGCGGCATCTCTCGCCCGAGCAGGAGCTTCAGCTGTACCGGCATTACGGACTCGACTCCTCCTCCGTGACCGATCCGGGCCCGGACCGCGACTTCGGCAGGCTGGCCGGCCAGGACGAGTAGTCCACCGGCTCCGCCACCAGCGGCAGCGGATCGGCGGGGACGAGGTCCGGGTCGTCCACCCGGAACGTGCGCACCCGGCCGGGCGGGTCGCCCGGCCGCTCGAACCGCACGGTGACCCGGCCGACTCCGCTGCCCTGCACCCAGCCGTGCCCGTACGTCCCGTGCCGCACGTCGTGGCCCGGGGACCAGCGCCGCGCGGCGCGCCCGGCGGCCTCGTCCCCGGGCGCGTCGGCCGTCGTGTGCCCCGGCGGGCCGGGCAGTGCACCGGGGAGCGCGGGCGGCGGGTCGGACGCCTCCCGGTGGGCTTCCGCGTTCGACTCCGCCCCCGTGCCCGCTGCCACGCCAGCCCCGGAAGCCGGCGCCGCCGGTTCCCCGGCCGCGCGCTCGGCCTGCGCCGCCCGCTCGGCACGCTCGGCCTGCGCCGCCTGTGCGAAGAGGTCCTCCTGCGTGTAGTCCGCCAGGCCCGTGACCCCCACGCCCAGCAGCCGCACTCCCCCGGTGGTGTCCACCCCCTCCAGGAGGCGGGCGGCGGCCTCACGCACCACTGAGGGGTCGTCCGTGGGGCCGCGCAGCGTCTCGGAGCGGGTGAGGGTGGAGAAGTCGTAGCGGCGCACCTTGAGCACGACGGTGCGCCCGGAGCGCCCGGCCTTCCGCAGCCGCTCGACGCACCGGCCGGCCAGCCGCTCGACCTCCGTGCGTACCCGCATGCGGTCGTGGAGGTCCACCTCGAAGGTGTCCTCGACCGAGACGGACTTGGCGTCGCGTTCGGCGACCACGGGCCGGTCGTCCAGGCCGAGCGCCATCCGGTACAGCGAGACCCCGTGGGCCTTGCCCACCAGCCGTACGAGCTCGTCCTCGCCCGCCTCGGCCAGGTCGTTCACCGTGGTCATCCCGGCGCGCCGCAGATGGTCCCCGGTGGCCGGACCGACCCCGGGCAGGGTGCGTACGGGCATGGGCGCCAGGAGTTCCCGCTCGGTGCCCGGCTCGATGAGCATCAGCCCGTCCGGCTTGGCCTCTTCGGAGGCGATCTTCGCCAGCATCTTGGACCCGGCCAGCCCGACCGATCCGCTGAGTCCGGTGACCGTGCGGATGGCCTCCCGCAGCCGCTCCCCGGTGGCGCGGGCCGAGGCGGAGTCGTCGGCGGCCCCACCGGCTTCCAGATCCACGAAGGCCTCGTCGAGGCTGAGCGGCTCGACCAGCGGGGAGAGCCGTCCCAGGAGTTCCATCACCTGGTCGCTGACGGAGCGGTACAGGGAGAAGCGCGGCACCAGGTAGGCGGCGTTCGGGGCCAGCCGGCGCGCCTGGGCGGTGGGCATCGCGGAGTGCACGCCGAAGCGCCGTGCCTCGTACGAGGCGGTGGCGACGACCCCGCGCGGGCCGACGCCGCCCACCACGACCGGCTTGCCGCGCAGGCTGGGCTTGGCGGCCTGCTCGGCGGAGGCGAAGAACGCATCCATGTCGAGGTGGAGGATGGTGGGCGCGGATCTCACACCGCCGATGGTGCCCTACGCCACTGACAACGACACCGCCCGGCACCCGTTCGCCGGGGGCCGGGCATCCGGAAGCGTGTCCGTCACCGGTTTCGGGCGCCGGAGCGTCAGACGGCGCGGTTGCGGCGCCGGGCCAGTTCGTCGGTGGGGTTGTGGCCGATGAGGGTCTCCCCGGTGTCCACGCGCTCCCCGTGCAGCTGTGAGAGGGCCGCGTCCACGTCCCGCCACACCACCCCCACGGCGATGCCGAAGATGCCCTGGCCGCCCTGGAGCAGGTTCACGACCTCGTCGGGCGAGCAGCACTCGTAGACGGTGGCGCCGTCGCTCATCAGCGTCATGCGTTCGAGGTCCTGGAATCCCCGGGCCCGCAGATGCTGCACCGTGGTGCGGATGTTCTGCAGGGCGACGCCCGTGTCCAGGAAACGCTTCACGATCTTGAGGAGCACCACGTCCCGGAAACTGTAGAGACGCTGGGTGCCCGAGCCGTAGGCCGGCCGGACGCTCGGTTCGACCAGTCCCGTACGCGCCCAGTAATCGAGCTGCCGGTAGGTGATCCCGGCCGCCGCGCACGCTGTCGGCCCGCGGTAGCCGATGCCGTTCGCCCCTGGGACACCGTCCGACACCGGGGCCACCGGGTGAACCGGTTGCCTGATGGTGTGGTCGGCCCCACTGCCGTGCTGCGGATACGGCCCGCCCGCCGCCGCACCGTCGCCGCTGCTTCTCACGCCGACCTCCGTCCTTGACCTGCCCCCTCGAAGGTAGGCAGTCACCGGGGGTGCGTCAACGATCGCCACACTCGGCACGCCGAGTGATAATCACCCTGAGGGTGGTTTCCCGTGACGTCGGACCGGGAAGGGCTTCTCGAATGCGCGCCCGCCGCCGGTCCGGACGGGGTCACTGGCTGTTGGTACCGAAGTCCTCGGGCGAGATCTGGTCGAGGAACTCGCGGAACTTCTCGACCTCGTCCTCCTGCTCGTCCGGGATGGCGATCCCCGCGTCGTCGAGCACTCCGTCGCTGCCGTAGATCGGCGTTCCGGTGCGCAGCGCCAGCGCTATGGCGTCGGACGGCCGTGCGCTCACCTCCACACCGCTGGCGAAGACCAGCTCCGCGAAGAAGATCCCGTCCCGGATGTCCGTGATCCTGACTTCGGTGAGCTCCTGGCCGACCGCGTCGAGGACATCCTTGAAAAGGTCATGGGTCAGCGGCCTGGCAGGGGCCATCCCCTGCTGGGCGAAGGCGATGGCCGTGGCCTCGCCGGGACCGATCCAGATGGGGAGGTACCGGTCGCCTCCCACTTCACGCAGGAGAACGATCGGTTGATTGGAGGGCATTTCCACCCGGACACCGACAACGTCGAGCTCGTTCACACAGCAACCCTAGGACGTGCTCGCCATGTTTGGGTAGTCGGGCTCCGCCGAGGTCAGTGCGAACGCATGCGCAGGGCGGTCTGCACGAGCGCCGCGTGCAGCCGTACGGAGAGCTCGGCGAGCTCCTGCGCGGTGGCCTCGGCACGTGCCCTGGTCTGCGGATTCCGGTGCCGGCGCAGGGGCGCCACCACCTGCTCGACCAGCCCGGCCTCCCGCTCGGCGGCGGCCCTCACGGCGCGCAGATGCCGCGGTTCGAGACCGAACCGGCCGAGGTCGGACACGAGTTTCGCGACGTTCACCGCTTCGGCGTCGTACCCACCCTCGGGCTCGGGCACGATGAGGCCGTAGGACTCCCATTCGGCGAGCTGCTCCTCGTCCGCGCCGGTGACGGCGAGGAGCTCGGCACGGCCGATACGGGCCGCTGCGGGCGCCCCGGCCATCGCCGCGTCCCAGCAACTGTCCGCGAGGTCCTTCTGGCCCCCCGGGGAGGGCAGCGCGACCTGCTCCCCCCGGGCGAGGGCGTCCAGGTACTCCCGGATGACCTTCAGGGGGAGGTAGTGGTCCCGCTGCATGCGCAGCACCTGCGCGAGCTTCTCCACGTCCTCGGAACTGAACTTCCGGTATCCGGAAGGCGTCCGCTCGGGCTCGACGAGCCCCTCCGCCTCCAGGAAACGGATCTTCGAGATCGTGACTTCCGGAAACTCCTCGCGGAGCTGGGCGAGCACCGCGCCGATGCTCACCGCACGGCGGTCCGCGGCGGCGGTGCCGTTTCCGGCACCGCCCTGGGATGTTCGCAGCATGGGCCTTCCTGGGGTTCCCCCGGACGTGGTGGTCCGGGGCAGGTCACACGCTCCGCTGGCTCGCGTAGAAGACCAGCCGGTACTTACCGATCTGGACCTCGTCGCCATTGGTCAGCGCGACGGAGTCGATGCGCTCACGGTTGACGTAGGTGCCGTTCAGGCTGCCGACGTCTCCCACGGTGAAGCTACCGTCCGCGACCCGGTGGAACTCCACATGACGCCGCGACACGGTCACGTCGTCCAGGAAGATGTCGCTCTGCGGGTGACGGCCGGCCGTCGTCAGGTCGCCGTCCAGCAGGAAGCGGCTGCCCGAGTTCGGGCCGCGGCGGACCACCAGGAGCGCGCTCCCCGCGGGCAGCGCGTCCACGGCCGCCTGCGCCTCGGGAGAGAGCGACGGCAGCTTGGTCTGGCCGGTGACCTCGGCGTCGTAAGCCTCGAGTCCGGAGATCGAGATCGTCGACGTGGTCTCGGAGGCGCGCTCGGGGATTCCGCCCTTCAGCGGCGCGCCGCAGTTGGAGCAGAACCGGCTGGTCGCCGGATTCCGGTGACCGCACCTCGCGCAGAGCGCCACACCGGAGCCCGCCGGGGCGGGGTGGAATCCGGTGCTCGGCCCGGAGTCACCGGAACCTATGCCGGAGACACCCGCCTGCGCTCCGGAGCCGCCGCCCGAGGCGGACAACTCGTCGCGGAAGAGGGGGCGGTCGCCGCCCTGCTCCTCGTCCTGGCCGTGCCGCGGCGCGCGATGGCGGGCAGCACTGTTGCTGTCCTCGCGTGCGCTCTTTCCGAACAACTTCGCAAAAAACTTCACGGGCGATTCCCCTTGACCGACATAGACCCGCCCGTGGGGCAGGACGAACCCTGACTGAACACACCTGCCGACCCGGACATTCTCACAACGTCCGTATCCACCCGACAGTTTCCACCACGCACCATGGATACGGTGCGGCGACCCCCCGTAACCCCGCACACCTGCTTGGAGTTGCCGAGGGCCTTACCCCGCCGGTGGACCACTACGACGACGACCGAGCGTAGTCAGGCTGCTTCGCAGGTCGCAAGGCGTCCACCGCAATGTCGTCGGCCCGTTCCACCACCGCCGTCGCCTGCTCCTTCTCCAGCGTCTGGACCACCCCGCCCGGGATGTTGAGCGCCGGCTCCAGATCCTCGGGCCGGCCGATCACCTCGAAGGCGTACGGCGCCTGGACCGCACGGCCGTCGACCTTCACCGACCCGGCGTCCCCGGAGAAGTACGTACTGGCGACCACGCGCACCCCGTTGACCTCGATGGCCTCGGCGCCGGCCGCACGGAGCTCCTGGACGGCGTCCAGCAGCATGTCCGGGGCGACCGACTTGGTGGGGTCGTCGACGGTGAGCGTGATTCCCGGCCCGTGGGCCGCGACGGTACCCGCGAGGATACCCAGTTGCCGCTCCTTCTCCAGCGTCTGCTTGCGCGCCTCCTCGGCCTGGTCGGAACTGTTCTCCAGTTCCGTCCGCTGGGCGTCGAGACGCTGCTTCTCGTCCTCCAGCCGCTGGGTCCTGTCGTCGACCTCGTCGAGGATGCGGACCAGGTCCTCCTGGCGGGCGCCGCGCAGGGCGCTGTCGTCGCTGTTGGACCGTACCTGGAGCGCCAGGCCCAGTCCCAGCCCGAACAGCAGCAGCGCCACCACGAGTTGGGCCCGGGTGACCCGGGGCGGCCAGAGCCCGGCACGCAGCCGCTGACGTCCGCTCAGTCCGTTCCTCTCCGGGGGCCGTACGGCAGCCGTCTCCGGAGCCGGACCGTCGGTCGCTTCGTCCCGGGGCGTCTCTTCGTCGTTCATCGGCGTCAGGCCCGGAAGACGTGTCGGCGGATGGCGGCCGCGTTGGAGAAGATCCGGATGCCCAGCACGACGACCACACCGGTCGACAACTGCGCGCCCACGCCGAGCTTGTCGCCGAGGAAGACGATGAGCGCGGCCACCACGACGTTGGACAGGAACGACACGACGAAGACCTTGTCCACGAAGATCCCGTCCAGCATCGCGCGCAGTCCGCCGAAGACCGCGTCGAGCGCGGCCACCACGGCGATCGGGAGGTAGGGCTCGACCACCGCCGGTACCTCGGGCCGGACGAACAGTCCGACCACGACTCCCACGACGAGGCCCAGTACGGCGATCACGATGTGCCCTTCCCTGTGTCTGCCGCACCACTGCCGGTGTCTGCGGCCTTCGGTTCTGCTGTGCGTACGATCAGGCTCGGCGCGGCCGGGAGCCGTACCGCCTTCTGATCGGACAGGCTGGTCCGGATGTCGAAGCCGTCGTGCAGGGCCTGGAGGTACTGGCCGTCCGCACTGGACCGGAACGTCGCGGCCAGCTTCTTCCCGTCCCCCACCGCCAGCACCGTATAGGGCGGCACGAGGGGCCTGTTGTCGACCAGTATGGCGTCTCCGGCGGCACGGATCGCCGAAAGTGCCGTCAGCCGCTGCCCGTTGATGGCTACGGCCTCCGCGCCGGACTCCCAGAGGCCGTTGACGACCCGCTGCAGGTCCCGGTCCCGCACCCGGCCGGTGTCGGCGAACCCGCTGGTGCCGCGCGGCCCGTCGTCGCCCTGGTCGGTCTCGTCGGCGTCGTCCACGACGAGTTTCACCCCGGGGCCCTCGACCGGGGTGGCCCCCGAGAGGAGGGCGACCAGCTCGCCCTGGTCCCCGCCGTGCTGGAGGAGAGCCGCGCGCTGCCGCGCGCCGACGTCCGTGCGGAGCTTCTCCACCTCGGATTCGAGGGAGTCGGCCGCATCGGTCTCGCCGTCGATGCGGTCGATGAGTTCCTGGCGTTCCTTGGCCACCACCGGAGCGGACACCCTGGCCTGTGCGGCACCGAGGGTGACGACGAGCGCGATGAGCACGAGTCCGGCGGCGAGGCCCAGCTTGGCCCGCAGCTTGCGGGGCAGCCCCGCGGTCCCGCCGGTCCCGCGGCGGGCCGCGGCCTCGGCGTACCCCTCGTCCAGGCTGTGGTCCATCACCTGGGTCAGCAGCGACATGGAGGCGTCGGGGCGGGCGGGCGGAGCGGAACTGCTCCGTTCGGGGGGCGGCTGCGGCATGCCGCACATCGTCGCACGTCACCCCGGCTACCGCCGAATGGACCTGACCACACGGCTCCGGGGAGCCACCGGCGTACGGCGGCTCCCCGGAAACGGGTGCGGGGGGGTCAGTCCCCGGCGCTGTCGACGACAGCGGCCCACTCATCCAGCAGCAACTGGGCGGAGGCGTCGTCGGGGCCCTCGGCCCACAGGTGGGTGACGGCCTCGGCCGGGTCGGGCAGGACCATGACCCAGCGGCCGTCCGCCTCGACGACGCGGACGCCGTCGGTGGTGTCCACGTCCCGGTCGCCGGCGGCCTCGACGACCCGCCGCATCACGAGCCCCTTGACCGCCCAAGGGGTGGCCAGGTCGCGGCGGAGCACATGGGCGCGCGGGATGCGGTCGTCGATCTGGCTCAGGGTGAGCTGGGTCCGGGCGATCAGGCCGATGAGCCGGACGAAGGCGGCCGACCCGTCGAAGACGCTGCTGAACTCGGGGACGATGAATCCGCCGCGCCCGTCGCCGCCGAAGATCGTGTTCTCCTCACGGCCGACCCTGGTCAGGTCGTCCGGCGAGGTCGTCGTCCACTCCACCTGCGTGCCGTGGTAGGCGGCCACCTGCTCGGCGACCCGCGTGGTGGTCACCGGCAGGGCCACCCGGCCGCTCCGCCGCTCGGCGGCCACCAGGTCGAGCATGACCAGCAGCGCCCGGTCGTCCTCGATGATCCTGCCGCGCTCGTCGACGAGGGAGAGCCGCTCACCGACCGGGTCGAACCGTACGCCGAACGCGGCCCGCGCCGACGACACGATCTCGCCGAGCCGGACCAGCCCGGCGCGCCGGGTCTCGGCGGACTCGGTGGGCCGCGACTCGTCGAGTCCCGGGTTGATGGTGAGCGAGTCGACGCCGAGCCGTCCGAGGAGGCTGGGCAGAACGAGCCCCGCGCTGCCGTTGGAGGCGTCCACGACGACCTTCAGACCCGATTCGGCGATGCCGGTCGTATCGACGTTGCGGAGCAGGGAGCCGGTGTACGAGTCGAAGACGCTCGACGGGAAGTGCAGGTCCCCGATCTCGCCGGGGAAGGCCCTGCGGTACTCCTGGCGGGCGTAGACCCTGTCCAGCTTCCGCTGCCGGGCCTGCGAGAGATCGGCACCACGCTCGTCGAAGAACATGATGTCGACGGAGTCGGGGACGCCGGGAGACGTTCTGATCATGATGCCGCCGGCGCTTCCGCGGGCCGTCTGCTGACGGGCCACCGGCAGCGGCACGTTCTCAAGATCCCGGACGTCGATCGCGCTCGCCTGGAGCGCGGAGATGACCGCGCGCTTCAGCGCTCGCGCACCACGGGAGTGGTCGCGCGCGGTCGTGACGGTCGACCCCTTCTTCAGGGTGGTCGCATAGGCGCCGGCGAGACGGACCGCGAGTTCGGGGGTGATTTCGACGTTCAGGATTCCGGAGACACCGCGGGCTCCGAAGAGGTGTGCCTGTCCGCGCGACTCCCAGATCACCGAGGTGTTGACGAAGGCGCCGGCCTCGATGGTCTTGAAGGGGTAGACCCGCACATTCCCCTGGATGATCGATTCTTCGCCGACGAGGCATTCGTCGCCGATGACGGCGCCGTCCTCGATGCGGGCGGCGCGCATGACGTCGGTGTTCTTACCGATCACGCAGCCCCGCAGATTGCTGTGGGAGCCGATGAACACGTTGTCGTGGACCACCGCCCGGTGCAGGAAGGCACCGGACTTGACCACCACGTTCGACCCGATGACGGTGTGCTCCCGGATTTCGACGTCCGCCTCGACCTTGGCGTAGTCACCGATGTAGAGCGGGCCGCGGAGGGTCGCGTCGGGGTGGACTTCGGCGCCTTCCGCCACCCATACGCCGGGGGCGATCTCGAAGCCGTCGAGTTCGACGTCGACCTTCCGTTCCAGCACGTCGGCCTGGGCCTTCACATAGCTTTCGTGCGTGCCCACGTCCTCCCAGTAGCCCTCGGCGACATAGCCGTAGATCGGCTTGCCCTCCTTCATGAGCTGCGGGAAGACGTCGCCGGACCAGTCCACGGACGTGTCGGCCTGGACGTAGTCGAAGACCTCGGGCTCCATCACGTAAATACCCGTGTTGACGGTGTCCGAGAACACCTGACCCCACGTGGGCTTCTCCAGGAACCGCTCGACCTGACCCTGCTCGTCCACGATCGTGATTCCGAATTCCAGAGGATTGGGAACCCGGGTCAGGCAGACGGTGACGAGCCCGCCCTTCTCCTTGTGGAACGCGATGAGGTCGGTGAGGTCGAAGTCGGTCAGCGCGTCGCCGGAAATGACGAGGAAGGTGTCGTCCTTCAGCGCCTCCTCGGCGTTCTTCACGCTTCCCGCGGTGCCGAGCGGCTTCTCCTCATTGGCATAGGTGAGCTCCATTCCGAGCTCTTCCCCGTCCCCGAAGTAGTTCTTGACGAGAGAGGCCAGGAACTGGACGGTCACCACGGTCTCATTGAGTCCGTGCCGCTTCAGCAGTCGGAGCACATGCTCCATGATCGGCCGGTTGGCCACAGGGAGAAGCGGCTTGGGCATGCTTGAGGTCATCGGGCGAAGGCGTGTGCCCTCGCCGCCAGCCATCACGACGGCCTTCATGTCGGAAACGTCCTCCTAGAGACGACGGTTAAGCCGACTTGGCCCGTCGGGCGGCGTCGAGAGACATCTGCCGCGGTCCGGCCACTCTGCACGGCACCGCTTCAACGAGCTCAATCGGCTGTTGCGTCCGCCTTGACGAGCCGGCGGACCTGAACCACGTAGAGGAGTCCTGCCCACCAATACAAGGTTGTACCCCACCCGGCGAACGCCCATCCGAAAACTGCGGCCAACGTTTCAAGCCAACCACTTCCGTCGCTGAGCAGCAACAAGGGGAAGGCGTACATCAAGTTGAAGGTTGCAGCTTTCCCGAGGAAGTTCACCTGGGGCGGCGGATAACCGTGCCGGCGGAGGATGCCGACCATCACCAGCAGCATCAGTTCCCGGGCCAGGAGCGCGATGGTGAGCCAGAGCGGCAGGATCTCGCGCCAGGTGAGCCCGACGAGTGTGGAAAGGACATAGAGCCGGTCCGCCGCAGGGTCCAGGAGCCGCCCGAGGCTGCTGACCTGATTCCACCGGCGGGCGAGCTTGCCGTCGAGGTAGTCGCTGATACCGCTCAGCGCGAGTACCAACAGCGCCCAGCCGTCACTGTGCGGGCCGCCGAACACCGGGCGAAGGATCAGCCACAGGAAAAGCGGTACCCCGACAAGGCGAGCCATGCTGAGGATGTTGGGGATGGTGAGGACCCGGTCCGTCTGAACCCGAGTCTCCTGGACCTCCACCCGGGGGCCTCCTGTGTGAAGAAATGTGCCAATGATGCCCCCTGACCCTACCGTCAGCCACCGTGTCCAGGTGCAGCAGGGTCAAAAAACCACCCCGTAAACGCAGAAAACCCCCGTGCCCAAAGGCACGGGGGTCTCCCGGAAAAATTGTTCGGCGGCGTCCTACTCTCCCACAGGGTCCCCCCTGCAGTACCATCGGCGCTGAAAGGCTTAGCTTCCGGGTTCGGAATGTAACCGGGCGTTTCCCTAACGCAATGACCACCGAAACACTATGAAATTAACCAACCGGATGAAAACACGGCGGTTGTTATTTCAGAACCAACACAGTGGACGCGAGCAACTGAGGACAAGCCCTCGGCCTATTAGTACCAGTCAGCTCCACCCGTTACCGGGCTTCCACATCTGGCCTATCAACCCAGTCGTCTACTGGGAGCCTTAACCCCTCAAAGGGGGTGGGAATACTCATCTCGAAGCAGGCTTCCCGCTTAGATGCTTTCAGCGGTTATCCTTTCCGAACGTAGCCAACCAGCCATGCCCTTGGCAGGACAACTGGCACACCAGAGGTTCGTCCGTCCCGGTCCTCTCGTACTAGGGACAGCCCTTCTCAATATTCCTACGCGCACAGCGGATAGGGACCGAACTGTCTCACGACGTTCTAAACCCAGCTCGCGTACCGCTTTAATGGGCGAACAGCCCAACCCTTGGGACCGACTCCAGCCCCAGGATGCGACGAGCCGACATCGAGGTGCCAAACCATCCCGTCGATATGGACTCTTGGGGAAGATCAGCCTGTTATCCCCGGGGTACCTTTTATCCGTTGAGCGACAGCGCTTCCACAAGCCACTGCCGGATCACTAGTCCCGACTTTCGTCCCTGCTCGACCCGTCGGTCTCACAGTCAAGCTCCCTTGTGCACTTACACTCAACACCTGATTGCCAACCAGGCTGAGGGAACCTTTGGGCGCCTCCGTTACTCTTTAGGAGGCAACCGCCCCAGTTAAACTACCCATCAGACACTGTCCCTGATCCGGATCACGGACCGAGGTTAGACATCCAGCACGACCAGAGTGGTATTTCAACGGCGACTCCACAACCACTGGCGTGGCCGCTTCAAAGTCTCCCACCTATCCTACACAAGCCGAACCGAACACCAATATCAAACTGTAGTAAAGGTCCCGGGGTCTTTCCGTCCTGCTGCGCGAAACGAGCATCTTTACTCGTAATGCAATTTCACCGGGCCTATGGTTGAGACAGTCGAGAAGTCGTTACGCCATTCGTGCAGGTCGGAACTTACCCGACAAGGAATTTCGCTACCTTAGGATGGTTATAGTTACCACCGCCGTTTACTGGCGCTTAAGTTCTCAGCTTCGCCGACCCGAAAGTCAGCTAACCGGTCCCCTTAACGTTCCAGCACCGGGCAGGCGTCAGTCCGTATACATCGCCTTACGGCTTCGCACGGACCTGTGTTTTTAGTAAACAGTCGCTTCTCGCTGGTCTCTGCGGCCACCCCCAGCTCACCGAGTAAATCGGATCACCAGTGATGGCCCCCCTTCTCCCGAAGTTACGGGGGCATTTTGCCGAGTTCCTTAACCATAGTTCACCCGAACGCCTCGGTATTCTCTACCTGACCACCTGAGTCGGTTTAGGGTACGGGCCGCCATGAAACTCGCTAGAGGCTTTTCTCGACAGCATAGGATCATCCACTTCGCCACAATCGGCTCGGCATCAGGTCTCAGCCTTAACGTGTGACGGATTTGCCTACCACACGGCCTACACCCTTACCCCGGGACAACCACCGCCCGGGCTGGACTACCTTCCTGCGTCACCCCATCGCTTACCTACTACAAGTCTGGTTCATCGGCTCCACCACTACCCTCAACTCCGAAGAGATCGGGCCGGCTTCACGGACTTAGCATCGCCTGATTCAGTACTGGGCGTTTCAAAGCGGGTACCGGAATATCAACCGGTTGTCCATCGACTACGCCTGTCGGCCTCGCCTTAGGTCCCGACTTACCCTGGGCAGATCAGCTTGACCCAGGAACCCTTAGTCAATCGGCGCACACGTTTCTCACGTGTGTATCGCTACTCATGCCTGCATTCTCACTCGTGAACCGTCCACAACTCGCTTCCGCGGCTGCTTCACCCGGCACACGACGCTCCCCTACCCATCCATACTCCCGTTGGGGATATGTGTATGAATGACACAACTTCGGCGGTACGCTTGAGCCCCGCTACATTGTCGGCGCGGAATCACTTGACCAGTGAGCTATTACGCACTCTTTCAAGGGTGGCTGCTTCTAAGCCAACCTCCTGGTTGTCTCTGCGACTCCACATCCTTTCCCACTTAGCGTACGCTTAGGGGCCTTAGTCGATGCTCTGGGCTGTTTCCCTCTCGACCATGGAGCTTATCCCCCACAGTCTCACTGCCGTGCTCTCACTTACCGGCATTCGGAGTTTGGCTAAGGTCAGTAACCCGGTAGGGCCCATCGCCTATCCAGTGCTCTACCTCCGGCAAGAAACACACGACGCTGCACCTAAATGCATTTCGGGGAGAACCAGCTATCACGGAGTTTGATTGGCCTTTCACCCCTAACCACAGGTCATCCCCCAGGTTTTCAACCCTGGTGGGTTCGGTCCTCCACGAAGTCTTACCTCCGCTTCAACCTGCCCATGGCTAGATCACTCCGCTTCGGGTCTAGAGCGTGCAACTCAATCGCCCTATTCGGACTCGCTTTCGCTACGGCTTCCCCACACGGGTTAACCTCGCTACACACCGCTAACTCGCAGGCTCATTCTTCAAAAGGCACGCAGTCACGACTGCATGTGCAAGCACATACAGCGACGCTCCCACGGCTTGTAGGCACACGGTTTCAGGTACTATTTCACTCCGCTCCCGCGGTACTTTTCACCATTCCCTCACGGTACTATCCGCTATCGGTCACCAGGGAATATTTAGGCTTAGCGGGTGGTCCCGCCAGATTCACACGGGATTTCTCGGGCCCCGTGCTACTTGGGTGTCTCTCAAACGAGCCGTTAATGTTTCAGCTACGGGGGTCTTACCCTCTACGCCGGACCTTTCGCATGTCCTTCGCCTACATCAACGGTTTCTGACTCGTCTCACAGCCGGCAGACCGTAAAAGAGAGATCCCACAACCCCGCATGCGCAACCCCTGCCGGGTATCACACACATACGGTTTGGCCTGATCCAGTTTCGCTCGCCACTACTCCCGGAATCACGGTTGTTTTCTCTTCCTGAGGGTACTGAGATGTTTCACTTCCCCTCGTTCCCTCCACACTGCCTATGTGTTCAGCAGCGGGTGACAGCCCATGACGACTGCCGGGTTTCCCCATTCGGAAACCCCCGGATCAAAGCTAGGTTGACAGCTCCCCGGGGACTATCGTGGCCTCCCACGTCCTTCATCGGTTCCTGGTGCCAAGGCATCCACCGTGCGCCCTTAAAAACTTGGCCACAGATGCTCGCGTCCACTGTGCAGTTCTCAAACAACAACCAGCCACCCATCACCCCAACCCGAAGGCTGAGTTCACTGGGACCGGACTGAAGGCAGCCATTCGGCCGTACCCTCAGATACCCAACAACGTGCCCGACACAGCCGATCCATCATTACTTTCCACGCCGAAGCAGTACTCGCAACAACCAACCAACCGTGCCGAATAGTCAACGTTCCACCCATGAGCAACCAGCATCGAACATTCGCCGATGTACTGGCCTCTGACCAAACCGAAGCCTGGTAAGAAATGCTCCTTAGAAAGGAGGTGATCCAGCCGCACCTTCCGGTACGGCTACCTTGTTACGACTTCGTCCCAATCGCCAGTCCCACCTTCGACAGCTCCCTCCCACAAGGGGTTGGGCCACCGGCTTCGGGTGTTACCGACTTTCGTGACGTGACGGGCGGTGTGTACAAGGCCCGGGAACGTATTCACCGCAGCAATGCTGATCTGCGATTACTAGCAACTCCGACTTCATGGGGTCGAGTTGCAGACCCCAATCCGAACTGAGACCGGCTTTTTGAGATTCGCTCCGCCTCGCGGCATCGCAGCTCATTGTACCGGCCATTGTAGCACGTGTGCAGCCCAAGACATAAGGGGCATGATGACTTGACGTCGTCCCCACCTTCCTCCGAGTTGACCCCGGCAGTCTCCTGTGAGTCCCCATCACCCCGAAGGGCATGCTGGCAACACAGAACAAGGGTTGCGCTCGTTGCGGGACTTAACCCAACATCTCACGACACGAGCTGACGACAGCCATGCACCACCTGTATACCGACCACAAGGGGGGCACCATCTCTGGCGCTTTCCGGTATATGTCAAGCCTTGGTAAGGTTCTTCGCGTTGCGTCGAATTAAGCCACATGCTCCGCTGCTTGTGCGGGCCCCCGTCAATTCCTTTGAGTTTTAGCCTTGCGGCCGTACTCCCCAGGCGGGGAACTTAATGCGTTAGCTGCGGCACCGACGACGTGGAATGTCGCCAACACCTAGTTCCCAACGTTTACGGCGTGGACTACCAGGGTATCTAATCCTGTTCGCTCCCCACGCTTTCGCTCCTCAGCGTCAGTAATGGCCCAGAGATCCGCCTTCGCCACCGGTGTTCCTCCTGATATCTGCGCATTTCACCGCTACACCAGGAATTCCGATCTCCCCTACCACACTCTAGCTAGCCCGTATCGAATGCAGACCCGGGGTTAAGCCCCGGGCTTTCACATCCGACGTGACAAGCCGCCTACGAGCTCTTTACGCCCAATAATTCCGGACAACGCTTGCGCCCTACGTATTACCGCGGCTGCTGGCACGTAGTTAGCCGGCGCTTCTTCTGCAGGTACCGTCACTTTCGCTTCTTCCCTGCTGAAAGAGGTTTACAACCCGAAGGCCGTCATCCCTCACGCGGCGTCGCTGCATCAGGCTTTCGCCCATTGTGCAATATTCCCCACTGCTGCCTCCCGTAGGAGTCTGGGCCGTGTCTCAGTCCCAGTGTGGCCGGTCGCCCTCTCAGGCCGGCTACCCGTCGTCGCCTTGGTAGGCCATTACCCCACCAACAAGCTGATAGGCCGCGGGCTCATCCTTCACCGCCGGAGCTTTTAACCCCGTCCCATGCGGGACAGAGTGTTATCCGGTATTAGACCCCGTTTCCAGGGCTTGTCCCAGAGTGAAGGGCAGATTGCCCACGTGTTACTCACCCGTTCGCCACTAATCCACCCCGAAAGGCTTCATCGTTCGACTTGCATGTGTTAAGCACGCCGCCAGCGTTCGTCCTGAGCCAGGATCAAACTCTCCGTGAATGTTTTCCCGTAATCGGGATCACAACACGAGAGCGGAACGACCAGGTCGGAATATGACCGGTCGTTCACAGCGTCCTCGCTATTGTTGCCCACCAGGCCGTTAAGCGCTGGTAGGACTTTTCAAAGGAACCACCAACCTGCCGAAGCAGGCCGGGGTATCAACATATCTGGCGTTGACTTTTGGCACGCTGTTGAGTTCTCAAGGAACGGACGCTTCCTTCGGTCCCGTTTCACCGGGGCCCTCCGGGCGCTTCCCTTCGTTCTTGCGTTTCCGACTCTATCAGACTCTTATCTGTCCGATTCCCGGTCGAAGCGGGTCAAGCGATTTTCGCTTTCCAGTTCTTCGCTTTCGCGTTTCCCTTTCCGGCGAGTCCGACTCTATCAGGCAATTCCTTTCCCTCCGACCAGGCCCCCGCAGGCATGCGGAAGCCCCGTGGGGGCAGGGTTTTGCTGGAGAGTCGCCACCGGCCCCGGGACCAGAAGTCGCGGTGGGGCCAGGCAGATCTACGACAGTACAGCCTCGTCGGGAGACGAGGCAAATCGTTCGCGGTGCACTTCTACGTCAGCCAAACGGGACATCTCCAGCGGAATCATGACTTGCCATGACTTACCCTGCTGAGGAGCGTGCCGACCTGTGACACCGACCACGGGCGGCCATCGAGCAGCCAGGCGCCCCAGCCCCACCTCCCGGAGGCATCCATGACCCACGTGACGTCCCCCCTCAGCGGACAGGCCATCGGACTGGCCGCGGTCCCCGACCCGGTCTTCTCCGGCGCGATGGTGGGGCCCGGAACGGCCATCGACCCCGTCCGGGAGCCCGGCGAGGCTGTCTCACCGGTCGACGGCGTCGTGGTCTCCCTGCACCCGCACGCCTTCGTGGTGGTCGACAACGAGGGGCACGGTGTTCTGACGCACCTGGGGATCGACACCGTGCAGCTCAACGGTGAAGGGTTCGAGCTCCTCATCAACAAGGGGGACACCGTCACGCGCGGACAGGGCATCGTGCGGTGGAACCCGGTCGAGGTCGAGGCGGCGGGGAAGTCCCCGATCTGTCCCGTCGTGGCGCTGGAGGCGACGGCCGACTCCCTCTCCGAGGTCCAGGAGTCCGGTGACGTGAAAGCGGGAGGCCCCCTCTTCGGCTGGCGGTGACGCCGACCTTCCGTGACGAGCCAGTCGGACATCCACCGCGGGGGTTCCCGCCGCACAAACGGAGACGGGTGACATGGAGACAACTCTGCGAGGCGTCGGTGTGAGCCACGGGGTGGCCATCGGCGAGGTCCGGCACATGGGGACGGCCGTCCTGGAGCCGCCGGTCAGGCAGATTCCCCCGGAGGAGACGGCGCGGGAGCAGGGACGCGCCCGGCAGGCCGTGGAGGCCGTCGCCGCCGACCTGATCGCGCGCGGCAACCTCGCCGGCGGTGAGGCGCAGGGGGTGCTGGAGGCGCAGGCCATGATGGCGCAGGACCCGGAGCTGATGGTCGACGTGGAGCGGCGCATCGCCGAGGGGAGCACGGCCGAGCGCGGACTGTACGAGGCCTTCGCCGCCTACCGCGCGCTGCTCGCCAACGCCGGGGAGTACCTCGCGGGGCGGGTCGCCGATCTCGACGACGTACGCAACCGGATCGTGGCCCGGCTCCTCGGGGTTCCGATGCCGGGGGTGCCGGACAGCGACCATCCGTACGTGCTGATCGCGCGGGATCTGGCGCCCGCGGACACCGCGCTGCTCGATCCGACGCTGGTGCTCGGGTTCGTCACCGAGGAGGGCGGGCCGACCAGTCACAGCGCGATCCTGGCGCGGGCGCTCGGGGTGCCGGCCGTGGTCGCGCTGCCCGGCGCCGGTGAACTGGCCGAGGGCGTGGTGGTGGCCGTCGACGGCGGCACCGGCGAGGTGTTCGTCGAACCCGGCGCGGAGAAGCGGGCCGCGCTGGAGGGCGCGGCTGCGGCGCGCGAGGCGGCACTCGCCGCCTCCAGCGGGCCCGGTGCCACCTCGGACGGGCACAAGGTGCCGCTGCTGGCCAACATCGGCGGTCCGGGAGACGTGCCGGCGGCGGTGGAGGCGGGCGCGGAGGGCGTCGGGCTCTTCCGTACGGAGTTCCTGTTCCTGGACGACAGTGAGCAGGCGCCTTCCGAGGAGAAGCAGGTCGCGGCGTACCGCGCCGTGCTGGAGGCCTTTCCCGAGGGCCGTGTCGTCGTCCGGGTGCTCGATGCCGGAGCGGACAAGCCGCTGGCCTTCCTCACCCCCGCCGACGAGCCGAACCCCGCACTCGGGGTGCGGGGGTTGCGCAGTCTTCTGGACCACCCCGACGTTCTGCGTACCCAGCTGACCGCTCTGGCCAAGGCCGCCGAGGGGCAGTCGGCGCAGTTGGAGGTCATGGCGCCGATGGTCGCCGACCGGACCGACGCGAAGCACTTCGCCGACGCCTGCCGTGAGTCGGGGCTGGGGGCGAAGGTCGGGGCGATGGTGGAGATCCCGTCCGCGGCGCTGCGGGCGCGCTCGGTGCTCCAGGAGGTGGAGTTCCTCTCGCTCGGCACCAACGACCTTGCGCAGTACACCTTCGCCGCCGACCGGCAGGTGGGCGCGGTGTCCCGGTTGCAGGACCCGTGGCAGCCGGCGCTCCTGGACCTGGTGGCGCTGTCGGCGCACGGGGCGCGCGCCGAGGGCAGGAGCTGCGGGGTCTGCGGTGAGGCGGCGGCCGATCCGCTGCTCGCCTGTGTGCTGACCGGGCTCGGGGTCACCTCTCTCTCGATGGGCGCGGCCTCGCTCCCCTACGTACGGGCGGCGCTCGCGCAGTACACGCTGGCGCAGTGCGAGCGGGCCGCCGCCGTGGCGCGGGCCGCGGACTCCGCGGAGGACGCGCGGAACGCGGCCCGGGCGGTGCTGGAAGGCGCGTAGCCGGGGCCGGGCCCAGGAACCGGACGGCTGAAGAACCGGGCGACCGGGCGCAGGGGCTTCCCGCCGTGGTGGCGGGGAGCCCCTGCGCGTCGGGGCCTGCGCATCGGGGCCTGCGGGTCGGGGCTGCGCGTGGGAGTGGGTCAGTGGTGGGGTCGGGGTTCCTCCGCTCCGATGTCGAAGCCGGCGTGGTAGTCAACGCCGGGTTCGGGGCCGACCGGTTCGCCGGTCCCGGCGTCGGTGCAGTAGGCGGAGAACACCTCTCCCGCGGTCAGGGGCAGCAGGCTGCCCCGGTCGAGCCGCCAGCCGTGGACCCGGTCCGGGGCGTCGGGTGTCGTGGTGCGCAGGACGACGCCTCCGGGGGCCTCCAGCGCGACGCCGACCGCGAGGACGGTCGCCAGCTCGGTCCCTTCGGCGGGTGAGAGAACGGGCGGGTGTCCCCCGTCCTGGCGGGTGTGGAGGACGGCGAGGAGCCGGTCGTCGGTGGAGCGGATGGAGCAGACGATGTGGTGGGTGCCGGCACCGGCGGCCTCCAGGAGCCGGAGCAGCAGGTGCGAGGCCCGGTCGAAGGCGGCCCCGCCGATGTCCTGGCCGCAGTCGGCGCACGCCCCGAGGTCCGCCAGGAGCACGGTGGCGTACTCCCAGGTCGCACGGCGTACGACGCGGGAGACGAGGAGCGGGAGAATCCGGTCGAGCGGCTGCCCGGTGTAGGGGACCGTGGCGCCGGCGGCCGCGATCTCGGCCGTGAATCGCGTACGGGCGTCGGCGCTGTCGGGGTCGAGTCGGTGCTCCGCGCAGAACTCGCCGAACTCCGCCGGGTCGAAGAGCGCGAGGCTGGTGTAGAGTCCCTCGGCCTCGAAGGCTTTCAGCAGGCCCTCGACCTCGTGGAGATAGGCGGTGTGGTCGTCGAAGGGAAAGGTGCGGTAGGCGCGCATCGCCGCGAAGTCCTGGGGATCGACCAGGATGCCGACCGTGCCGGGCACCTCGCGGCGCAGGGCGCGGCGGGTGGACCGGGGCCGCCGGTCCGGCGGGGCCCCGGTGCGGCGGGTGCGGCGGGTGGGGTCGGTGGCGCGGTCGGTGCGTCCGGTGCGGTTCATGGTGGTGCTCCCCCTGAGTACGGCGGTCTGAGTACGGCGGTCCGGGTACGCTCCGCGCGCAGACGTACGGTCGAACCGTGCTCACTCAGAGTAGTCAGGGGGTCTGACAACGGCCGCCTCAGTGGCGGGTGCGGGCCAGGTCGGCGTAGAAGCGGAGGAGTCCGACGTCGTCGATGGAGCCGGCGTTGACCGCCTTCTCCAGGGGGGTTCCCTGGAGAAGGCGCTTGACGGGGACCTCGATGCGCTTGCCGGTGAGGGTGTGCGGGATGCCGGGGACCTGGATGACCTCGTCGGGTACGTGGCGCGGGGAGAGGTTCTCGCGGAGGGTGCGGGCGATCGCGGTGCGCAGGTCGTCGTCGAGTACGGCTCCGTCGGCGAGGTGGACGAAGAGGGGCATCCAGTAGCCGCCGTCGGGCTCTTCGATGCCCACGACGAGGGATTCGCGGATCTGCGGCAGCCGTTCGACGGCCTCGTAGATGTCGGCGGAGCCCATGCGTACGCCCTGGCGGTTGAGGGTGGAGTCGGAGCGGCCGTGGATGACCACCGAGCCGCGGCCGGTGAGGGTGATCCAGTCGCCGTGGCGCCAGACGCCGGGGTAGGTGGCGAAGTAGCTGTCGTGGTAGCGGCTGCCGTCCGGGTCGTTCCAGAACCGCAGGGGCATGGAGGGCATGGGCGCGGTGACGACGAGTTCGCCGACCTCCCCCAGGTGCGGCTCGCCTTCGGCGTCCCAGGACTGGAGGTCGGTGCCCAGGCAGGGGGCCTGGAGCTCCCCGATGTGGACGGGGAGGGTGGCCACGGCGCCCGCGAAGCAGCTGCAGACGTCGGTGCCGCCGCTGACCGAGGCGATCCACAGGTCGTCGGTGATCTCTCCGTGGAGCCAGCGGAACCCGTCCGGGGGCAGGGGCGAGCCGGTGGTGGCCACGCACTGCACGCGGCTGAGGTCGAAGTCGCGTCCGGGGTGGGCGCCGGCTTTGCGGCAGGCCATGACATAGGCGGCCGAGGTGCCGAAGAAGGTGGCTCCGGTCTGCTCGGCGACGCGCCACTGGGCGCTGATGTCGGGGTGTCCGGGGCTGCCGTCGTACAGCACGACGGTGGTGCCGGTGAGGAGGCCGGAGACGAGGAAGTTCCACATCATCCAGCCGGTGGAGGTGTACCAGAAGAAGCGGTCCTCGGGGCCGAGGTCGCAGTGGAGCCCGAGCTGCTTGTAGTGCTCCAGCAGGATGCCGCCCTGGGACTGCACGATCGCCTTGGGCAGGCCGGTAGTGCCGGAGGAGTAGAGGACCCAGAGGGGGTGGGCGAAGGGGACCTGCTCGAAGCGCGGTTCGGTGTCGGCGCCGGTGAGGTCGGCCCAGGCGAGGGTGCCCTCCGGCGCGGTGGTGCCGAGCAGCGGGACGTGGACGACGGCGCGCAGGGTGGGGAGTTCGCGGCGGAGTTCGGTGACGGTGGCGGTCCGGTCGTGCACCTTGCCGCCGTAGCGGTATCCGTCGACCGTGAACAGGACGACGGGTTCGACCTGCTGGAAGCGGTCGAGGACGCTGCGGGCGCCGAAGTCGGGGGCGCAGGAGGTCCAGACCCCGCCGACGGCGGCGGTGGCGAGGAAGGCGACGACGGCCTGCGGGATGTTCGGGAGGTAGCCGCTGACCCGGTCGCCGGGGGTGACGCCGAGGGCGCGCAGTTCCGCGGCGAGGGAGCCGACCTGGCGGCGGAGTTCGGACCAGCTCATGACCGCCTGGGCCTGCGTCTCGTCGACGTGGAAGAGCGCGGGCGCGTCGGCGCGGAGCGGGTCCTCGGCGGTGCGCAGGGCGTGTTCGGCGTAGTTGAGGGTGGCGCCGGGGAACCACTCGGCGCCGGGCATGGTGCGGCTCGCGAGGACGGTCTCGTACGGGGTGGAGAACCGGATGTCGAACCACTCGGCGACCGCCTGCCAGAAGGTGTCGAGCTCCTCGACCGACCAGCGGTGCAGTGCCGGGTATCCCCCCTCGGCGGGGGCGCCGTGGTGTTCGGCCGCCCAGCTCTGGAAGCGGGTGACGGCCGCGGCGGCGACGCGTTCGGGGCCGGGCTGCCAGAGGGGTGCTTCGTCGGCGCTTACGGTCATGGGGCGGCTCCTGGCGGACGGGTACGCGGGGTGGGCGTCGGCGCGCACGGGCAGGGGTGGTGCGCGCGAGCACTCAGGACGATGCCATGTGATCGTCTCCGGCACCAGGGTCGGCAAGGCGGTACCGGGGTGTGGCGGCCGCGGGGCGGTCGCGGTGTCCGGTGCGGGGTGTTCGTGTACGGCCGCCGGGCCCCGGGTGAACGGAGGTTGAACGAAATGCCCGTCGGGTTCGGCTGGTGGCAAGGTGTGCGCCATGGACGGTCATGGCCTGGTGCGCTCGGTGAAGTTGATGGGTTCGGTCGGTGGCATGCGGACGGCCTGGCGGTCGTGGCGCGGGGATTCCTGCGCGCCGCAGCAGCGCGGTCCGGAGCTGGCCAGGGTGCCGGGGCCGTTGCTGGGGGCGGAACCCGGGCCCGGGGGCGGCGTGGTGCGGTTCGCCCGTTCGGAGCTGAGCATCCGGGTGGCTGCGGGCGGAGCGGTGTTCTGGGCGTGGGACGGGGCCGGGAGGCTGCCCTCGTACGGTCCTGTGGGGACGGACCCGGCACCCGATCCGCGGGCGCGGCTGGAACCCGGAACGGACGGTGGCTGGCAGGTGGTGTCGGAGCGTCTGACCGTGTCGGTGTCGCGCGTCGGGGCGGTGGAGCTGCGGACGCCGGGCGGCGTCCCGCTGCGGCGGGAGCTGCCGCCGCGCTGGTGGGAGGCGGTCGGCGGGGGTCCCGCGCGGTGGGTGCAGCGGGCGGAACTCCCGTCGGACGCGCGGTTCTTCGGGCTGGGCGGGCCGCCGTCAGGCCCCCGGCTGCGGAGCGGTGCGTACCCGTTGGGCGCCATGGCTGCGGGGCGGCCGGGCCTGCAGGACGGGGCGGGCGGCGCGGCGGCGCCGTTGCTGCCGGTGCAGTTCGTGGTCTCGGACGCGGGGACGCACCTGGCGTTCTACGACAGCACCGGGACGGGGCGGATGACCATCCGTGAGGGTGAGGAGGGCGCGGGTTCGGGGCACGACCGGCCGGGCGGCAGCGAGGTCCGGATGGACGGCGGGCCGCTGCGGTGCTGGGCGGTGGCGGGGACACCGGCCCGGGTGCTGCGCGGCTGGACCGGGCTCACGGGTGCTCCCGCGCTGCCGCCGTCGGGGGTGCCGGAGCCGCTGCCCGCCGTGGAGGGCGGGGCGGACGAGGAGGGCGGGGCGGACGAGCGGGACGTGCGGCGGATCGTGTCCGGGGGTGCGGCGGACGGCTGGCCGGGGTTGCGTGCGGCGCTGGCCACGGTCATCGGGCTCGGTCTGTGCGGGGTGCCGTACTCGGGGCCGGACCTGGGCTCCTTCCAGGACGCGGAGTCGCCCGAGCTGTATCTGCGGTGGCTCCAACTGGGCACGCGGCTGCCGTTGTTCCGCATCGGGGCCGGGGACTGGAACGGTGCCGTAGGGCTTGGGGAGGAGGTGGGGGCGCATGCGGGAGCGGCGTTGCTGGAGCGCGAGCGGCTCGGCCCGTACTTCCTGACGCTGGCGCACGTGGCGCGGCTGACGGGCGCGCCGTACGTACGCCCCCTCTGGTGGGACGCCCCCCGCGACCGGGCGTTGCGGGACTGCGAGGACGCGTTTCTGCTGGGCGACGGGGTGCTGGTGGCGCCGGTGCTGGAGCCGGGCACGGTCCGGCGGACGGTACGGCTGCCGCGCGGGCGCTGGTACGACACCGCGACGGGCCGGGCGTACGAGGGACCGGGGCGGGTGACGGTGGAGGCGCCCTTGTCGCGGATTCCGGTGCTGGCGCGGGCGGGGACGGTGATTCCGGTGCGGGGCGACGACGGCGGGACGGAGCTGGAGGCCTGGGCGCCGCGGCCGGGGCGGCGCGGTGGCGGGGTGCTGGTGCGAGGTGCCGGCACGGGGCGGGGGAAGCCGGTGGTGGAGCGTTTCCGTACCCGGTGGGAGGACGGCCGGGTGGTGGTGGAGCGGGACGGCCACGCGGGGCCGGTGCCGTACGCGGTGCGCCTGCGGGGGGTGTGACCGGGGGCGGTGTGGTGGTGACCGGGGGCGGGCCGGCCGCCCGGGGGCCTCAGGCGTAACGCCCCGCGACGGCGTAACGGCCCGCGAACCAGGCGCGGGCGGCTTCGGTGTGCAGCGGGAACGCCAGCTCCCGGGGCGCGCGCAGCACCTCGTATCCGGCGGTCTCGTCGGTCGGTGCGGACGGTGGCAGCCGGTCGAGCGGACGGGCGGGGAGGAGGCCGAAGAGGAGGAGGTGGCCGTCCTGGGAACTGAGCGCGTCGGCGAGGGTCACCATGTCGGCGCCGGCCTCGATGCCGGTCTCCTCGCGGAGTTCGCGGACGACGGCGTGCCGCCAGTCCTCCCCGTGGTCGACGAACCCGCCGGGCAGGGCGAGTCCGCCGCGCCGCGGTGCGATGGTCCGGGTGATGACGACCAGGCCGCCGCCCTCTTCGTCGGTGACCGGGAGCAGGGCGACCGCGACGGGGAGCGGGTTGCGGTAGGCGGTCGTACCGCAGGCGGCGCAGTGGCGGGGCCAGGCGTCGGCACGGAGTACGGACGCGGCGTACGGGGCTCCGCAGGCGGCGCAGTGGGAGTCGGGTACGGGCGGCGCGGTGGGCTCGGACACGGGCCGGACTGTATCCGATCACGCTTCCCCGGGGGGCCGGAACCTGATAGCGATGTGCACATGACAACAACGACCGCGGCTGGTTCCGCGCTCCGCGCCCTCACCGTCGCCGCCGCCGTCCTGCTCGCCGCGACGGTGTCCACTCCTTCGGCGCGGGCGCGGCCCGAGCCGAAGGCGCCGGACGGCTTCGTCGCGCTGCGCTCCGTGGACCCCACCATCATCGAGGAGATCCGGTACGCCACGCCGCACACCTTCATGGGCGTGCCGGTGGACGGCTACCGGAAGCCGGTGTGCCTCGTGACCCGCCCCGCCGCCGTGGCGCTGCACCGGGCGCAGACCGCGCTGCGACGCGAGGGCTACTCCCTGAAGGTGTACGACTGTTACCGGCCGCAGCGGGCGGTGGACCACTTCGTGCGCTGGGCGAAGGACCTCGACGACCAGGCCATGAAGGACGAGTTCTACCCCCGCGTCGACAAGACGCGGCTGTTCGAGGACGGTTACATCGCGGAGAAGTCCGGGCACAGCCGGGGCAGCACGGTCGACCTGACCCTGGTGAGGCTGCCCGCCGTACCGACGAGGGCGTACCGGCCGGGCGAGCCGCTCGCTCCCTGCTACGGCCCCCAGGAGGCGCGGTTCCCCGACAACTCGGTCGACATGGGCACGGGGTACGACTGCTTCGACACACTCGCGCACACCGACGACCCGCGGATCCAGGGCGCCCAGCGGGCCGACCGGCAGCTGCTCAAGGGGACACTCACCGGTCTCGGCTTCGTCAACCTGGCCGAGGAGTGGTGGCACTACACCTTCACGCCGGAGCTCTTCCCGGACACGTACTTCGACTTCCCGGTGGACGAGCGCTCGGTGCGGGGCCGCTGACGGCCTCGGGGCAAACGACACGGCACAGGGCCGTGTCCGACCATTCCCGCCGGGCGGGACCGTTTCCCGGCGGGGCGGGAGCCGATACCTTCCCCCCATGACGCAGCAGACGTTCGATTCGTACGAGGAGTTCTGGCCCTACTACGTCGCGATGCACTCCAAGGCCGCGACCCGCTGGGTCCATCTGACCGGGACCCTGACCGGGCTCGCGATCACCGCCTACGGGCTGGCGCGCGGGCGGAAGCGGTACGCGGCGGCGCTGCCGCTGATCGGGTACGGGACCGCGTGGCCCGCGCACTTCCTGATCGAGGGGAACAACCCGGCCAGCTTCGGCCACCCCGCCTGGTCGCTGCGCGGGGACGCGCAGATGATCCTGACGATGCTCGCCGGGCGCGACGCCGAGCTGGCGGAGACCGCCGCGAAGTGGCTCGCGGAGAACGCGGACCGGCCCGCCGCCGGGTGACCTGCGCGGAGGAACCCCTCAGGTACCGGCCGTCTCCCGGAGCCGGCCGGTCCGGGCCAGCGCGTGTTCGACGAGCTCGACCAGGACGTCCCGGACCGAGGACCGTTCGCGGGCGTCGCAGAGCAGGACCGGGGTGTCCGGCCCGAGGTCGAGGGCGGCCCGCACGATGCCGGTGGGGTAGGTCTCCGCGCCCTCGAAGCAGTTGACGGCCACCGCGAAGGGGATCGCCCGGCGCTCGAAGTAGTCGACGGCCGCGAAGCACTCCTCCAGGCGGCGGGTGTCGGCGAGGACGACCGCGCCCAGGGAGCCCTGGGCCAGCTCGTCCCAGAGGAACCAGAAACGTTCCTGCCCGGGGGTGCCGAAGAGGTAGAGCACCAGCTCCTCGCGGAGGGTGATGCGCCCGAAGTCCATCGCCACGGTGGTGGTCCGCTTGGTCTCCACCCCGGCGATGTCGTCGACGGGCCGCCCGGCCTCGGTGAGGTGCTCCTCGGTGCGCAGCGGTCTGATCTCGCTGACCGCGCCCACCAGCGTCGTCTTGCCCACGCCGAAACCGCCCGCCACCAGGATCTTCAGGGTGACGGGCGCGACGGCCCGCTTGCGGCGGCTAGAGCGCCCGAAGGCCATTGATCACCTCGCGCAGAAGGTTCACGTCCGGCAGTTCGGCCGGCGGAACGGGTCGGGTCACCTGCACCAGCTCCTCCTCGACGAGATCGGCCACCAGGACCCGGACCACTCCCACCGGGAGGTCCAGGCCGGCGGCGAGCTCGGCGATCGACTGGGGCACGGCGCAGCAGAGTTCGACGATCTCCACGTGTTCCGGGGAGAGGGACGCGTCCCGGTCGGGGTCGTCGGCGGCGGGCTCGGGGACGACGACCGCTATCAGGTCGAGCCGGAGGCTGACCGCGCCGCCGGTGCGTCCGCGGGTCATCGCGTACGGGCGTACGACCGGTCCCGCGTCCGCGTCGAACCAGGGCAGGGGCCGGACGCCGGAGGCGGCGGCCGGCGATCCGGGGACGGCGTCCCGGGCCGGTTCTGCGCTCATGCCATCCCCTCACCCTCCGGCGGACGTACCGGACGTACGGGGTGCGTTGACCAGATGGGCCCCCACGCGCTTGACCATGAGCGTCATCTCGTACGCCACCTGGCCCACGTCGGAGTCCGCGTCGGCCAGTACGGCGAGACAGCTCCCGTCCCCGGCCGCGGTGACGAAGAGGAACGCCTCGTCGAGTTCGACGACGGTCTGGCGCACCTGGCCGGCGTCGAAGTGGCGGCCCACGCCCTTGGCCAGGCTGTGGAAGCCGGAGGCGACGGCGGCGAGGTGCTCGCCGTCCTCGCGGCTCAGGTCCCGGGAGGTGCCGGTGGCGAGGCCGTCCCGCGACAGGACCAGGGCCTGGCGGATGCTGGACACCCGGTCCACGAGTTCGTCGAGCAGCCAGTTGAGTTCGCCCGACCCCCTGCGTTCGGAGTCGTGTGCGGCGGCGTGCGGTGCGGTCATCGACCGTCCCCTCCCGGTGGTGTTCCTGGTCCTGAGTCGCCCGTGTCGGTCGTCTCGCCTGCGTTCTGCCGGCGTCCGCGCTGCCAGCCCCGCTGGAGCGAGGCCATGCGGTCGCGGACGTGTTCGGCCTCGCGCTGGATGTCGTCGCGTTCGAGGGCGGGAGGCTCCGGCTCGGTGCGGGCCTCCGTCTCCTCGCGGAGCTGCGGTACGAGGCTCGCCTGGCGGATGCGCCGGGGCAGGCCGCCGACGGTGTCCACGGACCGGATCGTCACGGGTTCGGCGTCCGGCCGCAAAGGGGCGGGAGCCGGGACCGGAGCCGGTGCGGGGGCCGGCGCCGGTGCGGGGGCCGGGTCGGCCTGCCGGGGGACCGAGCGGGCCGGCCCGCCGGTCCGGGGGGCTCCGATGCGACGGCCGTGATCGGCGACGAGGGTCGGGGGCGTACGGCGGGGCAGCGGCGCGGGTCCGTCGAACCGCATCGGCCGGACCGGCGGCACCGGGCCCTCGCGTTCGTCGCCCGCCTGCTGGTGCTGCTCCGGTCCGTCGCCCCGGCGCGTGTCGCGGGGGCGGAAGAGGCCGCCGCGTTCGCTGTCGCTGTCCTCCAGGTCGCCGAGGCTGCCGAGGACGGGTGCGAGGGCCGGGTCGAGCGCCCGGTCGCGGTCGCGTTCGAAGGCCGCGCGCTCGCGGGGGCCCATCGGCGCCTCCAGCTCGACCGGGCCGTCGATGGGGCCCGGCGGGAGCGAGGACACCGCACCGGTCGCGTTCTGCTCGGAGCGCGGCCCGGGCAGGGCGCGTTCGGTCCTGCGGTCGAGCCGGAACCCGGTGCCGTGGGTCTCCGGCGCCTCGGTGAGCAGGTTGGCGGGGATGAAGACGACCGCGGTGGTGCCGCCGTACGGGGACTTCTGCAGGGAGACCCGCACCTTCTGGCGCTGGGCCAGCCGGCTGACGACGAAGAGGCCGAGCCGGTCGGTGTCGGAGAGTTCGAAGTCGGGGGTCTCGGCGAGCCGCAGGTTCGCGTCCAGCAGGATCTCGGGGGTCATGCCGAGTCCGCGGTCGTGGATCTCCAGGGTGAAGCCGTTGGTGACGCGCTCCCCGTGCACCTGTACACCGGTGTGCGGCGGGGAGAACGCCGTGGCGTTCTCCAGGAGTTCGGCGATGAGGTGGGTCAGGTCGGCGACGGCGGGCCCGCCGACGCCGATGCGCGGGAGTCTGCGGACCTCGATCCGTTCGTAGTCCTCGACCTCCGCGACGGCGGCGCGGACCACGTCCATCAGCTGGACCGGCTTGCGCCACTGGCGGGAGGGGGCGGCTCCGGAGAGGATCACCAGACCCTCGGCGTGCCGGCGCATCCGGGTGGTGAGGTGGTCGAGGCGGAAGAGGTCGGCGAGTTCCGCGTCGCTCTCGGTACGCCGTTCCATCGCGTCGAGCAGGGTCAGCTGGCGGTGCAGCAGCACCTGGTTGCGCCGGGCCAGGTTGACGAAGACCTCGGAGACGCCGCGCCGCATGTCGGCCTGTTTGACGGCGGCTTCCACGGCGGCCCGCTGGAGGGTGTTGAGCGCCTGGCCGACCTGGCCGATCTCGTCGGGTTCGTAACTCAGGTGCGGGGCCTCGGTCTCCACGTCGATCTGCTCCCCCGCCGCGAGCCGCCGCATGACGCCCGGCAGGCGTACGCCCGACGCCTCGTGGGCCTCCTTGCGGAGCCGGGAGAGGTCACGGACCAGTTCGCGGCCGATGCGTACCGACACGAAGACGGAGACGAGCAGCGCCAGGAAGCCGAGGACCCCCGCGACGCCCGCGAGGACGAGCACCCGGTAGCCGGCGGGATCGGCGCGGTCCTGGAAGCGGTTGGTCATCTCGGTGTAGTCGTTGGCCAGCCGGTCCAGCACGGGCTGCGCGGCCCGCTGCCAGCGGGCCGTGTCGATCCCGGCGCGGTCCCGTGCCTCGCCGCCCGCGATGAGGGCGTTCTCGGCGGTGCGCAGGGGTTCGGTCTCCGGGCTGGCCCAGAACCGTTCGACGCGCAGGCGTTCGTCGCTGGGGAGCATGTCCAGGTTGACCTGGTAGAGCAGTTGGCGCTGGGCGACGAGGGCGGCGAGCTGGCGCAGATCGGCGTCGGTGAGCCGGGAGGTCAGGAGCCCGGAGGCGACCAACGCGTCCTCGCGGGAGAGGAGTTCACGGGCCCGGGAGACGCCGACGAGCGCGCGGACCTGCTTGTCCAGGGAGACGTGTTCCATGGTGCTCAGACCGTTGAGGAACCGGTAGGCGGGGTCCACGAGGTCGTCGTAGAAGTCCATGGCGCGCAGCCGGGTGATGCCGCGGTTCTCCACGGACTGCCGGAGGGCGGGGAGTCCGTCGGCCGCGCTGAGCACGGCGTCGAGACGGCCTTGGGCGTCGCTGCTCAGCTCATCGCGGATGCCGCCGCGGCCGGCGCCGTCCCGGATCTCGGCCACCGTCCGGTCGGTGATGGCCTGTTGGCGGCGGAGCAGCGGCAGCGCGTCGGAGGCCCGGGGGTCGGCGAGGAAGACGAGTGTCTGGCGGCGTTCGTCCTGGAGGGAGCGGACCGCCTGCTCCAGCGGGTGGCCGACCTTTTCGACTATGGCGCCCGCGTCCATCATCTGGCTCGCCTGGCGCCCGGTCACGTACGTGGCGAACGCCCAGAGTGCGGTGAGGGAGACTAGGGGCACGAGAAGCAGTGCCGCGATCTTCCTGCGGATGGACTTCCCGCGAAAGCGCATGGCCTCCCCCAGCTCGACCCCCGCACGCGGGGGTGTGTCCGTCGGTCCCGCCTCTGCGAACGGCGCGAGCCTACTACTGACACTCTGACAACTCGAAGGACCGTCCGGGCGATTTTCGGCCTTCCCGCACGGAGTTGACGCGAATCATTCCCGCATTTCCGGTCGCGGAACTCGGCCACCGGCAGAAGGGCGCACCCCGGACACCCGGAAATCCGGTACCGGACACTTGGCCGGAATTACGTGTTTCGTGACCGTTGACCGGGCCGATCGTTGCCAACGCGCGGGAATCTTCGTACCCACGTATTCGTCCGTACGTACGGGGCAGGAGTCACGCCGGAGGCCGGTGCGGCAGGACGGCGGGGTCGCCGTGCGGTTGGCCCGGCAGGTCCGCGTAGAACGGCGGCGAGCCGGGCAGTCACCCTCAAGTCGTTCAGCGGTGGGGAGTTGAAGGTCCTTTGAGCACTCGGGAATACCGGGGCGCCGCGTCGTCGGACGCCACACCGGTGCAGGACGCGCGCGTGCCTCGGCAGTTGTGGGTGGAGGAGCCGGCGGTCCGCAGACGGATGCCCGATCCCGTCCGCACGGCGGCGGTGCGCGCCGTGATGATCGTGGCGCTGACGCTCATCCAGGCCGTGGTGGCGTTCCTGTGCACCCTGGCGGGGTCCTGGCTCGCCTTCCCGATGGTGCTCGGCGGGGTGGCCGGCACGGTCGGGGCGACGTGGTCGGTGCTGGACGTCTGGGTGACCCGCCAGGTGTGGAACCAGCGCCACGGTGTGGTGTCGGTGCCGAGCAGCACCGCGCGGCAGATGCGCCGCGAGCGCCGGCGGGCCCGCCGCGCGGAGCGCCGGGCCCCGCGCGAGGGCGGCGCGGGCATAGGAGGACACGGACACAGCGGTACGGGCCGCCGGGGGCGGCTCTCCCGGGTGTGATCCCAGGAGCCGGGCGCGCGCCCGGGTGTGGGCCCAGGGCCGGGCGCGCCCGCTGCCGTCGGGCGCGCCCCGTGCCGTCCTGCGGGATCAGGCCGTGGCCTGCTCCGTGCTCCGCTTGAACATCCGGGTGGCCGTGATCTCCCCGTGCACGGTCTCGCCCTCCGGGTCCTGCTGGGGCAGCCCCGGCCGCAGGTGCTCCTCGACGCTGATGTACTTCAGCCCGGCCCGCAGGTCGGCGTCGTTGCGGAGCCTGATCACCAGCGGGAACTCGGCGAGCGCCGTGGTGTCGAACAGCCCGGTCGTGTAGAGGAGCTGGACCCCGAGCGCGTCCGACACGGCGCGCTGGAGCTCCAGCAGGTACGTGGCGTTGGCGCGGCCGATGGGGTTGTCCAGGAAGAGGGTGCCGGCGTGCCGGTGCTTGTCGCGGCCCCGGTCGTTGCTGCGGAGCGCGGCCATGGTGCAGTACAGCGCGATGGCCGCGGTGAGCAGCTGGCCGCCGGAGAAGACGTCCCCCATCTGTCCGACGGGTACGCGTTCGGCGCGCAGTACGGCGTCCGGCTTGAGGATCTCCACGGCGATGCCCTTGGGCCTCAGTGCCGCCTCGACCCCGCGCAGCAGCAGGGACATGCCGTCGCGGCGCAGGTCGGCGTTCTTCTTGAGGGCCGAGTGGGTCGCCTCGTCGATGACCTCGCCGAGGCGCTCGGTCAGCGTGGCCTGGTCGGGTTCCTCGAAGCGGATGCGGAGGAACTCCTGTCCGGACCACTCCCCCAGTCCCTCGGGCAGCCGGGACAGCCGCTGCGCGGAACGCAGGGTGGCGAGGGAGGATTCCACCAGACCGCGCAGCCGGTCGACGATGGAGTCGCGGTTCCGTTCCAGCTGGGCGAGTTCGTCGGTGAGGACGCGGAGCCGGGGGGCGAAGGCGTCGGCCCACTTCTGCGCGTGCTCGGGCAGGGCGGAGGCCGGGAGCTCGCGGATCTGCTGGCGGGCGGGGGTGCGTACCTGCTCGTACCGCGTGGAGTTGGCGTGCCGTACGAGGATGTCGCTCGCCTCGCGGACCGCGGCCTCGGCGGCGGAGAGGTCGGCCGCGCAGCCACGCAGGGAGCGGCGGGCCTCGGCGGCGGAAGTCCGGGCCTCGTCGAGGGTGCCGGGGTGGGGCTCGGGGCCGTCGTCCTCGTCCTCGGTGCCGTGGTCGCGCAGGAGGTCGCGCAGGAGGGCGGCGGTCTCCTCGAAGCCGCCCGCGGAGTCCTCCGCGGTGCGGTGGGCGTGCAGCAGCTCGGCGTGCGCGGCGCGCGCGGTGTCCAGGGCCGCGGTGGCGGCGGAGAGTTCGCCGGTGGCGGTGCGCAGCAGGGTCTGGGCCTGTTCGGCGTCGGCCGGGACGAGCTCCTCGGGCAGTTCGGTGTGGTGCGGCGACTCGTCCTCGGGGGCGAGCCGTTCGGCCTCGCCGCGCAGCCGGCCCAGCTGCTCGCTGGCGGTGGAGGCGCGGGTCTCCAGGAGCTGGACGAGCGATTCGGCGCGGGCCGCCGCCGCCTGCCGGGAGGGGCCGTCGGCGCCGTCGGTGCCTTCGAGGAGCTGGGCGGCGCGGGTGCGCACCTTGTTGCTGAGGCGGTCGAGTTCGGAGAGCGCGGCGCTCTCGTCGCTCTCGGCGCGGGCCTGTTCGGCGCGGAGGTCGGCGCCGACGCCGACCTTCTCGTACAGCTGGGAGGCGGCGCGGTAGGCCTCGCGGAGGGTGGGCAGTGCCTGGCGGGCGGTGTGCTCGTCGGGCTCGGGCAGGGTTTCCGGGGCGCCCGCGATCTCGGCGCGCTCGGCGCGCAGCGCGCGGGCGGTGCGGCGGGCGTCGTCGGCGGCGCGCTGGGCGGCCCGGCGGTCCTCGTCGGCGGCGCGGGCGCGGTCCAGGAAGGTCCCCGCGCGGGCTTCCGACTCGGCGCCCTCGTCGACGAGTTCGCGGAGCCGGATCTGCCAGCCGGCGCGTTCGCGGAGCCGGTGGGCGAGGCCGGCCAGGGCGTCGGCGGCGCGGCGGGCGCGCTGGGCGGCCTCCTGGCGCTCCTCGCGGACCCGGGCGGTGTCGGCGGCCGCCTCGTCGGCCTCGGCGCGGACGGTCCGGGCCTCGGCGAGGGCTTCCTCGGAGGTCTCGGCCACGGTCCGCGCGGTGGCGGCGGCGGTGGCGAGTTCGGCGAGCATGCCGGGCGGGCAGTCGGCGCGCCAGGCTCCGATACGGGCCGCCAGCGCGCGGTCGCCGGCCAGCCGGGCGGCGAGGGCGCGGATGTCCTCGTCGCGGTCGGCGGCCCGGGCGCGCAGGGCCTGGCGCTCCTCGTCGGCGGCGAGTTCGTCGTGCATGGCCGGGTTCGGCGGGACGAGGAACACGTCGTCGGTGCCGGCGGCCGCGTCGGGCACCGGGGCGAGCAGTGCGGCGGCGGTGCCGACCGCGACGGTGGAGCGGGGCAGCAGGGCGGCGGAGCCGAGGACCTCGCGGGCCCGGGCGTGGGCGCCGGGGTCGGTGATGACGACGCCGTCGACCAGTTCGGGGCGGGCGGCGAGGACGCGGGCGTGGTCGGCGGGGTCGACGGCCTGGGCGAGGTAACGCCAGCCGGGCAGGGCGGGGATGCCGTGCTCGCCGAGGTACTCGACGGTGGCCAGTACGTCGGGGCCGGGCGGCAGCAGTCCGCCGTCGCCGAGGGCGCCGAGGATGCGGGAGTCGTCGGCGGCGGCCGTACGCAGGTCGAAGAGGCGGCGTTCGGCGGTCGCGATGCCCTGGTCGAGGAGTTCGCGCAGTTCGTCGGCGCCGCGGTCGAAGTCCTCGGTCGTCAGGGCGCGGGCGGTGGCGGTGCGGCGGTCGGCCAGGGCGACCTGGCGGTCGGTGCCGTGCGGGGCGGCCCCGGCCTCGCCGGGGCCGCGGGCGCCGCCGGGCGCGGTGCCGTGCGGTTCGTCGGGGCCCGCGCCGCTGCGGGGCTGGGGGACGCCGGTGGCGGAGGGCAGGCCGAGGAGGTCGGCGAGGCGGCTCTCGGCGGCGAGGGCGTCGGCGGCGGAGCGCTCGTCCTCCCAGGACTGTTCGGCGGCCTTGGCGGCGTCGGCGGCGCGGGCGGCGGCGAGTTCGGCGCGGCTCTCGGCGGCGGCGGCTTCCCGGGCCTGGTCGGCCGAGGCGCGGGCGGCGTCGCGGGCGGTGTCCCAGGCGGCGACCGCGGCCTGTTCGGCGTCGCTCGCGGCGAGCGCGGCGCGGGCCGGGTCGGCGTCGGGGGCGGTGTCGTCGAGCCAGCCGGCCCGGACGGCCTCGGCGGTCTCCTGCTCGACCTCGGCGAGGCGCTGGCGCAGGTGGCCGGCCTCGCTGCGGGCGCGCTGGGCCTCGGTGGCGGCGGTGGTGGCGTCGCGGTGGGCGCGCTCGCCCTCGGCCTGGAGGGTGTCGGAGCGCTCCTCCTCCTCGTTGGCCACCCGCTCGCCGTCCTCGGCGGCGGTGTGCAGGGCGCGTACCAGGTCGGCGGCGGCGGTGGCGCGGGCGGCGAGCGCGGGCGCCGCGTCGCGTTCGGCCTCGCGGATGGCGGCGGCGACGCGCGCCGAGCGGTCGGCGCCGGCACGGTGGCGCAGCACGACCTCGGCGGCCTGCCAGGCGGAGTGCAGCGTACGGGCGTCGCCCAGCTCGCGGCGCTGGGCGGCGGCGGCCTTCTCGGCGGCGGCCAGCGCGAGGGAGGCGTTGCGGTAGGCGAGTTCGGCGGCGACGAGGGCGCGGTGGCCACGGGTGCGTTCGGCCTCGGTGACGGTGTGGGCGGCGGCGGTGACGTGCTGGGCCAGCTCGGCGGTACGGCCGCGTTCCTCGGTGGCGCGGGCGGAGAGCCGGCGGGCGAGGGTGCGGGTGCGGCGTTCCGCGCCGGCGTGGACGTCGCGGCTGCGGGACCGGGCGGCGGTGGCCTCGACGATCCGGCCGAGGAGGTCGGCGGAGCCGGCGGTGAAGTCGCGTTCGGCGGTGAGTTCGGCGCGGCGGCCGAGCTTGTTGCCGAAGCCGCTGACGAGGTCGGCGAGGCCGTCGGTGTCGCGGGTGTCGGTCACGGCCCGCAGCAGCAGGTCGGTGAAGTCGGAGTCCTTCTTGACCGCGAAGAGTCCGGCGGCCTCGCCCTCGTCGGCGTTCATCTCGCGCTGGTAGCGGAAGAGTTCGGGGTCGAGTCCGAGGTCGCCGAGGTGTTCGTTCCACCGGTCGTGGATCTCTTCCCAGTGCACGTCGAGGTGCTGGTAGAACTTGCCGGCGTCCATCAGGGCGTCGCGGAAGCCCTTCATGGTGCGGCGGCGTCCCCGGGCGCCGGAGGCGCCTTCGGCGGGGCGGCCGACGGTGGTGGCCTCGGCGACGGGGAGGTTGTCGAGGCTGAGCCCCGGTCCGGGGCGGAAGGAGTACCAGGCCTCGGCGAACCGGCGCGGGTCGTTGGAGACCTGGTGGCCGCGCCACTCGCTGACCTTGCCGACGACGACGCATTCGCCGGTGAGGGTGTGCTGCCACTCCAGGGCGACGTGCCCGCAGTCGTCGGCGAGCAGGAACTTGCGGAGCACGCCGGAGCTGGCGCCGCCGAGGGTGTTGCGGTGGCCGGGCAGCATCACCGAGAAGATCAGCTTCAGCAGGACGGACTTGCCGCCGCCGTTCTCCAGGAAGAGGACGCCGGCGGGGGCGGGCCGGCGCGGCGGGCCGACCGGCTCGTCCTCGAAGAACTCGGCCTGCGCCGGGGCGGGTTCGGGTACGGGCGCACCGACGCCGCGCAGATCGAGAACGGTGTCGGCATAGCGCGCACCGGCCGGTCCGATGGAGTAGAGGCGGACCCGGGACAACTCGTACATGGCGGCGGACTCTCGTCGTTCGTGAAGCGGAACGGGCAGAACAGGTGGGGCACAGGGGCGGGCGCGCCGGGCGCGTCAGCCGTGGAAGGGCAGGCCGGCGTCGGCCGCGAGTTCGAGGTCTTCGGTGTCGCGCGGGGGCAGCAGGGTGGCGGCCCCGTCGGTGACGGGGACGACCCCGAGTTCGAGGAGTTCGGCCATGGCGGCGCTGCCCGCCATGTCGCGGACCTGGAGCTGGTAGCGCGCGGTGGTGCGGTAGGTGCCGCCCGCGTCGTCGCCGGTGCGCTGGAGGAAGCCGGAGTCGGTGAGGAAGGCGACGGCCTTGCCGATGATGCCGGTGGTCGATCCGGCGAGGCGGCGGGCGTCCTTGGTGGCGCCGGTCGCGCTGCGGCGGGCGTAGACCCGCCAGCCGGCTTCGAGGCCGGGTGCGTCGCTGGTGGGGTCGGTGTTCTCGCCCTGCTCGGCGGCGCGCTCCTCCAGCCGCAGGCACGCCTGGCGGACGAAGGCGTCGACGCCGTTGACGGTGATGCGGCCGATGTAGGCGTCGTCGGCGAGGTCCTCGGGCCGGGGGAACGCCATGGCGGCGACGGCGAGGTGGGCGAGGCCGTGCAGGAAGCGGTCGGCGGCGTCGGAGGAGGCGCGTCGGGCGTAGTCGCCCATCCGTACGGCGAAGACCGAGTCCTCGTCGGCGGTGACGGCCATTCCGGCCCGGGTGGAGACCTCCAGGACGACCAGGCCGAGGCCGGTGGCGACGGCGTCCGCGAGCCGCCCGAAGGCGGGTTCCTCGCGGTAGCGGCGGAGCAGGTCGGCGTACTCGGCGTCCCGGGCGGGCACCAGTTTGGGCTGGAGTCCGAAGGAGACCAGGCGTGCGGCGTCGGCGGCGTCGGCCGGGGTGACGGCCGCCTGCCCCGGTGCGGGAGCGGGCTCCACGGCGGGGGTGACGGCGGGTTCGTCCCACGCGTCGGTGTGCTCGGCGCGGTGGTCGCTCACGGCTGGGGCTCCTCGGTGCGGAGTTGTTTCGGTACGGGTACGGGTACGGGGGTGCGCGCGAAGCCGCGTACGGGTACGGGGGTGCGCGCGAAGCCGCGTACGGGTTCGGGGGTGCGCGAGGCGCTCATGACGCCTCCTTGCGGTCGGCGGCCATGCCCACCGCGTCGAGCAGGGCGGTCCCCACGACGAGGTCGGCACCGCCGAACTCGGGGTCGTCGAGCTCGGTGCCGTCGTCCACGGCGAACAGCAGGCGCCGCTCCCCCTGGCGGTAGGCGGTGCCGACCGGCGGACTCGCCGCGTGGACCGCCAGCAGGGCCACCAGGTACGGCAGTTCCAGGTCGCCGGTGGCGCGGGCCTCGGCCAGCAGTCCGGAGAGCCGGCGGGGGGCTTCGTACTCCAGGTCGAGCAGGACCATCGCACGGGCGAGCTGGTCCTCGCTGAACCGGCTGTCGTCGGGGGTGGCGATCAGGTCGGGCTCGGGCATCTCCGCGCCCAGGTGCTCGCGCTCCACGGGCGGGGCGAGCAGCAGGTCGACGAGGTCGCCTACGCGTACGGAGGTGGGGGTGCGCAGTCCGGTGCCCCGGGCGAAGAACGCGTCGGTGGCCCGGATGGACTGCTCGACGGGGAGCGGCAGGATCGGCGCGAGGAGCTGCCCGTAGAGATCGAGGCCGGTGCGCGAGGCCGGGGTGGCGAACGCCTGCCGGTCCTGTTCGGCGCGGAAGAGGGGGCCCGCTTCCAGGAGCCTGGACTGGAGTTGGGTGTGGCGGCGGATGCAGTCCTTGACGATGTCGACGAGCTCGGCGGCGCGCCGCTTGTTCTCGGGTTCCTCGGCCTCGTCGCGCGCCTTGCGGATGTTGGTGAGGATCGCGTTCTCGTGGCGGTAGCGGTCGGCGACGTGGTCGAGCGCCTCGGCGATCATGTCGGGCACGGCGTTGAGCCAGTCGACGGCGCGGACGTTGCGGCGGGTCGCCTCCAGCGTGCGGCGGAGCGTCTCGGCGTACTGCACGGTGCGGTAGCGGGCCTGTTCGGCGGCGAGTTGCGCGTCGGCGAGGCGGCCTCGGCTGACCAGCACCTCCAGTTTGACCTCGGCGGCGATCTGCGCGCTGGTGACGTCGGTGTCCAGGGCGCCGACGAGGACGTTGACGGCCTCGTCGGTCGCCCGGAGGAAGACGGTGCCGCCGTGGCCGGGGACCTCCTCGACGAGCTTGAAGTCGTAGTCCCTGCGGACGTAGACGCCGTCGGGTCCGAAGGTGCCGTAGACCGCGCGGAAGCCGCGGTCGACGCTGCCGACGTTGATGAGGTTGTCCAGCACCCAGCGGGCGACCCGCTCGTGCTCGGCGGCGGGGCGGTGGGGTGCCTGGGCGTGGACCCGGGGCAGCAGCCTGGTCACTATCTGTTCGTGGTCGGCGCCGGTGTCGAAGTCCATGTGGAGGGTGACCACGTCGATCGCGGCGAGGGCGACCTCGGCCATCGAGTAGACGGTGTACTCACCGGCGAGGTTCGCCTTGCGCACGTCGAGATCGTGCAGCGGGGCGGTGCAGGCGAGCGCGCGCAGGCGCCGCGCGAGCCCCTCGTCGGCGGCCGGCCCGGGTGCGGGCCGCGGGCCCGCGCTGAGCTGGGGCGCGGCGTTGTCCGTATCGGCAGGCGAAGTCACGCGTCACAGATTAGGTCCTCACCCTGACAACGGTCGAAACGGCGCAGATCCGACCGCCCCGCCCGGGACGTGTCCGCCCTCGCGGGAGAGCTCCGGCGGGCGCCCGTCGGCAGCCCGGGACGCCGGTTCACCGGCGGTCGCGGACGTGGCCGCCGACCCCCTCGGGACCCGACCGGGGCCGGTCGCGGGCGGTCCCCGCTCCGGCTCCTCGCCCACGCACGGTGAGCACGGGCACGGCAGGCACGGGCGCCGGTGCTCACGGTCGAGCCGGGCGGTGGTGCCGAGCGCGGCATCCGCCTTGCGGTGCACCGCAAGGCGCTGGAACGCCCTCATCGCGGCCCGTTCACGCGGCCACCGCCGTGCGCTCGCGCAGCACCTCGTCGTAGTGGTGCAGGAGCAGGTCGCCGACCGCTTCCCAGGTGCGGCCGCGGACCGATGCGCGGCCGGCCCGCCCGTGGGCGGTGGCGCGTTCGGGGTCGGTGGTCAGCGCGTGGACGGCGTCGCGGACGGCTCCGGCGTCGAGCGGGGGGACCAGCAGTCCGGTGCGGCCGTGGTCGACCAGGTCGAGCGGTCCGCCCGCGGCGGGGGCGACGACCGGCAGCCCGGAGGCCATCGCCTCCTGGACGGTCTGGCAGAAGGTCTCGTACGGTCCGGTGTGGACGAACAGGTCCAACGAGGCGTAGAGCCGGGCGAGTTCGTCGCCGGTGAGGCGGCCGAGGAAGACGGCTCCGGGGAGGGCTCCGCGCAGCGAGGCGCCGCTGGGCCCGTCGCCGACGACGACGACCTTGACGCCGGGCACGGTGCAGGCGCCGGCAAGGAGTTCGACGTGCTTCTCGGGGGCGAGGCGTCCGACGTATCCGACGAGGCGTTCGCCACCCGGGGCGAGGGCCCGGCGCAGCCGCTCGTCGCGCAGGCCGGGGTGGAACCGTACGGAGTCGACGCCCCGGGGCCAGAGGTGGACGCGCGGCACGCCGTGCGCGGCGAGGTCGCCGAGGGCGGCGGTGGAGGGGGCGAGGGTGCGGTCGGCGGCGGCGTGGACGGCGCGCATGCGGCGCCACGCGGTCTGCTCGCCCGTCCCGAGGTAGGCGCGGGCGTAGCCGGCGAGGTCGGTCTGGTAGACGGCGACAGTGGGCAGCCCGAGCCGCCGGGCCACGTTCATCCCGCGCGCGCCGAGCACGAACGGGCCGGCGAGGTGGACGAGTTCGGCGCGGTGGGCGATGAGGGCGGCGGCGAGTCTGCGTCCGGGCAGGGCCACCCGGACCTGCGGGTAGCCGGGGAGCGGGAGGGAGGGGACGCGGACCACCGGACAGGGGGCGTCGGCGTCGGGGGAGGTCTCCGTCGTGCGCGCGCCGGCCGTGGCCGGGGCGATGACGAGCGGCTGGTGGCCGCGGGCGGCGAGATGCCGTGCGGTCCGCAGGCTGGTGTGGGCCACGCCGTTGACGTCCGGCGGGAAGGATTCGGTGACGATGACGACACGCATACGGGGGTTGTTCTCACCCCGGGCGTGAGCGGGCCGACAAGGATCTGTCCGGCCGGAAAACGTCCTGTGGCCGTTCGCACCCGTGCACGGCGCACGTACCGGCGCCCGGCGGGCCGGCGACGGCTGCCGCCGCGCGCCCCGGGGGTGTCACGGTCCCCGGGGGCGCTTCGCGCGTACCGGCCGGGTCAGACCCCGGTCGCCTCGGGTTCGATGCGGCTGCGCACCGCGGTCTGCACCTCGGCCTCCTCGGCGGGGTCGGCGGCGAGCCGCCGCAGCCGCTCGGCGACGCGTACGTCCCCGGTCTCCGCGTGCAGCGCGGCGATCTCGCGGGTGGTCTCCTCGCAGTCCCACAGGCACTCGACGGCGAAGCCGGTCGCGAAGGACGGGTCGGTGGCGGCGAGCGCGCGGGCGGCGCGGCCCCGCAGGTGCGAGGAGGAGGTCTCCCGGTAGACGTGGCGCAGGACGGGGGCGGCGCAGGCGATGCCGAGGCGGCCCGCTCCGTCCACCAGCGGCCCGAGCCGCAGGGTGTCGGGCCGGTGCGCGCGCACGGCCTCGCGCAGCGCGCCGAGGACGAGGGGGGCGTCGGCGGGGGTGCCGCGGCGGGCGAGGGTGCCGGCGGCCGAGGCGCCCAGCGCGTCGGGCCGGTGCGCCCAGCGGCGGGCCCGTTCGACGGCGGCGATGCCGGGCATCCGCTCGAAGGCGGCGACGGCGGCCTCGGCGACCGTGCGCGAGGGGTCGGCGGCGGCCGCGTCGATCAGGTCGAGCACGGCGGGGTCCTCGGCCTCGGCGAGGTAGTGCAGGGCGGCGCAGCGGGCGCCCTCGGGTCCGCTGCGGGCCGCGTCCACGATCGCGGGCCGGTCCTCGGCGCCCGCGACGGCGGCGAGGCAGCGGGCGGCGGGCACGTGCAGGGCCTTGCCGCGTTCCAGGGCCTGCTGGGCCCAGTCCAGGACGGCCTGGACGCTCCATCCGGGGCGGGGGCCGCCGGGTGACATCTGGCGTTGCCAGCGGTCGAAGGAGCCGCGTTCGGTGGCGGTGCGGATGCGGGCGCCGACGGCCGCGCGCGGGTCGTCGGCCCAGAGCCGCCAGGGGCGCGGTTCGAAGGCGTCGCGTACGACGGCGGCGAGCTCGGCGGCTCCTTCGGGGGTGTCGGCGAACCGGGCGAGGACGGGCAGCGCGAGGGAGCGCAGGCCGGCGTCGTCGTCGCGCAGGGCGAGCTCGTCGAGCGCCCAGGCCCAGTTGGCGCCGGTGGCGGCGTAGGTCCGCAGCAGCGCCAGGGCGTCGCCGCGTCCGTACGAGGCGAGGTGGCCGAGGACCGCGAGGGCCAGGCCGGTACGCGAGTCGTCGGTGTCGAGGTGGTCCTCGGGATCGGCGAGGTGGCGCTCGATCTCCTCCAGACCGCCGTCGAGGTCGATGTAGAGCCGGGCGTAGTACAGGGAGCGGTTCTCGACCTGCCAGTCGTGGCGGGGATCGCTCAGAACGCAGTGGTTGAGTGCCGCGAGCGCCTCGGTACGGGGTGCGGCGAGCGCGTGGAGCGTGCCGTCGCCGCGGCCCCTCTGCAGCAGGCCGAGCAGCGTGCCGCTCGGCGCTATGAATGGATCGAACATGGAGAAAGCCTCACATCAAGCTGTCGACGCAACCGGGACTGTGCAGTTCCTGGATGGTGTCCGGAGGATCAGGGCCGGGAAGGGAACGACCCGTGCCGTGGTCCGAGGAACACCGCCTAGGCCGTGTGTCGAACCGCGCAGCGACATGATCGGCCGACCGCCGTCTTCTGCCTGGTGTAGAGCATCTTCCTCTGCCTCTCGTCGGTGGTCCGGAGCGGACCCGCGACGTCATGATGACCCAGCCATTTCGCCACCGCGACCACATTTCCGACGGACCGGTCGCCGCGGGCCGCACCGCCCGTGCGGGCGGCTGCCTCAGCGGGCACCGAAGAGTTCCAGCAGGTCGGCCTTGCCGAACATGCGCGCGGTGTCCACCGCGGAGGGGGTTCCTCCGGCCGGATCGGCGCCCGCTGCGAGCAGCGCCTCGATGACGGCGCTCTCGCCCTTGAAGACGGCTCCGGCGAGCGGGGTCTGGCCCCGGTCGTTGGCGCGGTCGGGGTCGGCGCCCCGAGAGACGAGGGCGGTGACGGCCGGCGCGTGGCCGTGGTAAGCGGCGAGCATGAGCAGCGAGTCGCCCCGGTCGTTGGTGAGGTTGGCGGGCACGCCCGCGTCCACGTAGGCGGCGAGGGTGTCCGTCTCGCCGCGGCGGGCGAGGTCGAAGACCTTCGTGGCCAGCTCGACCACCTCGGGGTCGGGGGTTTCGCTCATCGGTCGGACCGCCTTCCTTGACCGCTGTCGTTGCCGTTGTCGTCGCCGCTGCCCGGCCGGGGCGTACGGCCGGGGGCCGCGCGGGTAAACCGACAGGGTACTGCCCCGCAACCGCGCGGGTCCGGGACATCCGGAGGGACGGGACCGGGGTGCGGTGGGGCCGGGGCTCCGGCGCGTGACCCTCACCTCCCGGTGCGGTCTTCCTCACATCCGGGGCGGGGTTCCGGCGCACCCGGCGTACGGCCGAGTGGCCACCTTTCCTGGACCGGTCGGGTGAAAACGCCACCTTCTCACTCGAATGCACCTTTTATCGTATAGATACACCGGGTGAGCCTGGAAGGACTCATGGTGACCGTCCCTCTTCACCCAGGAGAACCGCTCATGATCCTTTCCATCTCGGGCGTGGTACTGCTCGGCATCATCGTCTTCCTGTTCTTCAAGAAGGACGGGCTGAAGGCGTCCCACGCACTGATCTGCGCCCTGTTCGGCTTCTACCTGGCCGGCACCGCCATCGCGCCCAGCATCACGGCGGGCGGGGCGAGCCTCGCCGGCCTGCTGGGCGGGATCAAGTTCTGACCCTCCACACCGAACCCACACCCCCCACCCAGGAGACAGACGTGGCCCGGCGACCACTTCCCCGCATTCTGAGCAGCGGCGGCGCTTCGATCACTCGCGGTCGCGAGTTCGCGCGCACGGCCGCCGACAGCGCCACCGACGTCCTCCACCCGCTGATCACGATCACCCGTGGTCTGCGGCTGCTGGCCGTCGCAGGACGGCAGAGATGGGCCGCGACGCCCAAGGACCGGCGTGGTTCCAAGCTGTTCCTCGTCGCGGCCTGCCTGACCGCGGTGGCGCTCGTCCCGCACGGGCCGGTGCTGGCCCTGATCGCGGTGATGGGCGCCGCCGCGTGGAAGGGCCGCGACCGGACCCCCGCGAAGAGCGGCCCGGGCGAGGCGGAGGAGACCCGGCTGCGCACCCTGTACGAGGCGCTGGTCCCGTACTTCTCGGTGGCGGACGACCCCGCGCCGCTCTTCGCCCACGGCGGCGACTGGGAGCAGGCCTTCGGCGACTACGCCTTCGACGGCGACGGCCGGCTCGTCCGGCTCCGGGTCACCTACCCGGCCTGGTTCACCGACGGCGAGAGCGAGGCCCGGACCCGGATCGAACAGGTGGTGCACGCCAAGTCCGGCCGGGGCCGCGAGTACCACTTCGTGTGGGACGAGGAGGCCAACCAGCTCGCCATGACCGTGCTCGGCCCGCTCCCGGCCACGATCGCCGCCCAGCGGTTCGTCACCGCGCCGGGCGAGACCGTCCTCGGCTTCACCGACCCGGGCTCGGTCGGGCGCACCGTACCGGTCCAGGACGGCGACGCGCACCACGACGCCTCCCCCGTCGTCTGGCGGACGGGCCCCCGCTCCGCGGAACCGCATCTGCTCGCCGTCGGGACGCCCGGCAGCGGTACGACGACGCTGCTGCGCTCCATCGCGCTGCAGGCGCTCCGGGACGGCGACGTGCTGGTCGTGGACGGCGGCGGCACCGGCGAGTACGGCTTCCTGGCCGGGCGCGAGGGCGTCCTCGCCGTCGAGTGCGGACTCGCGGGCGCGCTGGCGACGCTCGAATGGGCGGCGCACGAGACGGAACGGCGGCTCATCGACGCCAACCGCGAACGCCAGGCCGGACGCCCCGCTTCCGAGACCACCGGGCGGCCCCTCTGGATCCTGCTGGACCGCCCGTCCGTCCTCGGGCATCTGGCTGCGGCGGACGGGCGGCCCGACCCGCAGGATCTTCTCCAGGTGCCCCTGCGGCACGGCCGGGCGGCCGGGGTCACCGTGGTGCTCGCCGACCAGTTCGACGCGGTGGACGGCCTCTCGGACGCCGTACTGGCCCACACCCGGGCCCGCGCCGTCCTCGGCGCCGCCTCCCGCGAGCAGGTGGCCGCCGTCCTCGGCGCCGAACCGCACACCACGCCCGTGCCCGGGGTGCCCGCCGGACGCGGCTACGCCCGGCTGGGGGCGGGCGAGGTGCTGAGGCTCCAGGTCCCGGCCACGCCCGACCCGTACGACGAGGCCGCCGGCGAGGCGGACCGTACGGCCGTGCTCGCCCTGCTCCCGGAGCGCACCGCCGGGGAGGCGGCCGCCGAGGCACCCGCGGCACCGGCGGACGACCCCTTCGAGAAGCGGGACGCGTTCCGGGCGCCGCAGCCGGCGGTCGCGGAGGGCTGACGGGCGACGGCAGAGGTACGACGGGCGGGCACGGACTCCTCAGGTCCCTGCCCGCCCGTCGTCCGTTCCCCCCGCCGCGCCGCCCGCCGCCCGTTCCGCCCCGGGGCCCTCAGGCCACGAAGGTCCGCGGTGCGTCGGCGCCCGCCCCCGCGCCGGCCCGGACCAGCGCCGCCGCCGCGGCCAGCCGTGCCGCCGCCTCGTCCGCCACCGGCCCGCCGACGGTGAACGGCAGCCGTACGTACCCCTCGAACGCCCCGTCCACCCCGAAGCGCGGACCGGACGGCACCCGTACGCCGACCCGCTCGCCGGCCACCGCCAGGCGCGACCCGGAGAGCCCTCCGGTACGCACCCAGAGGGTCAGGCCCCCGCGCGGCACCTGGAACTCCCAGTCGGGCAGCTCCCGGCGCACCGCGGCGACCAGGGCGTCCCGGTTGCCCCGGGCCTGTTCGCGCCGGAGGCCGACCGCGTCGGACCAGCCGCCGGTGCGCAGCAGCCAGTTGATGGCGAGCTGCTCCAGGACGGGCGTCCCCATGTCCGCGTAGGCGCGTGCGGCGACCAGGCTGCGGATGGTGTCGGGCGCCGCCCGGACCCAGCCGATCCGCATCCCGGCCCAGAACGCCTTGCTGGCCGATCCCACGGTGATCACCGTGCTGCCCGCCGGGTCGAACGCGCAGACCCTGCGGGGCATCTCCACGTCCTCGTCGAGGACCAGTTCGTGCATCGTCTCGTCGACGACCAGGACCGTGCCGGCCGAGCGCGCCGCCTCCACCAGCCCGCGCCGCTGCTGCTCGTCGGCGAGCGCGCCGGTGGGGTTGTGGAAGTCGGCGACGACGTAGGCGAGGCGGGGGGCGGCGTCGCGCAGGACCTGGCGCCAGCGGTTCATGTCCCAGCCGCCGAGCCCGTCCCGCATGGCGACGGGCACCAGCCGGGCGCCCGTCTCCCGCATCAGCTGGAGGATGTTGGCGTAGCTCGGGGACTCGACGGCGATGCGTTCGCCGCGCCCGGCGAAGAGATGGCAGATGGCGTCGATGGCGCCCATCGCGCCGGTGGTCACCATGATCTGCTCCGGCATGGTGGGGATGCCGTTGTCGGTGTACCGGTCCGCGATCATCCGGCGCAGGGCGGGCAGCCCGGCGGGGTAGTCGCCGTGGGTGTGGGCGTACGGCGGAAGCTCCTCCAGGGCGCCCTGGACGGCCCGGGTCAGCCAGGGTTCCGGGGCCGGCAGCGAGGCGCAGCCCAGGTCGATCATCGCGCCGAGCGCCTCGGGGGGCAGTGGTTCCAGGCCCCGGGCCGGCAGCGGGTTGCCCGCGGGGACGGCGGTCCAGCTGCCCGCGCCGCGCCGGGACTCCAGGAAGCCCTCGGCGCGCAGTGCCTCGTAGGCCGCGGCGACGGTGGTGCGGCTGACGGCCAGGGCGAGGGCGAGCTCGCGTTCGGCGGGGAGGCGCGCGGCGACGGGCACCCGGCCCTCCAGGACCAGCAGCCGTACCCCGTCCGCGAGCGCGCGATAGGCGGGCGGTTTCCGGGTTCCGGGGAGGCTGGGGCGGGAGAGCGGGGCCTGGAGCTGGCGCGCGAGCTGGGCGGCCCCCACGGTCGAAGTCCACTGAGCCATGAAATCAGTCCACCTTCCTCGGATTGGCCATGGCTGGCGGCCAATCTCCCGCCACAGAGTGACATGAGTCAGTCCACCACCATCACAGCAGGGGGTACTCATGTCCACCACCGCCGTCCTACACCGCTCCTCTCTCCCGCGTCGGCTGGTGCGGCTCTACGCCGGGCTGGTCCTGTACGGCGTGAGTTCGGCGCTGCTGGTCGTCGCCGGGCTGGGGCTGGAGCCCTGGGGCGTGCTGCACCAGGGGATCTCGGAGCTCACCGGCGTCGCCATCGGGACGGTGTCGATCGGGGTCGGCGCGATCGTGCTGCTGCTGTGGATTCCGCTGCGGCAGCGCCCGGGGCTGGGCACCGTCTCCAACGTCTTCGTGCTGGGCCTGACGATGGACGCCACCCTGGCGATCGTCCCCGAGGCGCACGGGTGGGTGGTCCGCACCGCGGTGATGGTGCTCGGAGTCGTACTGAACGGGATGGCGACCGGCCTCTACATCACGGCCCGGTTCGGTCCGGGACCGCGCGACGGGCTGATGACCGGTCTGCACCGGGTGACCGGCCGGTCGGTGCGCCTGATGCGCACGGTGATCGAGGTGGCGGTCGTGGTCGCCGGGTTCGCGCTCGGGGGCTCGCTCGGGATCGGGACGGTCGTGTACGCGCTCGCGATCGGGCCGCTCGCCCAGTTCTTCCTGCGCCTGTTCGCCGCCCCCGGGCCGCCGGAAGCGACCGGGGCCGTCGCCGAGCGGTCACCGGAGGCGGCCATACTTCCGCAGTGACCTCAGGACGCCACCCGTACCTCGACCATCCGTCGACGATCCCCTTCGCCCACCGCGGCGGCGCGGCCGGCGGGCTGGAGAACACCGCCGCCGCCTTCCGCCGGGCGGCGGCCGAGGGATACCGCTACTTCGAGACCGATGTGCACACCACGGCGGACGGCCGGCTCGTCGCCTTCCACGATCCGACCCTGGACCGGGTCACCGACGCCGGGGGCCGGATAGCGGACCTGCCGTGGAGCGAGGTCCGGCGGGCCCGGGTGGACGGGCGGGAGCCCCTGCCGCTCTTCGAGGACCTGCTGGAGGAGTTCCCCGGGGCCCGCTGGAACGTCGACGTGAAGGCCGAGTCCTCGCTCGAACCCCTCCTCACGCTGATCCGCCGGACGGACGCCTGGGACCGGGTGTGCGTCGGCTCGTTCTCGGAGGCCCGGGTGGCCCGCGCGCAGCGGCTCGGCGGCCCCCGCCTCGCCACGTCGTACGGCGTGCGGGGCGTACTGGCCCTGCGGCTGCGCTCGCTCGGGATCCCGGCGCCGCTGCGCCGGGGCGCGGTGTGCGCGCAGGTGCCGGTGAGCCAGAGCGGCATCCGGGTCGTCGACCGCCGTTTCGTGCGCACCGCGCACGCGCTGGGCCTCCAGGTCCATGTCTGGACGATCGACGAGGCGGCCGAGATGACCGCCCTTCTCGACCTGGGCGTGGATGGCATCATGACCGATCACATCGGAACGCTGCGTACGGTGCTGAGCGAGCGCGGGACCTGGTCCTGACGCCGGTCCGGCCGGACACCAACGGAACAGACCGAGCAGGGGGCGCGGGTTGAGCACCGGAACCACAGGGACGGCGGAGCCGACGGAACCGGCCGGGCGACCGGCGGACGCGGCGCGGGCCGTCGCCCGCAAACGGGAGCAACGAGGCTGGTACTTCTACGACTTCGCGTGTTCGGTCTACTCCACGAGCGTGGTCACCGTCTTCATCGGGCCCTATCTGACCTCGGTGGCGAAGGCGGCCTCCGACTCCGAGGGGTTCGTGCATCCTCTCGGCATACCCGTGCGGGCCGGGTCGCTCTTCGCGTACGCGGTCTCCGCGTCGGTGGTCCTCGCGGTCGTGCTCATGCCGCTCGTGGGTGCGGCGGCGGACCGTTCGGGCCGCAAGAAGCCGCTGCTCGCGGCAGCCGCGTACACGGGTGCGGCGGCCACCACCGGGATGTTCTTCCTGGACGGCCACCGGTATCTGCTGGGCGCCCTCCTGCTGATCGTGGCCAACGCGGCGATCTCGGTGTCGATGGTGCTGTACAACTCCTATCTGCCCCAGATCGCGGAAGCCGACGAGCGGGACGCGGTCTCCTCGCGGGGCTGGGCGTTCGGCTACACCTCGGGGGCGTTCGTCCTCGTCCTCAACCTGATCCTCTACTCCGGGCACGACTCCTTCGGCCTGACCGAGTCGGAGTCGGTGCGCATCTGTCTGGCCTCCGCCGGTCTGTGGTGGGGCGCCTTCACCGTGGTGCCGCTGCGCCGGCTGCGCGACCGCCGGACGGCGCCGGGCGGCGAGGGGGCCGTCGGCTCGGGCTGGCGGCAGCTGCTCAACACCCTGCGCGACATGCGGCGCCACCCGCTGACGCTCGCGTTCCTGCTCGCGTACCTCATTTACAACGACGGCGTGCAGACCGTCATCACCCAGGCCTCGGTGTTCGGCTCCGAGGAGCTCGGCCTCGACCAGACGACGCTGATCACCGCCGTCCTGCTGGTGCAGGTCCTGGCGGTGGCGGGCGCGCTCGGGATGGGGCGGCTCGCCCGGGTGTACGGCGCTCAGCGCACGATCCTGGCGTCGCTGGTGGTCTGGACGCTGATCCTGGTCGCCGCCTGGTTCCTGCCGTCCGGCGCGCCGGTCTTCTTCTACGTCCTGGCGGCGGCGATCGGGCTCGTCCTCGGCGGGAGCCAGGCCCTCTCCCGCTCCCTTTTCTCGCATCTGGTCCCGCGCGGCAAGGAAGCCGAGTACTTTTCCGCGTACGAGATGAGCGACCGCGGACTCAGCTGGCTGGGGCCGCTGGTCTTCGGCCTGGCGTACCAGCTGACCGGCAGCTATCGGCAGGCGATCATCTCGTTGGTGGTGTTCTTCGTCGTCGGTTCGGTGCTGCTCGCCAGGGTGCCGGTACGGGCCGCCGTGGCCGCCGCGGGCAATCCCGTACCGGAGCAGATTTAGACGTTGAAGTAAAAGGGCGGTAGTGTACGCCTTTGGCCTGCCCGGAAAGACCGTTACTGCGCGTGGATGACGTCAAACTGTTGGGTGACACATCCGCTCAAAAGTGACAAACCGGGCAGCGGTGGGTATTCAACCCTGACACAGCAGCGGCAAGACGGGCGACGCATGGCCGGCAACGGGAATCTTTACCGCCGAGCGGACGTTGACCGGATGACGACGACAGCGACACCTGTCCTGTGGGCGACAAGCCCGGGAGGCACGATTCATGAGTGAGCGAGCTCTCCGCGGCACGCGACTCGTGGTTACCAGCTACGAGACGGACCGCGGCATCGATCTGGCCCCGCGCCAGGCGGTGGAGTACGCATGCCAGAACGGGCATCGATTTGAGATGCCCTTCTCGGTAGAGGCGGAAATTCCGCCGGAGTGGGAGTGCAAGGCGTGCGGCGCCATGGCACTCCTGGTGGACGGGGATGGCCCCGAGGAGAAGAAGGGCAAGCCTGCGCGTACGCACTGGGACATGCTCATGGAGCGGCGCACCCGCGAGGAGCTGGAGGAGGTGCTGGCCGAGAGGCTGGCGGTCCTGCGCTCCGGTGCCATGAACATCGCCGTGCATCCGCGGGACAGCAGGAAGTCCGCCTGATCCGCGCAAGCACCGAACGGACGGCCGCACCGCATGCGACCACTACAGCCGCGGGCCGTGACACATCTTCTGTGTCACGGCCCGCGGCTTTGTGCGTGTCGGTCTCGTCGGTCCCTCAAGGAGTCAGCCGGGGGCCGTCGCCGCCGCGCGGGGGCGGCTGCGTGCCGTCCTCGCGGATGACCTCGCCCTGGACCACCTTCCCGTCCGGGCGGTGCATGCGGGCCTGCTGGAACGCGCCGGAGAGGCTTCCCGGGGCGGCGGCGCTCATCCGGCGCTCCAGGGCCCGCTCGGTGAACCCGCTGAGGGCCTTGCGCACGGGCGGCACCAGGAGCAGGAGGCCGGCCAGGTCCGAGAGCATGCCGGGGATCATCAGCAGGATCCCGCCCAGCATGAGGAAGCCGTTGCCCCGGGCCGTCGGCTGCGGCTCCGGGGGCTCCGTCGCGCCGCCGGGCTGTCCCGGCGCCTGCCGGAGGGTCTCGGTGAGGTTCGAGAAGGCGCGGCGCCCCGCCTTCTTGACCACGGCCGCGCCGCACACGAAGCCCGCCACCAGGAGCAGCAGAACGGTGAACCCGCCGGCCGCGCCGGCCACCAGGATCAGCAGCCAGATCTCCAGCACCAGCCAGGCGGCGATGGACAGCGGCAGGAATCTGCGGACGCGCGAGCGCCGGGGACGGTTCGGGGGCGGTGTGCCGGTCGTCATGCCCCCAGTGTGCCTGCACGGCGGTACGAGCGGCACGGGCGGGGGGTTCGGTCCCGGGGCCGCGGGGATATTCAGCCCCGGTCGCTGCCCCGTCAGCCCGGTTCCTGCCTGCCCCGTTCCGCCCCGGGTTCCCGCCCCGGGGCGGGCGCGCGCGTCAGGAGGGGTCGGTGTCCGGGGCGGTGGTGGTGGCCGGAGCTTCCGGAGAGGCGGCGGCAGGGGCGGCGTCCGGGGTGGTGGCGCTCGGCGCGGCGGCGTCCGGGGTGACGGCGTTCGGTGCGGCCTCGGCCGGGCGGGCGGGCTTGCGGCCCAGCACCTTGTCGGTGACCTTGTTGGTCCGGGCGGTGATGCCCCAGCCGGTGACCCGGAACAGCGCCTCGACCAGGATGTCGCGGCTCATCTTGGAGTCGCCGACCTCCCGGTCCACGAAGGTGATCGGCACCTCCACCACGTGGAATCCGGCCTCCACCGCGCGGCGGGCCAGATCGACCTGGAAGCAGTACCCCTGGGAGGCGACCTCGTCCAGGCCGAGCCCTTCGAGGGTTTCGGTACGGAACGCCCGATAGCCGCCGGTCACGTCGCGTACGTCGAGGCCGAGCGCGAGCCGCGAGTAGAAGCTGCCGCCACGGGAGATCATCTCCCGGCTCTTGGGCCAGTTCACCACCCGGCCGCCCGGCACCCAGCGCGAGCCGAGGACGAGGTCGGCGCCCTTGAGGGCGGTGAGCAGGCGGGGCAGTTCCTCGGGCTGGTGGGAGCCGTCCGCGTCCATCTCGACGAGGACGCCGTAGCCGTGCTCGGCGCCCCAGCCGAATCCGGCCAGATAGGCGGCGCCCAGCCCTTCCTTGCCCTTGCGGTGCAGCACGTGCACATGGCCGTCCTCGGCCGCGATCTCGTCGACGATCTTGCCGGTGCCGTCGGGGCTGTTGTCGTCGGCGACCAGGATGTCGGCCTCCGGGACGGCGGAACGCACCCGGTCGACGATCGGCTTGATGTTCTCGGCCTCGTTGTAGGTCGGGATGATCACCAGGACTCTGCCGAGCGGGTCGTACCGCCGCTGACCGCCGTCGTTCACTAACTGCCCCTTAAAGGTCCGTACGCAGATGCACACCATATCGACCGTCCGGGACCCGTCGTACGCCCCGGGCGCACGGCGGCACCCGGGGCGCGGGACAGACCAGCGGAAGTGAGGACAGATCAGCACCGGACCCCGGTGGCTTTCCGGTGAACGGCGGGCGAAGTACCGGTCCGCACACCGACGGGGGTCCTGCGGATCGGGGCCCGGCGCCCTTCGGGCCGACCTGGCGCCCGCTGGCTGCGGGTCGACCGAAAGCCGTTGTCTACTGGACGTCCGGGCCCCACCCGGGTCGCACCCGCCGACCGGCGAAACCTTCCCTCGCCCCCGAGGCGCGGGCGCTGAACCTGGCTGTCAGTGATGGTGGGCCGGTGCGGCTCACCACCCCGTGACCCAGCGGCGTTCGACGACTGCATGGAGGTTCGACCGGTGGACGTCCTGTGGTGGACCCGGCCGAACCTACCGGCCGGTGACCGCTTTCTGTCAACAACGGTCTGACCTGCGGTCTTGCCTCATATTGCCTGGTCAGCGGCGAAGATCCGCAGGTCGCGTGCGACCGCTCCCCCCATCGATCGGCGGTACGGAAGATCGTCTCATCACTCGTTCGGTCGTACGTAGACAGTCTGTCCGCCCACGACGGTGCTCAGGCAGACCGGGAGATCGGCATCCGGAGAGAGATCGGGCAGGCCAGGGGTACCGGAGCGGGGGTCGGTCGACCACCGGGCGACCCGGTCGTCGGGCGCCTGGACGACCAGTTCCGAGGTACGCCAGATCGCGTAGTCGGCCGGAGCCCCGGGCACCAGGATTCCCGCGTCGTCACGGCCCGCGGCGCGCCAGCCGCCCCGGGTGTGGGCGGTGAATCCGGCGCGTACGGAGATCCGGTGTTCCGGGTTCCGGTGGAAGGCCGCGGCTCGCACGGTGCCCCACGGGTCGAGCGGGGTGACCGGGCTGTCCGAGCCGAAGGCGAGCGGCACGCCCGCGCGCAGCAGGGCCGCGTAGGGGTTGAGGCCGGCCGCGCGCTCGGCGCCCAGGCGCCGGGCGTACATGCCGTCCTCGCCGCCCCAGGCCGCGTCGAAGGCGGGCTGCACGGAGGCGGTCAGGCCGAGTTCGGCGAAGGCGGCGATCGTCTTGGGGGTGAGCATCTCCGCGTGCTCGACGCGGTGGCGCGCGGCCCGGACGCGGGCCAGGCCGACCCGCTCGGCGGCGGCGCGGATGCCCTCCACGACGGCGGTGATCGCGGCGTCGCCGATGGCGTGGAATCCGGCCTGGAGCCCCGCTTCGGTGCAGACCGCCACGTGGGTGGCGATGCGTGCTGCGTCCAGGTGGGCGGAGCCGGTGTGCGGGGCGTCGGCGTACGCCTCGTGCAGGCAGGCGGTGTGCGAGCCCAGCGAACCGTCCGCGAAGAGGTCGCCGGCCGCGCCGAGGGCCCCGAGTTCACGGATGCGCGCGGCGCCCTTCTCGTCCTCGACCTGCTCGGCCCAGAGCCCGAGGACCCGGGGGCCGGGCTCGGCGCCGGCGAGGGCCAGCAGCGAGGTGAAGTCGTCCTCGTCGGAGATGTCGGGGCCGCCGCATTCGTGGACCGTACCGATGCCGAGTGAGGCGGCGTGGCGCAGGGCGGCGCGCTGGGCGTCGGCGCGCTGCCGCACGGTGACGGAGGCGTGCGCGGCGGCGCGTACCGCGTGGTGGGCGTCGCCGGTGAGCGGGCCGTCGGCGCGGTAGCCGGACATGGCCGTGACCCCCGGGACGCGGTCCAGGAGGGCCGTGGTGACGACCGCGGAGTGCACGTCGATGCGGGTTAGGTAGAGGGCCCTGCCGCCGGCCGCCTCGTCCAGCTCACGGCGTGACGGGGGCTGCCGCTCGGGCCAGCGCGCGGCGTCCCAGCCGTGGCCGAGCAGGACCGCGTCGGCGGGCCTGCCGTCGGCGAAGGCGCGGACGAGGTCCAGCGCCTCGACGAGGCCGCGGGCGCCCGACAGGTCGAGCCCGGTGAGTGCGAGGCCGGTGGAGGTGGTGTGCACGTGGGCGTCGGTGAAGGCGGGGGTGACCAGGGCGCCTTCGAGGTCGACGACCTCGTCGGCCGCGCCCGCGAACGCGTCGGCGGCCCCCTCGGAGCCCACCCAGGCGACATGCCCTCGTTCGACGACCATCGCGGTGGCGAACGGGTCGGCGGGGCTGTGGACGTCTCCACCGCGCAGCAGCACGGTGCGGTGTTCGGGGGCGCTTCGCGGGGCGGTGCTCTGGGTCATGGGACCAGTCTCCCGCGTTCCCCCTCGGCATCCGTCCGCGCCCCTCCCGGAACGGCGGGTCCGAGGAGCCGGCACGGACCGGCGTACGCCCCGCGCCGACCGGTCAGATGCGCGGGGGCCGGGCCTCGTACGGGGTGGACAGGACCACGGTGGTCCGGGTGGAGACCCCGGCCAGCGAGCGGATGCGGGTCAGCAGGTGCTCCAGCTCCAGGGGCGTGGCCACCCGCACCTTGAGGATGTAGTTCTCGTCCCCGGCGACGCTGTGGCAGGCCTCCAGTTCGGGCACGCCGGTGAGCCGCTCGGCGATGTCGTCCGGAGCGCTGGGGTCGAACGGTTTCACCGAGATGAACGCGGTGAGGGGCAGGCCGACAGCCTCGGGGTCGACGACCGCGGCATAACCCCGGATCACCCCGCGCTGCTCCAGCCTGCGGACACGCTGATGAACGGCCGATGTGGACAGGCCCGTGGCCTTGCCCAGGTCGGTGTAGCTCATCCGCCCGTCCTTGACGAGCAACTCCACGATCTGACGGTCCAGCTCCTCCATGCGGTCAACCTATTGCCCAGGCTGCTGTCCGCAAAGTCCCGCGACACGCCCGGCGGACTCTGCGCGAGGTGCCCGGTACGTACGGAGGTGGGACGGAGGATCGTTCCCGTACCGGACATCACCGGACATTTGCGATGAAACACCCCTAGGGCGCACCCGGTTTCGCGGGCCCGGCGCGACTTCGCGGGCGCCCGTCAGGCCGCCCGGGGGGCGACCCGGAGAAGGCCGGAAGGCCCCTTGCGGACCCCGTGTGACCAAGGCCACATGTTTACCGCCTGTTGTCGACCCCGGTGGCGGTTATGACGGAGTCACGGAGGGAAGTGCTTGCTGTGGTCGAGGCCACAGTGCCTCACCGGCCCACTGAGGGGGGACTTCCCATGCAGAGCCTGAAGCTCACCGGTCACAGCGAACCGGAGCCCGTCGATACGGACGAGGACAGCGTGTCCGACGCGTACGACACCTTTGAGATGTACCGGGTCTTCTGCCCGGACTGCGCGCAGCCGATCGCGCTCCTGGCCGACGAGGACGTGTTCCCCGAGCACGCTCTCTGCCCGACCCCCTGGAACCCGTTCGTGCTCACCGTCTGCGCCGGCACGGGCCGCGACGCCGCGGAGGCCGAGCCCGCCGACGAGACGCTGGAGGTGCAGGAGCAGGAGACCGCGCTGCTGCTGACGCTCCCCCAGGGGCTCGACTGGCGCATGCAGCCGTTCTCGCACGCCGGGGGTGCCGGATCGCGCCCGATGCGGGTGCCGCAGATGCGCCGCGCCGCCTGAGTTCCCGAGTCCGCCGAGCCCGTACCCCGCGCACCGCGACGGCGCCGCCGACGTGGTGCGGGTACCGGTCCACGCATCGGATCGAACACCCGCGCGCACCTTTCGTACAGTGACCCGGCGACGGCCCGGGCGTTGGTCCGGTATGACCATCCCGGACACCGCGGCGGGCTCCGGTCGTCGCCGTCTCGTCGCACCGCCATCCGAAGAATCGGTTCCCCGGCCCACGGCACCGCTCCGCCCGAAGCCGGAACCCCGCGTCGCCGCGGCCCGCTCCGGCGCGGGCGCTCCCCCGGCGGGAACGCGCCGCGGGGTCTTACCGCCCGATGTCCGGACCACGCCCGCCGTCCAGCCCCCGCCCGCCGCGCCGCCCTCCGATCCGCCCATCTACGTCGCGCTGCTCCGCGACTGGGAGGGTTCCGGGCGCACCCTGCCGGGCGGTCACGACCAGGAGTGGACCCGGATCGTGACCACGCCGGTGTGGTCGGGGCTGCCCCAGCGGATCAGTGCGATTCGGGGCCGGCGAGGTGGCGGGCGATGACCATCCGCTGGATCTGGTTGGTGCCCTCCACGATCTGGAGCACCTTGGCCTCCCGCATCAGTCGTTCGACGGGGAAGTCGCGGGTGTAGCCGTAGCCGCCCAGCACCTGCACGGCGTCGATGGTGACGCGCATGGCCGCGTCCGTGCAGAACAGCTTCGCCATGGCGGCCTGCCGGGAGAAGGGCTGTCCGGCGTCGCGGAGCCGGGCGGCCTCCAGGTAGAGCGCCCGGCCGGCCTCGATCTGGGTGGCCATGTCGGCGAGCAGGAAGCGCAGCCCCTGGAAGTCGGCGATGGGGCGTCCGAACTGCCGCCGGTCCGTGGCGTACGCGACGGCCTCGTCCAGCGCGGCCTGGGCGACGCCGATCGCGCAGGCGGCGATGCCCAGGCGGCCGGAGTCGAGCGCGGAGAGCGCGATGGCGAAGCCCTGGCCCTCCTCGCCGATCCGGCGGGCGTCCGGAACCCGTACGCCGTCGAAGTTGAGCTGGGCGGTGGGCGATCCCTTCATGCCCATCTTCCGCTCGGGGGCCGCCGCGTTCAGCCCTTCGGCGTCGCCGGGGACCAGGAAGGCGGTGATGCCCCGGGGGCCGTCGACGCCGGTGCGGGCCAGCACCGTGCAGAAGTCGGCGATGCCGCCGTGGGTGATCCACGCCTTGGTGCCGGTGAGGACCCAGTCGTCGCCGTCCTTCACCGCTCTGGTGTGCAGCGAGGCGGCGTCGGAGCCGGACGCGGGCTCGGAGAGGCAGTAGGCGCCCAGGAGTCCGCCGGAGAGCATCGCGGGCAGGTGCGCCTTCTTCTGCTCCTCGGTGCCGAACCCGGCGAGCGCGTGGCAGGCGAGGGAGTGGACGCTGACGCCGAGTCCCACGGTCAGCCGGGCGGCGGCCAGTTCCTCCAGGACCTGGAGGTAGACCTCGTACGGCTGGTCGCCGCCGCCGAAGGCGGAGTCGTACGCCAGACCCAGCAGGCCCGATGCGGACAGGAGGGAGAAGAGCTCGCGCGGGAAGTGGCCCGCCTCCTCCTCGTCGGCCGCCTTGGGCGCGATCTCGCGTGCGACGATGTCGCGGACCAGCGTGAGCAGTTGCCGGGATTCCTCGGTGGGCAGACGGCGTTCCACCTGCTGCGGGGCTCGGTCGGGCATGACGGCGCTCTCCTCCCTGTCGGGCGTGACGGCGGACGGGCCCGGGGTGGGGAGCCGCGTCGCCGAGTGGTCCGGGCGGGGCCCGGCACAAGCGGTGCGTGCCCAACCGATCCTGCCCTTCCGGATCGCGGAAGATGCCGGTCAGCGGCTGTGGCGCGTCGAGTATGCCCGATCGGGGCGCCGCCGTCACGGGGTCGCGGAGACCGTGATCATCCGTCGGGGGAGGCCGTCCGCCGGCCCGTGCGCGTCACGGTCGGCCGACCGCGCGTGTCACATGAGTCCGGCCCGGGTGACGAGGAGGGCGAGGACGACGACGAGGGTCCAGCCGAGGACGTGTTCCAGAACCTTCGGGCCCCTCTCCCCCGGACCGCCGGTACGGGCGCGACGCGCGCGGCGGGAGAGGTGGAGCTGTTCGGCGGCTGCGGTGGTCGCGGTCATGGCATCTCGCTCGGTCGTACGGCAGTGGAGTCCCCCGACCGCACCACAGTGCCCCAGAGACGGCCCCCGGCGGAACGAGATCCCCGTCACCGTGCTCCCGCGCGCCCCGGCCTCCGGGGACGGACGGACCAGCGGGCACAAGGGGCGGGGCGCGCCGGGGCTCCCGGTGCGGGTCGTCGGCTGTGCCGGACGCCACACGGGGCACAGGGGGTGTGCGGAGGGTCGGCCGGGCGCCGGAGCGTCAGCCGGTGGTGGGCGCGTCGCCGCGATCGGGCGGCGCTCCGTGCGCGGCGTCCCGTGCCGGACCGAGGGTGGCGAGTCCTCGGCTCAGCAGGGAGAAGGCGTGGTCGGCGTCGGCGAGGGCTTCGGGGCGGACGTCCTTCGCCGACCTGCCGTCGACGATCCGCTGCCAGTTCGCCATGGCCAGGATGCGCTGGGTGGCGACCAGTTGGCCGGCCAGCACTCGGGGCGTGACCTCCCGGGATTCCTCGCCGAGGGTTTCGGCGAGCGCGCGGGCCAGCTCCTCCTCGGCGAGGGCGAGGTACTGGGCGGAACGCGCCACGAGGCCGGGGGTGGAGTGGAGGAGGCGGTGGAAGGCGAGGACGGCCTCGTGGTCGCTGAGTCCCGTGACGGGGTCGCCGGCTTCCAGCCCCTCCACGAAGTGCCGGTGCAGGGCGTCGAGCGGGCTCACTCCGGCCGGACGGTTCCGCACCACCTCGGCGGCCTCGTCCTGGTGGTCGGCGAACCGCTGGACGACCAGGTCCTCCTTGGTGGGGAAGTACCGGAAGAGCGTCGGCTTGGAGACCTCTGCGGCGGCGGCGATGTCGGCGACGGAGACCTGGTCGAATCCGTGCTCCAGGAAGAGTGCGATCGCGACCTCGGAAATGGTCTCCCGCGTCCGCTGCTTCTTGCGCTCCCGCAACCCCATCGACCGGTCCACCCGGCGAGTCTACTGCCGCGACCAGCGTTGTTCGCCGTGTGGTGTCCGGGGGATCAAGGCCGGACAGGATCGATGGTGACGCGTCGACGGGGGCGGTTCACTCGCCGGCGGCGTCCTCGGCCTCCCAGCGCAGCAGGTCGCCCGGCTGGCACTGGAGCGCCTCGCAGAGCGCGGCGAGCGTCGCGAAGCGCACCGCCTTGGCGCGGCCGTTCTTGAGTACCGCCAGATTGGCGGGGGTGATCCCCACGCGGTTCGCGAGGTCGCCCACGGACATCTTCCGCCTGGCCAGCATGATGTCGATGTCGACGACGATCGGCATCAGATGACCTCGTCCAACTCGGCCTGCATCCGCACCGCTTCGACGTCACGCGCGACGGCCTGGGCGAGCAGCATCCGCAGCACGAGAACGATGAGCGCGATGCCCAGGACCGCCACGCCGACCCCGCCCATGATGACGGTGACGCCCGGGTCGTCCCGCTGACCCGGCGCGTTGAGGGCCGTGACGGCGAACCACAGGAGGGCGGCCGCGACGATCGCGCCGATCACGATGTCCACATGGCGGAAGGCGGCATGGGAGAACACGGTTCCGCGTCGCACCATCGACACCAGCCTCCATACGCAGACCACGACGACCTGGACCGACACCATGCCCAGGATCGTGATCACACGCAGGGGTGTCAGCGGGAGCGACCCGTCCTCCGGATCGTTCCCGCTGAGCAGCACCCACACCATCCCGGCCTGAACGAACACGGTGCCGGCGAGCACCACCACCAGCACGACGCGCAGCGCGGCCACGGTCAGCTTTCCCATACCCCGTCCTCCCATCGACTTACGATGGGAATCTATCGAGTTTCGATAGATGGAGCAAGAGTTCCGTCCCGGACCTCCTCACCGTCCTTCTCGTGACCCGGCGGTACGGACCGGGCGGCGGTGTTCCCCGGGGGCGTCCCCACCACGACCACCTGGTCCCCGGCGCTCCACACGCGCCGCTCCCCCTTGGGCGGATTGAGCCGGACGCCGTGGTCCGTACCGGGGGCGGAGCGGTCGTGGCAGCGGTAGCCGATCGCGCAGTCGCCCCGGTCGCGGGCGGCTGCGACGACGGTGGCGAAGGTGGCCTCGGCGCCCGTACGGACGTACGTACTGGCGGGGCGCAGCAGGACGTTCGCGCCGTCGCCGGAGAACAGTTCGTCGAAGACCGGGGCCAGATGCCGGTTCTGGGTGATCTGGGCCATCAGAAGTCCGGTCAGTTTGCCGCTGACGATGACGTCGGAGCCGTGGTTGACGGGAGCCAGCGGGCGGTTGCGGTCGTCGGTGAGTTCGGTGACGACGCGCAGCTGACGTCCGGCGCGCTCCTCCAGCAGCCGCAGGGCCAGCAGGGTGACGAGGGTCCAGTCGTCGGGCCGGTCGGGACCCTCGCCCGGATCGGGTCCGAGGACGACCAGTCCGTCGTACGGGGTGAGGTCGAGCCCGAGCAGGGCCTCGGGCCGTGACAGCGCCGCCGACCGGAACCGCACGGTCGCGCCTTCGGGTGTGCCGTTCACGGACGGGGGTGTCGTCGGTGTTCCGCTCCCGGGCTCCCTCGGTGCGGGGACGGTGCTGTCGGTGATCACGTCCAGGACGGAGCCGGGGCGGGCCGTGTCCCGCAGCTGGCCGACGACGAGCGGGGCGCGCCGGTTCCAGCCGAGCACCAGCAGACGGGTCGGATCGTCGGGCGGGGGGTCGTCCGTGGCGGTCGCGGCGGGATCGACCAGATGCCGGCAGTCCTCCACCCGCGTGCTGTCGTCGTCGAGGGCGAGCACGATCAGGCGGCTGCCCGGCTCGACCGGGGTGCCGGCCGGCGGGTTGAGCAGCGTGCGGCCGTCGGGTGTGAGCAGGCCGACCACGCAGGAGTACGGATGGCCCAGCAGGGCCGTGCCGAAGGTGTCCCCGTGGAACGCGGTGGCGTCGGCGAGGTGGAACTCGTCGCCCGCGAAGTCGAGGAGGTCGCGGAGTACGAGGGAGAGGCCGGGCCTGCCGACGCACTGGGCGATCAGCCGGGCGGTGACGGTGTCGGTCTCCAGGACCGTGCCGCGCGGGCCTGCGGCCAGCCGGGCGGGGGCGCGGTACCGGTCGTCGCGCACCGCGGCGAGCACCGGCGGTCCGTCGGTGCCCTCGCCGAGCACGGCGCGCAGCGACAGCAGCACCCGCAGCACCTCCGCGTCCGCCGCCGGTTTCCCCGAGGGCAGCACCAGTACGGTGCTCGCGGTGTGCGGGCTGACGAGCGCGAGCACGTCGGGATCGCTCGCGGGGCCGCTGCGGCAGATGATCCGCCCGCGGGCGGACGGTGGGAGGTGGGCGGCGAGGGCGCGTTCCATCTCGGCCTTGTCCCGGTCGGCGAGCAGGACGACGGCCCGGGGCCGGCGCGGCGCCTGGGCCGCCACCAGCTCGCCCACCACGGTGGTCGCCTGGTCCGACCAGCCGAGCACGACGACGTGCCCGTCCTCCAGGACCCGCGACCGGCCCCGGCTCAGCTCCGCCATGCGGTCGGCGAGGCCGGTGGTGACCACCCCGACCAGGGTCGACACGCCGAGCAGGGCGACCAGCCCGAGCAGGGCCGACAGGGCCAGCCGGAGCGGGGCGCCGGTGGCCGAGCCCAGGCGGAGCGTCTCCGCACTGGTCCGCCACACCGCGGTCAGCCGGTCCGCCAGCGACCGGGGCGCGGCCGGGTCGCTCCACACCAGGACGGCGCTCACCGGGACCACGACGGCCAGGCAGATGAGGACCAGCCAGCCCATCAGGGTGCCGGTGGAACGCGCCAGTGTCCGGTCGAACCGGTAGCGCGCCCGGTCCCTCAGCGGTGCCGGTGGCCTCCCCTTGACTGGTTCCACGGTCACTCCCCTCACGCCCGCTCCCGCGCTGCCCGCGCCCGGCGCGGGGGTGACGGCACCACCCGCCCCTTCCGTACCGTGGTGCCTGCGATGTCGGGACACGCCGCGTTCGGGGTCAGGTTCACCCTTTCGAGCGGGACTTCGGGTCGGCGGGGCGGCGACCCGGGCCACGGAGCCGTATCGGAGACCGCGGCCGGTGCCCAGCACCCCGCACCGGCGCGCCCCTTCGGCAGCAACGTGACCACGGATCAGGGGAGTTCGCGGGCGGGCGGCACGCCCGGAGGGCCTTCCACCGGGAATGGCGGAGCAGCGGCGGGCGTTCGTTCCGGACGTACCGGCGTCCGGGAACGGCCGCCGGACGGACGAAGGGAAGAAACAGAGATGTCGGCAGCAGTGGTGATCGGAGCGGGGCCCGGAATCGGGGCTTCGGTGGCCGATCGGCTGGCCCGCGAGGGGATGTCCGTGACGGTGGTCGCGCGGAGCCGCGAAACCGTACGGGCCACCACCGACCGGCTCGAACGGAACGGCCGGAAGGCGCTGGGGCTGACCGCGGACAGCACGGACGAGGCCGCGTTACGGGCCGCGCTGGACACGGCCGCCGCCGAGAACGGACCGGCCGGACTCCTCGTGTACAACGCGGCGTTGATCCGTCAGGACGCGCCGGGCGAACTCGACGCCCGAGGCCAGCTCGACGCCTGGGCGGTGAATGTCGTGGGCGCGCTGACCGCCGCCGCGCACCTGGCGCCCGGCATGGCCGCCCGGGGTGGCGGGACCATCCTCGTCACCGGCGGCATGCCCCGCGCCAAGCCCACCCACATCAGCCTGTCGCTCGGCAAGCTCGGGGTACGCAACCTCGTCGAGCTGCTGCACGGGGCCTACGGGGACGCCGGAGTCCACGTGGCGTCGGTGACCGTACCCGACCGGGTCGCACCCGGTACGGACCACGACCCCGACGACATCGCCGAGCACTACTGGCGGCTGCACCTCCAGCCGCGCGAACGCTGGCAGCACGAGGTCGTGCACGGCGTACGGCCCGCCGTCTGACGGGAGTCGGCCCCGGGCGCGTGCGGGCCGGACAGGGCAGCGCCGTGTACAAGGCAGGCCCCCAAGGCGAGTTGGCGCGCGCCTGGGCGTCCCGGGTACGCCGACGGCGGGCGGATGCCGTGGCATCCGCCCGCCTCGGTGCGTCACCCGCGCGTGCCCGGCCCGTTCACCGTGGCCCGCGCGGGCTCCGCCCTGTTACGCGCCCGCGCGGTAGACCGAGATCTCGGTCAGGCTCGGGGTGTACTGCTCCGTGGCGATCTGGCCGGTGAGGGCCACCCGCAGCTTGGAGCTGGTGACGGTACCGAAGCCCGTCACCGTGAGGTCGTGCCCGACACCCGTGTCACGGCTGGCGAAGGTGACCCAGGAACCGGTGGCCGCGTCCCAGCGCTGGAGCTCGAAGGACTGCACCCGGGGGTTGGTGGACGAGTCGGTGTACTCGTCCAGGTAGACCTGGTCGAACGTGGTGTCCGCGCCGAAGTCGACGTCGAGCGTGATCGGGTAGGTCGCGTCGTCGGCGGCGGCCCAGCGGGTCGTCAGGTCGCCGTCGGTCAGCTTCTCCGCGCCGAGCGATCCGTTCGCCCCGGGGTGGGTCGAGCCGGCGGTCACGGGCTTGCCCAGGGCGAGGTTGACCCTGTTGTCCGTCTCGTCCTCGATCGGGTCGGTGTCGACCGGGTGGGCCACCTTGCGGCCGGACTTGGACTCGGCGATGCCGATGTCCGGGGCGTCGCCGTAGTAGAGGTGCGTGCCGAGGAAGTCCTCGGTGCCCAGGTGCGCGTTGTAGCGGCCCGCGTCGATCAGGGGCGAGTCCTTGCGCAGCGCGAAGGGCGCGGCGGCCTTGCGGATCTTGTCGACGCCCGCACCGGTGACGTAGTGGGCGGGGTCACCGACGAACTCCGGGTCGGCCCGCAGCCCGTCCGGGTCGGCCGGCTCCTGCGCGGAGTGGACGCCGGACGCCTCGTAGTAGTCGTTGTTCGAGAACACGGCCTGCCGCAGGGCGCCGGTACGGCGGTACCACGGCGTCGGGGTGGTCTCCGAGGTGTTGTAGAAGATGTTGTTCAGGAAGTAGACGCGGCTCAGGAACGTCTCGTCGTGGACGGTGTTCAGGTCGGCGCCGTCGTAGACGAAGGTGTTGTTGGTGAAGTACGTCGGCGCGTAGTTCGTCGACAGCATGTTCTTCACGAGCACGCCGTTGTCGTTGACGCTGAGGTTGTAACGCGCCACCGAGTTGGAGCTGTTGCCCATGTAGGCCATCCAGCCCGCGGCGTTGTCGTGCGAGTAGTTGTACTGGTACGTGACGTTGAAGTTGGTGTACTCCAGGTCCCAGGGGGTGCCGTCGTACTCGTTGTCCGGACCGCCGTAGACCTCGTTGTACTGCATGGTCGAGTCGGCGCCGGCCCACAGGTAGAGACCGCAGGAGACCGCGTTGTAGCGCTCCAGGAAGCCGTTGACCTCGTTGTACTCGACCGTCATCCGCTGGGAGTCGGCGAGCTGGAAGGCGCCCTGACCGATGCTCTTGGCGTAGTTGTGGCCGATGTAGACGTCACGGCTGTACAGGTCGCGGGTGCGCACCCAGAGCTGCTCCCAGCCCTCGTGCCACTTGCCGGCCTCGTCGTACTGGCCGGAGTCGGCGCTGTCGGCGGCGAACCAGTTGAACGCGAACTGCACCGCGTGCAGTTCGACGTTCTCGAAGGTGTTGTTCTCGATCCGGACGTCGCTGAAGTGGTATCCGCCGGCCGGGTACGCCTTGTAGCTCTTGCTGCCGAAGACCTGGAAGTCGACCGCACCGTAGTGGATCTTCTGCCAGCTGCTCGGGCCGTCGAGGTTGTGGACGTAGATGTCCGATATGCGGAAGTGGTCCATGACCGTGTCCGCGCCGTCCGGGAACAGGTCGGCGTTGATCGAGACCATGATGCCGTCGCGGACGTAACTGCCCTTGGTGATGTCCGTGGCGAAGTCGTCGTCGTTGGACAGCTCGACGTTGTCGATGTCCCAGTACTGCTGGTTGCGCAGGACGATGGCGCCGGTCAGACCGACGGTCTGCGGGTTCTTCGTGCCGTCGGCGTTGAACGGGCTGGGCACCTGGCCGTTGGTGGCGATGTAGGGCCGGCCGGCGCGCTTGTCGCCGTACGCCGAGATGGTGATCGGCTTGCCCGCGCTGCCGGAGCCCTTCGGCCACAGCTGCTCGTTCTGCCACTGCTCGCCGGCCTTGAGCAGGATGCGGTCGCCGGGCAGAAACGTCGTCGCGTTCGCCTTGGCCAGGCTGCGCCAGGCGTTCTTCGGCGAGGTGCCGGCCGCGGTGTCGTGGCCGAGCGTGGCGTCGATGTAGTAGTCCTTGCCACCCGTCGCGTTGTGCTTGTTGCCGGGCCAGGACTTGCCGGCGGCGGGGGCGGGAGCGGCGGCGTGCTTCGGTTCGCTCGCGGCGTGCGCGGCCGGGGCGAGCGACCCCACGAGCAGCGCGGCGAGCACGGAGGCGAGGCCGGTGCGAACCGTCCGCGTGGTGAGCCACGGGCGCTTCACCGACGCCTCGTCGGCGGGCGGGCCGATGTCGGCAGGTCTCATTGCTGCACGTCCTTCGCGTTGATGGCGGCCACCGCCGAGCTGTCGACGTGCATCGAGGCGTCGTCGGCCCGGCGCTGGAGGTAGGTGGCGTACTTCTTCTCGACGAGCGACTGGCGGATCCGCTGGGAGTACTCGGTGAACGCCTTGTCCTTGTCGGTCTTCACGCTGTCGAGCTGGTAGTACGTGATCTGGCCGGTGCCCTTGACGGGCCCGGAGACCTGGCCCCGGTGGAGGTCCCCGAGCACGGAGACGAGGTCCTGGTCGTGGGTGCTCAGCCCGGTCGAGCCGGTGCCGCCGTAGGTGCCGGTGGTGAGCTCGGCGTCCGGCACCCCGGTGACGGCCGACAGGTGCCCGGCGGCCTTCACCCGGCGCTGGAGGCCGGCGGCGAAGTCCGCGGGGGCGCCGTCCGGCACCTGGACCACGAGTTGCGTGTACGCGTACGTGGTCGCGTTGGCGCTCCAGGAGTCCGGGTCCGCGTCGAAGGCCTGGCGGACCTCGGCGTCGGTGACGTGGAGCGGGCCTGCGGCGTCCTTGCTGAGCAGGTCCTTGAGGCTGGTGGCGAGTTCGGTCAGCCGGTGGGTGTAGTACTCCTCGGGGGAGAAGTCGGTGACCCCGTAGACCGTCTGTCCGGCCTGGACCGCCTGGGCGCGGGCCTCGTTCTCCGCCGTGCGCTCGGCGGAGATGTCCGCGAAGTCCACGGAGTCGACGAGACCCTGCTGCCGCGCGAGGACGAGGGTGGCCCGGTCCTCGCGGATCTCGTCGAACGCGCTGCTCTCCAGGCGCTGGAGAGCGGTCTTCGCCCCCGCCTTCGCGTTCCAGCTGAACGGGGTGGCCAGGTGGTAGGTGGTGGTCAGCTCGTTCTGCACGGTGGGGGCGAGGCGTCCCATGTGGAACAGGAGTTCCTCGCGGGTGACCGGGCGCCCGCCCAGGGTGGCGACGTCGTCTCCGCGGTGGCCGCCGGACATCGTCACCGTCGCGACGACCACCGCGACGACGGCGAGTACGGCGCCGGTCACCGCGGCGAGGGTCCGCCGCGACGGGCGCGGCGGTGCCGGTGCCGTACGGGCGGCGGCACCGGTGCCGCGCGCGGCGGCCGGCTTGCCCGAGCCGGGCTTGCCGGAGCCGGGCTTGCGGGAGCCGGGCTTGCCGGAGCCGGGCTTGCGGGAGCCCGCCGGGGGGCGCGGCGCCCGTGTGCCGGGCGCCGCGCCCTTCACGAACCCGCCCCGATCGCCGCGACGCGGGCGACGACGGGGGTGTCCCGGGTCGCGGTGATCGCGAACTCGACCGTGTCGACCTCGGCGGCCGGGAAGGTCAGGATGCGCTGGTAGCCCACCGCGCGCGTCTCGGCGAGCGTGGTCCACTCGCCGCCCCGGCCGCCCCGGACGACGACGTGCTCGACGCGCTGGCCCTGGGTGATGTCCTCGCCGAGCACGACCGCCTCGATCAGGCGGGGCCCGCCGAAGGTGAGGGTCACGGTGGGGCGTGTGTCGGTGCCGTCCGGGCGCCAGGGCGCCTTCGCCTTGCCGGGCCAGGCGGTGGCGACGTCTCCGGGGGCGCCGGAGGTGACCGTCGCGCTCGCCCCGATCCGGCGGGAGCGGAACTCCTCGATGCGCCGGCCGAGTCCGCCGAGCGCCGCCACGTCGGCGTCCCGCAGACGTCCGTCCGCGGCCGGGGGGACGTTCAGCAGGAAGCAGGAGTTGCCGCCGACGGCACGCCGGTAGATGGTGAACAGCTCGTCCGCCGAGCGGACTTCGGTGTCCTCGGCCGTGTGGTGGAACCAGCCGGGGCGGATCGAGGTGTTGACCTCGGCCGGGTACCAGACCAGGTCCGACTCGTGGCCGGCCAGCGCGGCCCGGCTGCCCAGGTCGCGGTCGTCGCTGCGGACGAGGCGGGAGAACGCGCCGTCGTCCGCCTGCTGCGAGACGGAGGCGGTCCGCTCGGCGTTCTGGAGGGCGCGCGGGACCACGCTCCACTCGTCGGGGCGGGTCTCGCCGGCCTCGTTGCCGCACCAGCGGACGTCGGGGCCGCACACGTTGATCACCGCGTCCGGCTGGAGCTCGCGGACCACCGCGTAGTAGCGCTCCCAGTCGTAGACCTGGCGCTTGCCGTTGGGGCCCTCGCCGTTCGCGCCGTCCAGCCACACGGAGAACACCGGGCCGTAGCGGGTGAGCAGTTCGGTGAGCTGAGCGACGTAGAAGTCGTCGTACGCGCTTCCGGAGCCGTAGGACGCCTCGGTGCGGTCCCACGGGGAGAGGTAGACGCCGAACTTCAGGCCGTGCCGTCGGGCGGCGTCGGCGACCTCGGCGACGACGTCGCCCTTGCCGCCGCGCCACGGCGAGGACGCGACCGAGTAGTCGGTGGCGTCGCTCGGCCACATGCAGAAGCCGTCGTGGTGCTTGCAGGTGAGGATGACGCCGGTCATTCCCGCGCTCTTGAGCGAGGCCACCCACTGGTCGGCGTCGAGGCCGGCCGGGTCGAAGAGGGCCGGGGCGTCGTGTCCCTCGCCCCACTCCCGGTCGGTCATCGTGTTCATGCCGAAGTGGATGAAGCCGTAGAACTCCATCTCCTGCCAGGCGAGCTGCCGCTCACTGGGCCGGATCTCGGCGAGCGCCCGTGCGGGCGCGGCGGCGGTGGTCACTGGTACCTCCGGTTGTACGAGGCGAGCAGGGCCATCAGCCCGGCCAGCGCGAGGAGCATGATGCCGAGGTGTCCCCAGCCGATCGTCTTGCGCTCCACCACGACGAGCGCCACGCAGGCCGCCGCGACGAGCGTGCGCACGCCGACGAGCAGCGCCGTACGCGTCGAGTCCTTCATGTGGGTTTTCCTTCCACCGGGCCGCTCGGGCCCGGTCGCTGTGGGCCCGTCAGCCCTTGACGCCGCCGGATGCCATGCCCTCGATGAGCCGCTTCTGGATGAAGGCGTAGACGATCAGGACGGGGACGATGACGATGACCATGCCGGCGTACAGGCGTCCGTAGTCCGCCGCCGCCTTCTGTGCCGTGAACAGGTTGAGCAGGCCGACCTGGACGGTCTTTCCCTCGCCGGGAAGCAGGGTCAGCGAGATGATGAAGTCGTTCCAGTAGGCGAGGAAGTTGAACAGGATCACGGTGGTGATCGCGGGCCGGGCCATCGGCAGCATGATCCGGGTCATGATCCGGAACCGGGACGCCCCGTCGATCGACGCGGCCTCCTCGTAGGCGACCGGGATGGACCGGAAGTACGCGGTGAGCAGGTAGATCGTGAACGGGATCGACGTGGCCGCGTAGACGAGCGAGAGCACCGAGGGGTTGTCGAGGAAGAACCCGCCGGGGAAGACGTCGACGAGCGCCTTGTCCCAGTCGACCAGCATCAGGAAGATCGGGACGACGATGTAGTTGACGTTGACGAAGAGCCCGCCGAGCAGCAGGAGTTCGACGAAGCCCTTGCCCTTGAACTCGTACCGGGCGATGACGTACGCGGCCGGCACGGAGACCGCGAGGACCAGGACGAGGCCGAGCACGGTGACGAACACCGAGGTCGCGAAGTACTGGCCCATGTGCGCGTCGGTGAACGCGTCGACGTAGTTCTGCAGGCGCAGTCCCTCGGGCAGCGTCCAGGGGCTGCCGAAGAACTCGCTCTTCTTCTTCAGCGAGGCGAGCAGCACCCAGGCGACCGGCACCGCGATGGCGAGGGCGAGGGCGATGACGAGCACGTACGTGAGTACGCGGCCGATCCGCGAGCGGGCGGCGGGAGGGCGGGGTGTGTTGATCACGGTCATGGTGTCTGTCCTCAGAACTGAAGGGGCTCGCGCTTGGTCGCCCGGCTCATCAGGAGCGACACGAGGAAGGAGAACGCGAAGATGACGACACCGATGGCCATGCCGTAGCCGTACGAGGAGTTCGTGTACGCCTGCTTGTACATGTAGCTCAGCAGGACCTCGGAGGAGCTGTCGGGACCGCCGCCGGTCATCGCGCGGACCAGCACGAAGCTGAGGTTGACCGCGCTCATGATGAAGAAGGTCAGCGAGGTCCGCAGGTTCTGCCAGATGAGCGGCATCGTGATGGAGAAGAACTGCCGGGTGGCGGAGGCACCGTCGAGCCCGCTGGCCTCGTACAGCTCCTCGGGGATGCTCGACATGCTCGACATGTAGAGGACCATGTAGTAGCCCAGGGACTGCCAGACCATCGCGATGCCGACGGAGTAGAGCACGACCTTCTGGTCGCCGAGCCAGACCTGCTGCCAGCTGTCGAGGGAGACCAGCCGCAGCATGCTGTTGAGCAGACCGTTGTTCTGGTCGTAGATGGCGGAGAAGACCGCCGCGATCACGACCACGGAGAGCACGTTCGGGATGTAGAGGACGAACCGGAGGAAGTTGCGGCTGCGCAGCTTCTGCCGCGTCATGATCGCGGCGAGGAACAGGCCCATCCCCATCGTCACCGCGGTGACGACGACCAGCAGCGTCACCGTGTTCTGGAACGCGCGCACGAACTGCTCGTCGTCGATGAGGTGGCGGAAGTTGTCCAGCCCCACGAACTTCATGTCCGGGGAGAAGCCGCTCCAGGTGTAGAGCGACATCCGGAACACGTTCACGGTCGGGTAGACCATGAACACCGCGAAGAGCACCAGCGCGGGAAGCAGGCAGGCGAGCACGAAACGGGTGTGGCCGGACCGGCGCGCCGGGGACGCCTTGCCGCGCCGGGATTCACCGGCGGAAGCGCGCGTTTTCGATACGGGGTCCGCTGAGTCTTGGGGTGGGGTGGAAAGGGTCGTCACCGTGCCGGTCCTTCGGTCGTACGAGGCAGTCCTGAGGGGGCCGGGAAGGTCTCCCGGCCGATGGAGGCGCCGGCGGCGACCCGGGTCGGCCGGGTCGCCGCCGGGCACATCAGTTGCCCGCCTGGCGCAGCTTCTCGCTGGCCTCGTTCAGCGCGGACTGCCACTTCGCTTCGGTGGTGTCGCCACTGATGATGCTGTTGGCGGTGTCGAAGAGCGTGGACTTGATGTCGACGCCCTCGACCGGCGAGGTGCTCGCGAAGCCGCCGACGAGTGCGGAGACCGACGGGTCCTCGTAGAGCTTGTAGAACGAGGCGCTCTCACCGGTCAGGTTGTCGGCGATGCCCTGGATCGGCTGGATCGCGTTCGACTTGGCGAAGATCTTCGCGGCCTCGTCGGAGTACAGGTAGGCGACGAAGTCCTTCGCCGCGTCCTTGTGCTGCGCGGCGCTGGGGACCCAGACCGACTCGACCGAGGTCGTCAGGTAGCGCTTGGCTCCGGTGGTGACGGCCGGGAGCGGGGTGAGGCCCCAGGTGAAGCCGTCGGCGCGCGGGGCGTCCGCCATCTCACCGGTGATCCAGGTGCCGTTCGGCATGAACAGCGCCTTGTTGTCCAGGATCGACTGCTGGTTCTTGGTGAAGTCCTGCTCGTTGGCGTAGCCGACGGTGGTCGGCGCGGCGTAGCCGAGCAGCTTGGTGGTGATGTCGAGCGCCTTCTTCGCGTTCGGCGTCTTCCAGACGTCCTTCTTGTACGTCATGACGTCGGTGTAGAACTGCTCCCCGCCGACGTCGGCGAGCAGCGCGAAGAAGTACGAGTCGAGGTAGCCGGCGGTCGGGTAGGTGAAGAGGGGTATGCCCGCCTTCTTCGCCTTGTCGCCGAGCGCGAACATGTCGTCCCAGGTGGCCGGGGTCTCCCAGCCGTTCTTCTTGAAGAGGGCCTGGTTGTAGAAGAGACCCGTCGGCGCGTAGTACATCGGCATCAGGTACGTCTTGTCCGTGCCGTACGGGTTGGTGTTCAGGTTGCCGACGATGCCCGGGGTGAGCTTGTCGCCGACCGTCTTGGTCTCGCCGGGGACCTTCGCCTTGAGGACCGGGGTGAGGTCCTCCACGGCCTTGTCCTTGACCAGGGTCTCGGTGAGGGCGGCCTTGCGGCCCTGGCCGAGCACCACGACGTCCGGGTACTTGCCGGCCTTCATGTTCGGGGTGATCTCGTCCTCGATGCTCTTCGAGATCTGGAGCTGGACGTCGACGTCCGGGTGCGCCGCCTCGTAGGCCTTGATGACCTGCGTGTACATGTCCCGGCCGTAGCCGCCTTCGAGGGCTGCGACCTTGAGGGTCGTCTTGCCCGAGTCCGCGCTGTCGCCGCCTCCCGAACATCCGGTGGCGAGCAGCCCGAGCACCGTCACAGCGGTGCCTGCAAAGGCGAGCGATCTCCTCATTGGGGGTCCTTCCCGGGGACAAGTTGCCCATCTGACTGCGAGTGGCAGAGCGGGCCGGCCATGGCCCCTGTCGGGGGCCGCGTCGCCCGGCGCCGCGCCACCGCAGAGCCGGACTTGGATCTTCGTTGATCCGGCGTTGTTACGGTGGCACCGATAACATGGTGCGTACGATGGCATCGATCACATGACGGCGCAAGGGGTCAGATGAGGTCGATTCGGCGAAGGGCTCACATCGAGGCCATGTGGACCGCCGCGTCCGGCCCGCTCGGCGCCTCGGACACGGGCCGGCCGGGGTGCGATCAGGCGTCAGCGCCCGGCGCGCACAAGGGAGTTCCAGCGATGCGCCAGGACGTGCGGACGCGGTCGCGCGCGCACGCACGGGATGCCGCACGAACGCCTGTGACTTTTTTCGTACGCGCCCACCCTGAACCGACGCCGAACCGACGCGAACCAGGCGCGAGCGGGATGAATGGGCGGGGCCGGGCGGGCGCCGGGCCCCACGAAGCCTGGGCGAACAGGATGTTCGGGATATCCCCGCCCCATCACGGCGAAGAGGTTGAACAGGCATGGCCGGGGCCGGAGCCCCGGCCTCACCCCTGGCGCGGCGGTGCGGTGGAGCCGCGTACGGACAGGGACGCGGTGACGGCCGAGTCCTCGACGTCGGCCTCCCCCTGGAGCAGCAGCGCGACGGCCGCCGCGCCGTACCCGTAGAAGTCCTGCCGGACGGTCGTCAGGGGCGGCGCGCAGTAGGCCGCCAGCGCGATGTCGTCGACGCTCACGATGGAGACGTCGTCGGGCACCGACCGGCCGCGTTCGCGCAGGGCCCGGATCACCCCGAACGCCATCTCGTCGCTCGCGACGAAGACCGCGGTGACCTCGGGGATCATCGCGATGATCTGCCCCTGCCGGTACCCGGAGTCGGGCGACCAGTCCCCCTCCAGGGGGGTCGGCGGCTCGATCCCGGCCGCGTCCAGGCACTCCTGCCAGCCCTGGCGGCGCCGGCGCGCCTCGATCCACTCGTCCGGTCCGGCGATGTGCCAGATCTGGCGATGTCCCAGGTCGAGCAGGTGCTGGGTGGCCAGCCGGCCCGCTTCCGCCTGGTCGATGCCGAGCACCCGGGCCCCCTGCGTCCGCGACCCGTCGAGGGTGACGGTCGGGATCTCCCGGGTGAGGTCCTCTATCTTCTGCGTCACCGAGAGGAGCGGCACGGCGATCACCAGACCGTCGACGCCCTGGTCGGCGAGTTTGGCCAGGGACCGTTCCATCAGGCCGGCGTCGAGCCCGGCGATGGTGGCGATGCTCACCGCGTACCCCGCCGCGCCGGCGGCCGACTCGACACCGGCGGTGACCGCCGAGCGCGAGTAGTACCCGCCGGACTCCAGCAGCACGAGCCCGATGGTGTGGCTGCGGCCCGAAGAGAGCGCCCTGGCGGCGCTGTTGAAGCGATAACCGACCTGCTCAACCGCCGCGAGCACGCGCCGGTTGGTGTCGGGGGTGACGTTCGGCGAACCGCGCAGCGCGCGTGACACCGTCTGCGCCGAAACTCCGGCGATCCGGGCCACGTCGGCCATGCTCGGCTGTCTCGGCCTCGCGATGTCCTCGTTCAAGAGATGTCCTCGCTCAAGACGCTCCGTCCTCCGGGATCGGCTGCTGGACTCTACCAAGCTTGTTATACATGTCATCGATAACATACGCTCGCGCCGTGACTGAGTCGCCCACGACACACATCCCCTCGGCACGCCCCACGGACGATGCGACGGCGGGCCCCGCCACCGCCGCTCTGTCCTGGCGCGAAGGCCGCATGTACCGCGACGGCGTTCCGCACCGCATTCTGTCGGGAGCGCTGCACTACTTCCGGGTTCATCCCGATCTCTGGCGGGACCGCATCCGCCGGATCGCCGATCTCGGGCTCAACACCATCGACACGTACGTGGCTTGGAACTTCCACCAGCCGCGCGAGGACCGGGTGCCGGGCTTCGACGGCTGGCGGGACCTCGAACGCTTCATCCGCACGGTGGGAGAGGAGGGCCTCGACGTCATCGTCAGGCCCGGCCCCTACATCTGCGCGGAGTGGTCCAACGGCGGTCTGCCCGGCTGGATCACCGGCCGCGACCTCGCCCTGCGCAGCTCGGACCCGCTGTTCACCTCGGCCGTCGGCACCTGGTTCGACGACCTGATCCCCCGCATCGCGGCGCTCCAGGCGTCCGAGGGCGGGCCGGTCGTCGCGGTGCAGGTGGAGAACGAGTTCGGCAGCTACGGCGACGACCACGCCTACATGCGCTGGAGTCGCGAGGCCCTGACCGAACGGGGCATCACCGAGCTGCTGTTCACGGCGGACGGCCCCACCGAGCTCATGCTGGACGGCGGCTCGCTGCCGGGCACCCTGATGGCCGCCACCCTGGGCTCCAAGCCCGAGGCCGCCCGCACGCTCCTCGCGGGCCGACGCCCCGAAGAGCCCTTCCTGGTCGCCGAGTTCTGGAACGGCTGGTTCGACCACTGGGGCAAGAAGCACCACGTACGCGGCGTGGAGAGCGCGGTGCACACCCTGCGCGGCATCGTCGCCGACGGCGGCAGCGTGAGCATCTACATGGCGCACGGTGGCACCAACTTCGGTCTGTGGGCGGGTGCCAACGAGTCGGACGGCCGACTGGAACCCATCGTGACCAGCTACGACTCCGACGCGCCGATCGCCGAGGACGGCACGCTCACCCCCAAGTTCTTCGCCATGCGCGAGGCGCTCGGCGCCGAGGGCCCCCTCCGTTCGCCCGAACGGCTGCCGACGCTCCCGCCCGCCCGCGTCCCGCTCACGCACCGGGCCGGCCTTCTCCCCGGCCTGCGCGCCGTGGAGCCCACGACCACCAGCACCGCCCCGCGCCCCGCCACGTTCGAGCAACTCGGGCTGGACGCGGGCATGGTGCTGTACACCGCGCACCCGCGCATCCCGGCGGGCACGCACCAGCTGACCCTCACCGACGTGCGTGACCGCGCCCTCGTCTTCGTCGACGGCGTCTTCCTCGGGATCGCCGACGCCGGTTCCCGTGAACTGCCCGTGGCCGGAACCGGGGCGACCGTGAAGCTGGAGGTCGTGGTCGAGAACCTCGGCCGGATCAACTACGGGCCGACCGTCGGCGGGCACAAGGGCCTGCTCGGCCCGGTCCTGGTGGACCGGCGCACGGTGCAGGGCTGGGAGAGCGCGCCGGTCGCGCTCCAGGAGTGGTCCGACGCGGAACTCTCCGAGGCGCTCGCCACCGGCCCCGCGCCCGCCACCGGCGGCACCGCTCCTGCCTCCGCCACCGAGCCTGCCTCCGGCTCCGCCACCGCTACCGCGCCTGCCTCCGGCTCCGCCACCGAGCCTGCTTCCGCGCCCGCCTCCGGCGCCGGTACGCAGGCCATCGGCCCGGGTACACCGACCACCGGGTTCGCCGTCGCCCGGCTCCACGTCGACACGCCGGCGGACACCTTCCTCGCGCTGCCGGGTTCACGGCGCGGCTTCGTCTGGGTCAACGGCTTCCTGCTCGGACGCTACTGGGAGATCGGGCCCCAGGTCACCCTGTACTGCCCGGCGCCGCTGCTGCGGTCGGGCGAGAACACCGTCACCGTTCTCGAACTGGAACAGCTGGGCGACGAGGTCGAGTTGCGGGACCGCCCCGAACTCGGCCCGCCGGAGGAGTACATCGAGGAGTTCGACTGACCGGTCAGTCGGCCTGGACGACGACCGGTTGAGCGGGGCCGGCGGATCGTGCGCGATCCGCCGGCCCCACCCGAAAGCCTTCAGACCGAGGGCGACGGTACGGTGCGGTACGCCTCGCGGCTCCCTGCCCCGACCCGAACGGCGGGAAGCGGGCAGTCCCTCCGGGGCAGGTGCATCCAGCCCTCCACCTCGGCCATGGCACGCTCCTCGCCGGATACCGGCGGGTGGGTCATCCCGCACGCCGCCGCCCGAGCGACCACCGCCGCGATCAGGGCGTCCAGGTCGTGGTCACTGCGCGTGCACCGCTCCCGCACACGTTCGCCGAGGTCGAGGCCCAAGCCGTCCGCGAGACCGGCGAGGATCTGGGCCCGCGCGGCGAGCGCGGCAGGCGTGGACTTCTTGTAACTGCCCTTGCTCGCAAGCCCCCACTGCATCAGCGCGAACGCCGGATAGACCTCCACGACCGGACCGGAGCCGTCCCGTGGGACGGCGGGCCCCGCACCCGCCAGGCGTTCCAGGAGATTCACCGCGCGCATGGCGACGACGCCCAGCTTGTCGGCGGCGACCGAGAGCGGCCGTTGCCTCCCCGCCCCCGTGCGCTTCCACGCCACGTCGTCGGTCAGCCGGTGGGTGAACCGGCTCAGCCCCTCGCGACCGTCCGAGTGCGGCGCGTACCAGGACCGTTCGGGCAGTTCCGTACCCGCCCGGTGGGCGGTGAGCAGGGACATGAACTCCACCGGCCAGCCGACGGGCGAATCCAGGCCGGTCCGGTCGGCGGTCCGCATCGCCGCCAGCAGGTCGTCGTCGTTCCTGCCGTCGAGGAGTTCGACGGCAGGTCGCTCCGTCCAGGTCACGCGGCAGACCCCGGTCGTTCCGGTGTAGCCGGCCAGGTCGATGCCGACCGTCACCATGGGGGCGGTCGTCATGCGTACGTCCGTCACGGGCGGGCCGGCCACGGACGGGTCCGCCATCGCGCTCTCCGTCCGCCGGTCCGAATCCATCTCTCGACCCCCGCCTTTCCGTGCGCCCCACTCCCAGCGGCCGCTCCCCCAGTCGGACGCCCGGGCTCCGCACCGCCGATCAGCGCCCCAGCCAACCAGAGACGTCAGAACCCCACCACCGGATCGGGATCACCGCGTCCCTCCGACGACGCGGCACCTCCCGGCCCACGGCCGGGAGACCCGGCCCGTACGAACGTCCTACGGCCGACCCGTCGACGAGGCCGACGAGGCCGGGGAACTCGCCGAGGGAGAAACCGGGGTCGACGCCACCCCCTGTGTCGCACCGTGCGGCAGGCGCTCGTCGACGACCTCGAAGCGGACGTCGGGAACCGGGCCATCAGCAAGACGGGAGGCGACAGCCGAACGTGCGGCACTCCCCGTGACGACGACGGTGGAACAGCGGAGTTGGACGAGGGCGTTCACGTATGCGACGGGGTCCGCACCCGCGGGCAGCTGGTAACGCTGCACGACCGTGTGCGAACCGCTCGCTTCCGCCGTCCTGCGCATCCGCTCCCGGATTCCGGTGGGATCCGCGTCCACGGAGGTCAGGAAACAGGTGCGGGTGGCGGTGTCGGCGTGCGACACCGGCTCCGGTGCGCGGAAGGCCGCATCCGGGCCCGGCTTCAGGAACCACACCAGAGCGCCGGACACGGCCGCGGCGGCCAGTACCACGGCGCCCAGGGTCAGCCAGGGCCGCCGGGGCAGGTGGAGTCTCACAGGTTGGTTCTTTCTGCTCGCGGGCTGAACACACCACCCCGGGCCCGTGCCACGGCCCGGGCCGCAGCCCAGTCGGGCGGGCGCCCGCACATCCGCTGTCCCAACGCCGGCCGTATGCCGGACGCCGCACGAGAACGGTGAACGTCAGATTCCCGGCAACGGTTCGCGGTCCCACGGATCGGTTCCGCTCAAGACGGCATTCTTGAGGTCGCGGTCATGAACGAAGCGACATCCGTCATAGGCAAGATCGAATGTCCAGATCTCCGCAAGATCACGCTCGGTGTAACGGCAGAGGAATTCGACCATCCCGCATTCGAAGTGCTCCCAGGAGTCGTACTGAAGCCGCCAGAGGGCGACGGTCCACTTCTCGGGGTCGGCCGAATCGGTACGCCGGCAGAGCAGATCGGACTCGGTGGTCAATCCCCAGGCGGTCAACAACTCGGGCTGGTCGTACTCCGCCGCTTCCGCCGTCTCGAACGCGTCGGCGGTCCGTCCCCGGATCGTCGCGCCCTCGTCCAGTGGATAGACCTCCTGCACCGGCGGCTCGACACCCAGGAAGCCGTCGAAGCAACCCTGCCCGTAAACCTCCATGAACAGGCGGTAGTCACTCGGGAACCGATGCCCGTTCTCAGCATGGGCCGAATCCCAGTCGACCTGGTTGCCACCCCGACCAGGCGGAGCGACCGAGTCCGCCAGACGTTTCATCCTGTCATTACTTGACCACGTCAGCGAGGTTCACCCCTGCCACTCCGTAGGTGTTGGGCACAATCAGATCTCTGCTGTGACCCGACATTCCTGAACTGTAGTACCCACGCGCCGACATGACGAATTCATAGGGAACTTCACTGCCCGCGGATCGGTACTTCGGAATCACGGAATAGGAAACACTCTGACCGGTCCTCGCGGGGAGGCCCACGCTCGTGGCATAGACCTGGGCCTTGTTGTAACCCGCCAGTCGATTGCGCGCGCTGGTCGGTACGCCTCTGACGGAGCTCGGGATCAAGCCGCATGCGCCGCCCCACGTTCACCGTTCGTCAACCGGAGGCCGGGCCCCACCCCTTCGCACTCCACCTCTCCTCTGCCCGGACCCGTCCAGCCATGGGGCGCGTCTCGGAGCGCCGCCTCCCGGGCTCAGGCGAACCACGGCCACCGCCGGGGTGCGGGTGAACGACCACCACCGCCGGGATCCGGCCGAACCACGGCCTTTCGACGACACGCCCTACGGCCGCACCTGGACCAGCGCGTGCGTGCCGCTCGTACGCCAGGCGGTCCCGGACGCTTCGAGGGCGTCCAGCATGTCCTGCTCCAGGCCCACGACGACGTCGGACTTCAGCGTCCGCAGCGCCGCGACGGCCCCCGGGAAGTGCGCGGTGAGACCGGCGAAGGGCACGGTCGCCTCCCACCGCCGGTCGCCCACCAGGCGGCGGTAGTTGAGGTCCCCCTTCAGGATGGTGAGCGCGGCGCCCGCGAACTCCTGCCGCAGGTCCTCGGGCATCTCCTCGTACCCGAACGGGGCGCAGAAGAACGGGTGGGTACGGACCTCCAGCTCCCCGGCGGCCATGGCCTTCCAGAGCCGGCCGCCGGTCAGGCCCGCCTCGCCGGGTGCCTCGACGAGACGGCGCAGGCAGTCGACCACGTCGGCGGTCATGGCGTCGGAGACGAAGTACGGGGAGGGTTTGACGTAGAGCACGACCCGTTCGGCACGCCCGTGTTCGAGGAGGTGGTCGACGAGGACGAGATCGGGGATCAGCTCGCGTCCCGCGTTGTCGGCCACCACGGCCACGGTGGCCGGGGCACCGGCGGGCAGGAGCCGCCACAGCACGGCGCTGTCGTCGGCGACCAACGCCGAGGCCACGGCATCATCCGCCGCCGGCTCCCCCGCCGAGATGCGGAAGCCGAGGTCAGCGCGGTTGCCCCAGAGCGAGGCGCCCAGGAGGGCCGTGCCCCGCTGATCGGCCGGGGCGTCGGCGAGCGCGTCCAGGGACCGCAGCTCCTCCTCGACCGCCTCGCCCCGCAGTTCGGCCCGCTTGAACGGTGCGAAGGGGTCGACTCCCCGCCACGGCCCCGGACCGAAGTACCCGACGGCGTCGAGGAGCCTGCGGTAGAAGTAGTTCTCCGCCCACAGGAACGGGGCGGCGTACCAGGAGCCCCCGAAGTACTCCTCGCCCCAAGCCGCCCAGTGCTCGTGGTCGGGGTCCGTGGGGTCGAGCGGTCCGACGACGTCGTCGGCGATCTCGTCCAGCAGGGCGTCGAGGGCCTCGTGCTGCCGGCGGCCGTACGGGAAGGCGTCCCGTACCTGCCGGATGAGAGCGGGGTGGCGCTCGGCCAGTACACCCCGGGGGAACGAGCCGGGCGCGTCGCTCAGGACGACGGGAGCCCCGCCGACGGGAGCACCGCCGACAGGAGCACGGCCGTCCGGAGCACCGCCGACCGGAGCAGCGAGCGGGGCACCGCCGCGAGCAGCCTCTTCGCCGGGAGTGCGGGAGTTCTTCTCTGTCATGGTGCCCAGGCCCTTCGCGCGTCGGTCGCTCACCCGACCATGATCGCAAGGAGCTGTCCGTCCTACCTTCTTGGTGGGTCCGAACTGGTCGTGTGCAGGATCGGTGGAGCCCAGGGGCTCTCCTGGAATTCTTCCTCCCGCGCTCGGGCGAACCCCGGACGTGACGAAGAAGGGGCCCGTCGTCCCGCTGACGGCCCACCAGACCCCGGCCGCGATCCTCAGCATGGGCGACCGACGGCTGCAGAAGCGCTGTTCCTCGTTCCTCGCGCCGCAGCAGCTGGAGCGCCCCGACTTCTGCGCACGTGGGGCCGGCTCGGCAGGCACGCGCTACCGAACTCTTCTGGTAGCCGTGAGCCAGCGAGAGTCGATGCGGTCCAACCAAACGTCCTGATCATCGGCCAGAGGTCGTTCGAGGGGAAGGGGAAGGAATCTGCAGCCGAACGTGAGGCCGGCATCATCACCGTCGCCGTGGACCTCATGGACCCAAGCGTCAGGGGTGTCATCGGGGGCTTGGAGGTAGAAGAAACTGGTTCGCCGTGGTTGTCCTGTGTCGGGGTGGGGCTTGTCCTCCACAGCGATCTGCCTGACTGGCCCCGTAGTCAGCAGCCCCGATTCCTCGGCGACCTCCCGCCGGACCGCTGCGTCCAGCTCCTCGCCTGCCTCGACCCCTCCTGCGGGGACCTGGGTACCTGCTTCCGGCATGCCTACATGGTCGAACACCAGCAACTCGGGAGCGGCGCGATGACGGACCACGTACGCGGCGACACGGATTCTCGGCAGAGACATCCCGGCATTGTCCTTCATGACCGCTGAACACGAACCTGGCAGCTGTTGACATCACGAGGGGGAAGTCGCCGATCCGCCCCGCCGAAGGGCAGCCCTGAGGCTCCGGCAGGGCGACGAGGACGGCAGCCGACCGCGGGGCCCGGAGCAGGGGCCCCGGGCCCAGGGAGGTGAACGACGAGCGTGTGCCGGCCGGGTGACCTTTGCAGGTGCGGATACGGAACGGGCGCAAGCGGCCGATCGCCGCGCCCCGGCCACGCCCCCCTGCCCACCGGCTCCCTCACCCGGGCGAGGCCCCGCCGGGTTGACGGGCAGGGCCGGCCCGGAGGTGCCGCGCCACCCGGGTGACCAGTGGGAGGTCATGACCGCGCCATGGCCACCGGCTCCCCCGGCGCCCCGCGTGACGCGCACGAGCCGACGCCGAGGCCCGCCCTGTGCCACCGGACGGACCCGCTCCCCCTGCCGCCGGCGAGGTACGGAACGGCCTTCCGTTACGCGAATGCGAACGGTCCCGCACCAGGGCCGCGCACCTCCTCGGGCATTCGCCCCGCGACGGGGAAGGCGTCGCTCCCCCGGCAGGTCCCGCCGTTCCTCGGTGTGCGTCGAACTTGTTCGACGGGTGACAGCGGGCGTCGAACTCATTCGACAGGTGACAGCGAACGTCGAACTCATTCGACGGATGACGGCACGCGTCGAATTTATTCGACAGTGACGGTGTGCGTCGAATTTATTCGACGGATGACAATCCCACCTGCGGTAAAGCCCGTTCAAGGTGTGGTCGCGTTAACGCGCCCGTAAGACAGTTGTGATTCAAGTCTTGACAGGTGCTCGACGCCACGCCACCTTGGGAGCGCTCCCACACCGGTACCCCCGCACAGTCCACTCACCCCCTTCACCACCACCAGGTGATGAAGGGGGCGTGGCGAGGCACGGTCGCGCCCCGCCACGCTCCACGCTGCCCGGCAGAGGAAGGCGTTTGTCATGAGCTCGATGAAGCGCTGCATGCACGACCGCGCCAGAGGTATCCCGACCCTTCTGGCCGGAGCCCTCACCCTCGCACTCGCCCTCACGGGTGGGCCGGCGACGGCGGCCCAGCAGGGCACGGCGATCGCCGCACAGCAAGGCTCATTGCATGAACTTGCCGTCGCCCAGGGCAAGTACTTCGGCTCCGCCACGGACAACCCCGAACTGACCGACGCGGCCTACACGGCCATCCTGGGCTCCGAGTTCGGACAGATCACCCCCGGCAACTCCATGAAGTGGGACACCACCGAGCCCGTCCAGGGCCAGTTCAACTTCGCCAAGGGCGATGTGGTCACCGACTTCGCGGCGCAGCACGGTCAGACCGTGCGCGGCCACACGCTCGTCTGGCACAGCCAGCTGCCGAGCTGGGTGGGCGCTCTGCCGTCGGCGCAGGTCGAGGCGGCGATGACCCGTCACATCACCGAGGAGGCCACGCACTACCGCGGCGCGGTCACCGCGTGGGACGTGGTGAACGAGCCGTTCAACGAGGACGGGACCTTCCGCACGAGCCCCTTCTACACCGCCATGGGCAGCGACTACATCGCCACCGCGCTGCGCGCCGCCCACGCCGCGGACCCGGACGCCAAGCTGTACCTCAACGACTACAACATCGAGGGGCTCGGCGCGAAGAGCGACGCCATGTACACCCTGGTCACCGAGCTCCTCGACGAGGGCGTGCCGCTCGACGGGGTCGGGATGCAGGCGCACCTGGCCGTCCAGTACGGCTTCCCGTACCAGATGCAGGCGAACATGCAGCGGTTCGCCGACCTCGGTCTCGACGTGGCCGTCACGGAACTCGACGTGCGCATGGCGCTGCCCGCCGATGCCGCCAAGACCACCACGCAGTCCGGCTACTACCGGCAGGTCGTCGAGGCCTGCCTGGCGGTCGAGCGGTGCGTCGGCATCACGGTCTGGGACTACACGGACAAGTACTCGTGGGTCCCGAGCACGTTCCCCGGTCAGGGCGCGGCCAACCTGTACGACGAGAACCTGGCGCCCAAGCCGGCCCTCTCCGCCGTGCGCACCGCACTGGGCGGCGCGGACGACGGCGGAGACGACGGCGGGGAGGGCGGCGACCCGGGGGCGCTCAAGGCGCAGTACCGCAACAGCGACTCGTCGGTGGGCGACAACCAGATCAAACCCGGCCTCCAACTGGTGAACACCGGCACCACGGCGGTCGGCCTGTCGGACGTGACCCTCCGGTACTGGTTCACCGCCGGCAGTGGAGCTCCCGACTACCGCACGTGGTGCGACTGGTCGCCGATCGGCTGCAACACGGTGACCCACCGGGTGGTGGCCATGGACACCCCGAAGGCAGGCGCCGACCACTACCTCGAAGTGGGCTTCGGCAGCGGCAGCCTCGCCCCGGGCGCCTCGACGGGCGAGATCCAGATGCGGCTGAACAAGTCGGACTGGTCCGTCTTCGACGAGTCGGACGACTACAGCCACGGCAGTGGCACCTCGTACGCGGACGCTCCGAGGATCGCCGTCTACGTGGACGGTGAGCAGGTCTGGGGCGTCGCGCCCTGATCCCGGCTCGACCGGCCGCACCACCCGCACCACCGCTCCCCCCGCTCCCCCGCTCAACGACCATCCCCCCTGGTCACCCACCCCCGCTTCACCCCTCTGCTTCACCCCTCTGCTTCACCCCCGCGCCTCACCCCCTCCTTCCCCCAACGACACCCGCCAGCGGAGGATTTGTGTCGATATCACGTAGAACATTCAGCAGTGCCCTGGGTGGCAGCATCCTCGCCGCCGGTATGGCGCAGGGCATCGCCGTCGCCAAGCCCGCGTCCGAGGCGGCCGGCACGGCCTCCGGCTCCAACACCCTCGCGGCCGCGGCCGACGACCCCTACACCCAGGCCTTCCTGACCCAGTACGCCAAGATCAAGGCGCCCGCCAACGGCTACTTCAGCCCGGACGGCCTGCCGTACCACTCCGTCGAGACCCTGATGGTCGAGGCCCCCGACCACGGCCACCAGACGACGTCGGAGGCCGTCAGCTTCTGGATGTGGCTGGAGGCCGCGTACGGCAGGGTGACCGGCAACTGGGCGCCCTTCAACGCGGCCTGGGCGGTGGCGGAGAAGACGATCATTCCGCAGCACGCGGACCAGTCGACCGCCGACTCCTACAACCCGTCGTCCCCCGCGACCTACGCGCCGGAGCACCCGCTGCCGAGCGCCTATCCCTCCGCCCTGGACGGCACGGTCAAGTCCGGCGCGGACCCGCTCGCCACCGAACTCGCCGCGTCCTACGGGACGATGGACGTCTACGGCATGCACTGGCTGATGGACCTGGACAACGTCTACGGCTACGGCAACAAGCCGGGCACCGGCGGCGAGTCCGGGCCGGGCGCCGGGGCCTCCTTCATCAACACCTACCAGCGCGGTGCGCAGGAATCGGTGTGGGAGACGGTCCCCCAGCCCACCACGGACCTGTTCAAGTACGGCGGCCCCAACGGCTATCTCGATCTGTTCGTCGGCGATTCCAGTTACGCCAAGCAGTGGAAGTACACCAACGCGCCGGACGCCGACGCCCGCGCGGTGCAGGCCGCCTACTGGGCGTACCGCTGGGCCACCGCCCAGGGCAAGGCGAGCGACGTCGCGGGTTCGCTGGCGAAGGCCGCCAAGATGGGCGACTACCTCCGCTACGCCATGTTCGACAAGTACTTCAAGCGGGTCGGCGACTGCACCGACCCGGCCTCCTGCCCGGCCGGTTCCGGCCGCGACTCCCAGCACTACCTGCTCTCCTGGTACTACGCCTGGGGCGGCGCCGCGGCCGGCAGCGGCGGCGGATGGGCCTGGCGCATCGGTGACAGCGCCTCCCACCAGGGCTACCAGAACCCGCTGGCGGCCTGGGCGCTGTCCAACGTACCGGCGCTGACCCCCAAGTCGGCCACGGCCAGGGGCGACTGGTCCAAGAGCCTGACGCGGCAGCTGGAGTTCCTGACCTGGCTGCAGTCGAGCGAGGGCGCGTTCGCGGGCGGCTGCACCAACAGCTGGGAGGGCAGCTACAGCAAGCCACCGGCCGGTACGCCGACCTTCTACGGCATGGCGTACGACTGGCAGCCGGTCTACCACGACCCGGCGAGCAACAACTGGTTCGGTTTCCAGGCGTGGGGCATGGAGCGCCTCGCGGCGTACTACCACGAGACGGGCAACGCGTCCGCGAAGGCCGTGCTCTCCAAGTGGGTCGCCTGGGCCTCGTCCGAGACGACGGTGGGCGCCGACGGCAGCTTCCGCTTCCCCTCGACGCTCAACTGGTCGGGCCAGCCGGACACCTGGAACGCGGCGTCCCCCGGCACCAACGCGGGTCTGCACGTCACGGTGGTGGACTACGCCAACGACGTCGGTGTGGGCGCCGCGTACGTCAAGACGCTCACCTACTACGCCGCCAAGTCGGGTGACCAGAACGCGGCGGCGCTCGCCAAGGCGCTGCTGGACGCGATGGCGCTGAACACCACCACCAAGGGCATCTCGGTGCCGGAGGTCCGGCGCGACTACAACCGGTTCGACGACGAGGTGTACATCCCCGCCGGCTGGTCGGGCACGATGCCGAACGGCGACCCCGTCAAGCCCGGGTCGACCTTCATCGGCATCCGCAGCTGGTACAAGAAGGACCCGGACTGGCCGAAGGTGCAGGCCTACCTGGACGGCGGCGCCGCGCCCACCTTCACGTACCACCGGTTCTGGGCGCAGGCGGCGCTCGCGCTGGCCTTCGCGATCTACGCGGAGCTGCTGGTGGCGGGCGGCGGCACGCCGAGCGGGGACACCCAGGCGCCGACCGTCCCGGCCGGCCTCACCGTGACCGCGACGACGGCCAACAGCGTCTCGCTCTCCTGGTCCGCCGCCACCGACAACACCGCAGTGACCGGCTACGACGTGTACCGCAACGGGGTGCTGGCGGGGAACGCCACCACCACGACGTTCACGGACTCGGGTCTCGCCGCGACCACCGCGTACAGCTACGCGGTCGCGGCCCGGGACGCGGCCGGCAACACCTCGGCGCTGTCGGCCTCGGTCTCCGCCACCACGAAGTCGGGCGGCTCGACCGGCACCGGCGCGGTGAAGGTCCAGTACAAGAACACGGACTCCGCCGCCACCGACAACCAGATCAGGATGGGCCTCCAGGTGATCAACACCGGCAGCGCCCCGATCGACCTGTCGACGGTGAAGCTGCGGTACTGGTTCTCCTCCGACGGTGGCGCGAGCACCTTCGGCACGTACTGCGACTACGCCGCGCTCGGCTCGTCCAACATCACGCACTCGGTGGTCGCCGTCTCCAGTCCGAAGACGGGCGCCGACCGCTACCTGGAGGTCGGGTTCACCGGCGGCGCGGGCACCCTGGCCGCCGGCGCGTCCACCGGTGAGCTCCAGCTGCGGCTCAACAAGAGCGACTGGTCCAACTTCAGCGAGAGCGACGACTACAGCCGCGCCGCCAACACCGCGTACGCGGACTCCTCCAAGGTCGGGGCCTATGTCGCCGGCGCCCTCGCCTGGGGCACCGCCCCCTGACCGACCGGGTGCCCCGGCTCCGGCCGGGGCGCCCCCTCCTACTCCCGATGGCGGGACACCCACCGCCCCGCCGTACCCGCCATCGGGGCAACACCCCCCAGCCCGACGACGCACCGCAGGTCCCCGTCCCCACCGGCGGCGGCCTCGCGGGAGCGGTGAGCCCCGACCGGGCCACCCGCTCCCGGTCGACACCCCATGAACCCGTCCGCGGCGAGCATCCGCGGGCGTACGAGAGGATAACGGAGCCGCAATGAGTACCAGAGGCACCATCAAGAACGGCTTGCGCCGGAGACTGGCCGCAGTCTCCGCCCTGGCCATGGGCGCGGCGCTCGCCGTCGCCGTTCCCGCCGCCCCCGCTTCGGCAGCAGCCACGGCGCGGGTCGACAACCCCTACGTGGGTGCGACGGCGTACGTGAACCCGGACTGGTCCGCCAAGGCGGCGGCCGAACCGGGCGGCGCCGCCATCGCCAACACGCCGGCCTTCGTCTGGATGGACCGCATCGCGGCCATCGCGGGCTCCTCCGAGGCGAGGGGCCTGCGGGCGCACCTCGACACGGCGCTGGCCCAGGGCGCGAACCTGTTCCAGGTCGTCATCTACGACCTGCCGGGACGCGACTGCGCCGCGCTGGCGTCCAACGGTGAGCTCGGTCCCACCGAGCTCGGCCGGTACGAGAGCGAGTACATCGACCCGATCGCCGCCATCCTGGCGGACCCGGCGTACGCGAGCCTGCGCATCGTCACGATCATCGAGCCGGACTCGCTGCCCAACATCGTCACCAACGCGGGCGGCACGGCCGGTTCGACGGACGCCTGCGCGACGATGAAGGCGAACGGCAACTACGAGAAGGGCGTCGGCTACGCGCTGCACACCCTGGGCGCCATTCCCAACGTCTACAACTACATCGACGCCGCGCACCACGGCTGGCTCGGCTGGGACAGCAACATGAGCCCCGCCGCCGCGGAGTTCAAGAAGGCCGCCACGTCCGAGGGCGCCACGGTCAACGACGTCACGGGCTTCATCGTGAACACGGCCAACTACTCGGCTCTCAAGGAGCCGAACTTCAAGGTCACCGACTCGGTGAACGGCACCACGGTGCGCCAGTCCAAGTGGGTCGACTGGAACTACTACGTCGACGAGCTGTCGTTCGCCCAGGCGCTGCGCACCCTGCTGGTGAGCCAGGGCTTCAACTCCAACATCGGCATGCTGATCGACACGGCCCGCAACGGCTGGGGCGGCTCCGCGCGGCCCACCGCCCCCGGTCCGACGACCAGCGTCGACGCCTACGTGGACGGCGGCCGGGTCGACCGCCGCATCCACGCGGGTAACTGGTGCAACCAGAGCGGCGCCGGCATCGGCGAGCGTCCCACCGCAGCCCCCGAGGCCGGGATCGACGCGTACGTCTGGGCCAAGCCCCCGGGCGAGTCGGACGGCAACAGCGCCCCCGTCGCGAACGACGAGGGCAAGGGCTTCGACCGGATGTGCGACCCCACCTACACGGGTAACGGCCGCAACGGCAACAGCCTGACCGGCGCCCTGCCGAACTCCCCGCTCGCGGGCCACTGGTTCTCCGCGCAGTTCCAGGAGCTCGTGCGCAACGCCTACCCGCCGATCACCGGCGGCGGCACCGGCACCGACACCACGGCGCCGAGCGCTCCGGCCGGCCTGACGTCGACGGCGAAGACCAGCAGCAGCGTCTCGCTGTCCTGGACCGCGTCCACCGACAACACCGCCGTGACCGGCTACGACATCTTCCGCGCCGGGGTGAAGGTGGGCTCCTCCACCACCACCTCGTACACCGACACCGGCCTGACCGCCTCGACCGCCTACAGCTACACGGTCAAGGCCAAGGACGCCGCCGGCAACGTCTCGGCCGCCTCCAGCGCCCTCTCGGTCACCACCTCCGCGACCAGCGGCGGCACCACCGACACCACGGCGCCGACCGCTCCGGCCGGCCTGACGTCGACGGCGAAGACCAGCAGCAGCGTCTCGCTGTCCTGGACCGCGTCCACCGACAACACCGCCGTGACCGGCTACGACATCTTCCGTGACGGCGTGAAGGTGGGCTCCTCCACCACCACCTCGTACACCGACACCGGCCTGACCGCCTCGACCGCCTACAGCTACACGGTCAAGGCCAAGGACGCCGCCGGCAACGTCTCGGCCGCCTCCAGCGCCCTCTCGGTCACCACCTCCGCGACCAGCGGCGGCGGCACCGGTACGGGCACGCTCAAGGTCCAGTACAAGAACACGGACTCCTCCGCGACCGATAACCAGATCCGGCTGTCCCTCCAGCTGGTGAACACCGGCAGCACCGCGGTGAACCTGTCCACCGTGAAGCTGCGCTACTGGTTCACCCCCGATGCCGGGGCCTCCACCTTCGGCACCGCGTGCGACTACGCGGTCGTCGGCTGCGGAACCGTGACCCTCGGCGTGACGGGCGGCGGTTCGGCGGCCGGCGCCAGCCACTACCTCGAGGTCGGCTTCGGCAGCGGCACCCTGGCCGCCGGCGCCTCCACCGGTGAGATCCAGCTCCGGATCAACAAGAGCGACTGGTCCAACTTCAGCGAGGCGGACGACTACAGCCGCGGCACCAACACCTCCTTCGCCGACGCGGCGAAGATCGGCGCCTACGTGGGCGGCACCCTCTCCTGGGGCACCGCTCCCTGACCCTGCCGCCCACAGGCCCGCCGCCGACTGACGCGGTGACGGGCCGGGCCGGGTCCCTTTGTGACACCGCCCCCCGCCGGAAGTCCGGCGGGGGGCGGTGTCGTGCTCCGGCGGCCGTCCGGAGGACGGTCGACCGCTCACACCAGCCCGAACGCCCCCAGCACCCGCCGCTGGGCCGCGGACGGTGCGGTCGGCCAGTAGAGGTAGCAGACCCCGCCCGTGCCGCTGCGCACGTTGCCGCTCGCGTCGTACCGCTTCGTCCGCAGCCAGATCTGCTCCCACTCGCTCCGCGAGTAGATCCGGCGCACCGCGTCGTCGTCCTTCGAGGCGGGGTCGTTGGCGATGACATCGCCTTCCTCGGTGAAGCCGATCACCGTCATCAGGTGGCCCGACGTGCCGTAACCGGCGCCCGTCAGCTCCTCCTTGAGGAAGGACTGCGAGGTGATGACGGGGATGCCGGCCCGGACGAGCGTCTCCACGTCGGTGAGGGAGCCGAGGCGGGTGACGGCGGAGGACATGTCCGGGTAGGTGGCGGCGTAGGCGGCGTTGAAGGGCCAGTTGCCGCAGCCGTCGTACTGGTAGTCGAACGTGTAGCGCGCCGCGTGGCAGACCTGGGGGTCGGGGAGGCCCGGCTTGACCCAGGCGAGCTGCTCGGCGGTGGGCTTGCGGCCCCAGTACTCGATGATCATCTGCGAGGAGGTGGGGCTGCACCATGCCTCGCCTCCGTTGTCGTACTCCGGGTACTGCCCCGCGTGGAGGTTCTGCGAGTAGCGCGGCACGGCGAGCTCGTGGCCGCGGCCGGTACCGGGAGTGCTCGCCGGGACGGTGAAGCGGTCCGGGACGTCCGAGGCCATCGCGCCGACGCGCCACACCGTCGGGGTGAGGCTGGTGCCGGGCCTGCGGTGGAGGGTGAGGCGGAGCCGGTAGTGCGTCAGGCGCAGGCCGCTCGCCGCGTCGTCGACGGAGAAGGTGTCGGTCCAGATGGAGCTCTTCCCGTCCGTCTGGTCGTCCACCGAGGTGCGGCGGATGTCCTCGTCCCCGGCCGCCCAGCGGCCCATCACGTACCAGGGGGTGTCCGTGCCGTCCGAGTAGCGGCCGAGCAGTTCGATCTGGATCCAGGTGCCGGCGGGGGTGTCGGCGTTCCAGGAGGCGATCACCTCGGTGGCCGGTACGGCGCTGCGGTGGGACGGGGAGGTCCAGGTGGCGTACTCCCATGCGGCAGTCGTTCCGGTGTGCGGGTCGGTGTGGTCGGCGGTGCCGGCGGGGGTGCCGATCACCAGGCCGGGCCTGCGGCCGGCGACGGCGCGGGTTCCGGCGGCGGAGCCGGAGCGCCAGTCGGTGTACGTCGTCCAGAAGTGGTTGTCCACGGCGGTGTCCGGGGCCCTGAAGCGGAGGGGAGCGGGGCGGGAGGCCGAACGTGCGGCGGCGGACGCGGGTCCGGCGGAGGCCGCCACCGTGGAGGCGGCGGCGACGGCCGCGAGGGCGGCGAGAACGTTCCTGCGGTTGTGCGGTCCGGTCATGGGGGGGCTCCCGAGTCGTTGGCGGACGAGGGTGTACAGCGGGTGCGGGGCGCGTGTACGGCGAGTGCTGCGTGCGGACGGGTGCTGCGGGTGCTGCGGGTGGCGGACGGGTGCGGGGTGCGACAGGGTGCGGCATCCGGGTACGGCGTGCGTGTCCGACGTCGATCAGTGCGCCAACTATCGCGGGTCCCGGGCCCGCCGGGCCAGTGATTCACCCCGCGCGGACGGAGCAACATTGGACTGGTCCACTGGCACGTCCCTGGCCCTCTCCGGTGATCGGCCCCGCCCGCCCCCAGCCGCCGCCACCGCCGTGACCTGCGGCGGACCGGGGACGGCGGAGCCCGGCCCGGACCCGGCCCGTACCCTGGAGCCATGAACGACCTGGCCGGACACGCCCGCGGCCTCCTGGCCCTCTCCCCCTCCCTGGGCCCGGTACGGCTCGTGGCGATCGACGGGCACGCGGGCTCGGGGAAGAGCACCCTGGCGACCCGGCTCGCCGCCGCCCTGGGGGGCGCCCCCCTGCTCCGGCTGGACGATCTGGCCACCCACGAGGAGCTGTTCGCCTGGACGGACCGGCTGCACGAGCAGGTGCTGCTGCCGCTGTCGCGCGGGGAGCGGGCGCGCTACGCCCCGTACGACTGGACCACCCGCCGCTTCGGGCCCCCGCGGACCCTGGACCCCGCGCCGGTGGTGCTGGTCGAGGGGGTGGGGGCCGGACGACGGTTCCTGCGGCCCCGGTTGGCGGCGCTGTGGTGGATGGAGCTGGACCGCGCGAGCTCCTGGGAGCGAGGCCGGCGGCGGGACGGACCGGCGCTCGACGCGTTCTGGGACGGGTGGACGGTCGCGGAGGACGAACATTTCACCGATGACCCCTCGCGGCCGTACGCGGATTCGCTGGTACGCCAGTTGTCCGACGGTTACGAGTGGCTGACGGGGCCTCAGGCGACTGCGGCCCAGGGTCGGAATGCTACGGAGGGTGAAGGCGGCAGGTCATCCGGTTGAGCCCCTGGAAATCGCCAGGCGCATGTTCCAACTCGGCTTGACCGGCGGGGCTTACAGGTCTTACGTTCTCAATGTGCGGCTTTTCGGAGCCCATCCAGGACACGAAGCCCCCGGTTGTTCCCCCGTGATCGGGGGCTTCGTTCTGCCCCGGCCCCCTCCCCGTGCGCACCACAGAGGCCATCCCCTTCACCGTCCGTCACGAGCGACACCGTTCCGGTGGTTTTTCCGGGCTGGGTACGCTACTCGACGGCTCGGTCAATTCCCGCCCGCGAAACGGTGATTCGGAACGCTTCCGTGGGCATGCTGTGCGGGCGGGACATCCTGGGGCACAGTCGTGTGGGGGACCTGATGGACATCGGCACGCAGGGCGCGCACGCCCCTGCCGAACTGGCCTGGCTGCGGGGCGTGGACGCCTACACCGTGGGCGCCTACCCACATGCCGAGGAGGAGTTCCGGACCGCGGTGGGACTCGATCCCGGCATGGCGGACGCCTGGCTGGGCCTGCACGCGCTGCGCATCGACACCACCACCGCCCTGCTGAGCATGTACCGGCACCGCGACCGCTTCGGCGAGCAGCGCACCCGGCACAAACGCACGCTCAACTCCTGGTACTGGCTGGGCTGGTGGGTTCAGCCGGTACTGGAGTCGCCGCGCGATCTGCTGCTGGCGCACGCCTCGCACTGGCTGGACGGCCGCCATGTGCCGGAGCTGGACCGGGCGTTGGCCGGGCTCCCGCCGGTCGACACCGACGCGCAGGTGCGCTTCCTGCACGCGTGCCGGGCCTATCTCGCCAAGGACTGGGAGCAGTTGGTCCGCTACACCGAGCGGCTGGTCGACGACCCGTTGCTCGGGATCGAGGCGCGGCTCTTCGGCGGGATGGCCCGGGTCCGGCTGGAGATGTACGGGCAGGCGGAGCCCCTGCTCTCCGCGGCGCTGATGCGCTGTCGCAGCGAGCAGCCGCAGCGCAAGGAGCTCCGGTACTGGCTGGCGCGGGCGCACGAGGGGACGGGGCGCAGCGCCGCCGCGCTCCCCCTCTACCGGGCGGTGCACCGGGTCGATCCCTCGTTCATGGACACCTCGGCCCGGCTGGCGGCCATCACGGATCACGACGGGTTCGACGATTCGGCCGGCCTCGCCCCGGCCGCCCTGAGCGGCTACGGCGCGGACGAGTTGGGCTCCGAGTCCCAGCCGGACGGCGACGCGCTGCTCGGTACGGACCTGGTGGACGGCCGTGACCCGTGGCTGGGCGGCGATCCGCTCGGCCCCGTCGCCCCGGTGATCACGACCGCGCCGGAGGGTGCGCGGGCCAAGCGGTCCGGGTCCGGCCGTGCGGGGCGTCCGGTGCCGCCCACCGGTCCGAGCGACCCCGCGCTGCTCGCCGACGCGCTCGCGGAGCTGGAGCGGATGGTCGGGCTCGATCCGGTCAAACGGCAGGTCAAGGCGCTCTCGGCACAGCTGAACATGGCGCGGCTCCGGGCCGAGCAGGGGCTTCCGGTCCAGCCGCCCAAGCGGCACTTCGTCTTCTCCGGCCCCTCGGGCACGGGGAAGACGACGGTCGCCCGCATCCTGGGCCGGGTCTTCTACGCGCTGGGCCTCCTCGGCGGCGATCACCTGGTGGAGGCCCAACGTTCCGATCTGGTGGGCGAGTTCCTCGGCCAGACCGCGGTCAAGGCCAATGAGCTGATCGACTCGGCGCTGGGCGGGGTGCTCTTCGTGGACGAGGCGTACAGCCTCGCCAACTCCGGTTACAGCAAGGGCGACGCGTACGGCGACGAGGCGCTCCAGGTCCTGCTGAAGCGGGCCGAGGACAACCGGGACCACCTGGTGGTCATCCTCGCCGGCTACCCGGAGGGCATGGACCGGCTGCTGGCCACCAACCCGGGGCTCTCCTCCCGGTTCACCAGCCGGGTCGACTTCCCGAGCTACCGTCCGCTCGAACTCACCGCGATCGGCGGGGTGCTGGCCGCCGCCAACGGCGACCTCTGGGACGAGGAGGCCCTGGACGAGCTGCGCAGCGTCAGCGGCCACGTGGTCGAGCAGGGGTGGATCGACGAGCTGGGCAACGGCCGCTTCCTGCGCACCCTGTACGAGAAGAGCTGCGCCTACCGCGACCTGCGGCTCTCGGGTTACACCACGGCGCCGGGCCGCGCCGACCTGGCGACGCTGCGGCTGCCGGACCTGATGCAGGCGTACGGCGAGGTGCTCTCAGGCCGCGGCCCGGTGGGACGGGGCCAGACGGAGGCACCCGGGGCGTAGACCCGATGGTACGGCGGTGGGCCCGCCCGGCAGTCGCCGGACGGGCCCACTCGCGTATCGGGAGATTCACCCTCAGCCGATGTCGGCCATGGCCGCCTTCGGCTCGGGCGCCCGGTGCTCCGGGGGTACGTCGACCGTCCGGCGCGGTACCGAGACGCGGTGGGCGGGGTCGCGGACCTCGCCCACCAGCATTTCCAGCACGTCCTCCAGGGCGACGAGTCCGAGGACCTTGCCCTGGGCGTCGGCGACCTGGGCCAGGTGGGTCGCGGCCCGGCGCATCACGGTCAGGGCGTCGTCCAGCGGGAGCTCGGCCCGGACGGTCGCCATCGGGCGCCAGACGTGCTGGGGCACGGCGCGCTCGCCGTCCTCCAGGTCGAGGACGTCCTTGACGTGCAGGTAGCCCATGAACGGGCCGCCGCGCTCGGCGCGGACCGGGAAGCGCGAGAAGCCGGTCCGTACGGTGAGCTCCTCGACCCGGCGCGGGGTGACGGACGGGTCGACCGTCACCAGCGAGCCGTTCTCCAGGAGCACGTCCGTGACGGGCCTGCTGCCGAGTTCCAGGGCGTCCTCCAGGCGTTCCTGCGCCTCGGGCTCCAGGAGCCCGGCCTGACCGGAGTCCTCCACCAGCCGGTTCAGCTGCTCGCTGGTGAAGACGGCTTCGACCTCGTCCTTGGGCTCGACCCGGAAGAGCCTCAGCACGAGCCGGGCGCAGGCGCCGAGCGCCGCGGTGACCGGGCGGCAGAGCCGGGCGAAGCCCACCAGGGCGGGGCTGAGCCAGAGGGCCGTCTTCTCCGGGGCGGCCATCGCCAGGTTCTTCGGGACCATCTCTCCGACGACGAGGTGGAGGACGACCACGAAGACGAGGGCGAGGACGTACCCGAGCGGGTGGACGAACCCCTCGGGCACGTGTGCCGCGTGGAAGACGGGTTCCAGGAGGTGGGCGACGGTCGGTTCGGCGACGGCGCCCAGGGTGAGCGAGCAGACGGTGATGCCGAACTGTGCGGCGGCCATCATCTGCGGGAGGTTCTCCAGGCCGTACAGCACCTTGTGGGCGCGGGCCGATCCACTCGCGGCGAGCGGTTCGACCTGGCTGCGGCGGACCGAGACGAGCGCGAACTCGGCACCGACGAAGAAGCCGTTCGCGAGGACCAGGAGTCCGGCGAAGAGCAGTTGGACCAGGCTCATCGGGTGGCCTCCTGCAGGGTCCGGGCGGAGGCCGCGAGGCGGTCGCCGTCCAAGGGGGCTTCCGCGAGATCCGTGCCGCCCGGCTGCCCGGCCGACTGCCCGCCCAGAGACCCGTCCGGCTGCCCGGACACGTCAGCGGTGCGGACGAAGCGGACCTGCTCGGCCCGGTAGTGGCCCACCTGGCGGACGGAGATCCGCCAGCCGGGCAGTCCGGTGCGGTCGCCGGGTGCGGGGATGCGCCCGAGGAGGTCGGCGACGAGTCCGGCGACGGTCTCGTACGGGCCGTCGGGCACGTCGAGGCCTATCCGGCGGAGGCTGAGGACGCGGCAGCTGCCGTCCGCGTCCCAGGCGGGGCGGCCGTCCTCGCCGGTGACGGAGACCAGCTCGGGCCGGTCGGCGCCTTCGGCGTCGTGCTCGTCGCGGACCTCGCCGACGAGCTCCTCGATGATGTCCTCCAGCGTGACGACACCGGCGGTACCGCCGTACTCGTCGACGACGACGGCTATCGGCTGCTCGTTGCGGAGCCGCTGGAGCAGTTGTTCGACGGGCAGGGACTCGGGGACCAGCAGCGGCGGGACGGCGATCCGGCCGGCCGGGGTACGCAGCCGCTCGGCGGCCGGGACCGCGAGGGCGTCCTTGAGGTGGACCATGCCGACGACCTCGTCGATGCGTTCCCGGTAGACCGGGAAGCGGGAGAGGCCGGTGGCGCGGGTCAGGTTGAGGACGTCGGCCGCGGTGGCGGTGGACTGGAGGGCGCTGACCCGGACCCGGGGGGTCATGACGTGCTGAGCGGTGAGACCGCCGAGCGACAGGGTCCGTACGAAGAGGTCGGCGGTGTCCTGTTCCAGGGTGCCGGCCTCCGCGGAGTGCCGGGCCAGCGAGACCAGCTCGCCCGGGGTGCGGGCGGAGGCCAGCTCGTCGGTGGGCTCGACACCCAGCAGCCGGACGAGCCGGTTGGCGAGCGTGTTCAGCGCCGTGATCACCGGGCGGAGCGCGGTGGCGAAGCGGTGCTGGGGGCCGGCGACGAACCGGGCGACCTGGAGGGGCTTGGAGACGGCCCAGTTCTTGGGCACCAGTTCACCGATGACCATCTGCACCGCGGAGGCGAGCAGCATGCCGGTCACCACGCTGATGGTGGGTACGGCCTTGGCGGGCAGGCCGGTGGCGGTGAGCGGTCCGGTGAAGAGCTGGGCGAGCGCCGGTTCGGCGAGCATGCCGACGACCAGCGAGGTGATGGTGATGCCGAGCTGGGTGCCGGACAGCTGGAAGGAGAGTTCGCGCAGCGCGTCGACGACGGTGCGCGCGCGCCGGTCGCCTTCCTGGGCCGCGCGTTCCGCCTCGGGTTTCTCGACGGTGACGAGGCCGAACTCGGCCGCGACGAAGAAGCCGTTGGCCAGGATGAGAAGGAATGCCGCGATGAGCAGCAGCAGGGGGGTGGTCATACCGCCGCCTCCGGGGAAGGGGCGGCGCAGGTACTACCGGACGATCCGTCCATTGCTGGAAGGAGTCACTCCTCGGGTCGCAGGAAAAGCCCCGCCGGTCTGCGGACCGTCTGGGCGGGGCGGGGCGCCACTCGGCGCCGCCGAACCCCAGAGTAGTCAAGAATCGGTGCGTCCGGGCAGGGGCTCACGCCCCTCGGTCGGGCGCCCCCGCGCCCGCCCGTGCGCGCGGGCCCCGAATTCCCGTCGGGCCGAGGCAGGTTCAGGCTTCGACGCTGCTGCCGTGTGCCGCGACGAGCCGGCGGAGCTCCCCGGCGTCCCGTACGGCCTGCTGCTTGGAGAGGCCGGGCTGGATGCCGAGGGCGGGCAGGTTGGTGCCGTCGCTGAGGCCGAGGAAGAGCCAGGGGTCGCCGGCCCTCAGGTTCACCTGGAGGATCTGTGCCCAGGCCAGCCGCCGGGTCCGGGTGAGGTTGACGACGGTCAGCCCGTCCTCGTCGGCGACGATCTTGGGCCGGGCGAGCAGGACGAGGACCCCGGAGAAGAGGACCGCGAAGACGATGAAGGTCACCCGGTCCCCCGGACCGAGGCTCTCCAGCATCAGCGCCACGACGGTGATGACGGCGAAGAGCGCCACCGCGATGGTGAGCAGGACCAGCCGGGTGAGGCCCGGCCGGAAGGTGACCGGGAGGACCGGCTGTCCGGTCCGGGGGGTGGGGGCGGACATCAGGTGCTTCTGTCCTCTGCTCGATGTGCGGGGTATACGGGAGCCGGGCTCCGGTCAGAGCCGGCAGGCGTGGATCGCCGTGGTGAGGATGGCGCGGGCGCCGAGCTCGTACAGGTCGTCCATGATCCGCTGCGCTTCGCGGGAGGCGACCATGGAACGGACGGCGACCCAGCCCTCGTGGTGCAGCGGGGAGACGGTCGGCGACTCCAGGCCCGGGGTGAGGGCGACCGCGCGCTCCAGGTGCTCGACGCGGCAGTCGTAGTCCATCATCACGTACGTCCGGGCGACCAGGACGCCCTGGAGGCGGCGGAGGAACTGCTGGACCTTGGGCTCGTCGGTGCCGGCGCCGGTGCGGCGGATGACGACGGCCTCGGACTTCATGATCGGCTCGCCGATCACTTCGAGTCCGGCGTTGCGCATGCTGGTGCCGGTCTCGACCACGTCGGCGATGACCTGGGCCACGCCGAGCTCGATGGCGGTCTCGACCGCGCCGTCGAGGTGGACGACGGAGGCCTTGACGCCGTTGTCCGCGAGGTGCTTGGCGACGATGCCCTCGTAGGAGGTGGCGATCGTCATGCCGTCGAAGTCCTGCGGGCCCTCGGCGGTGCCGGGCTTGGTGGCGTAGCGGAAGGTCGAGCGGGCGAAGCCGAGCTGGAGGATCTCCTCGGCGTCGGCCCCGGAGTCCAGCAGCAGGTCGCGGCCGGTGATGCCGATGTCGAGGCGGCCGGAGCTCACGTAGATCGCGATGTCCCGGGGCCGCAGGTAGAAGAACTCGACCTCGTTGACGGGGTCGACGAGGACGAGCTCCTTCGACTCCTTGCGCTGCTGGTAACCGGCCTCATGGAGCATCGCCATCGCAGGCCCGGAGAGTGAACCCTTGTTGGGGACGGCGATGCGCAGCATGAGCTCGGGTTTCCTTTGTACGAAGGAGTGTGCGGACGGTCCTGCGGGCGTGCGGGAGTTCTGGCGGTGCGGCGGGGAGAGGCGTTGCTCAGAGGTGGGCGTAGACGTCGTCGAGGGAGATCCCGCGCGCGACCATCATCACCTGGACGTGGTAGAGCAGCTGCGAGATCTCCTCGGCGGCCGCTTCCTTGCCCTCGTACTCGGCGGCCATCCAGACCTCGGCGGCCTCCTCGACGACCTTCTTGCCGATGGCATGGACCCCCTTGCCCACCAGTTCGGCGGTGCGCGAGGTGGAGGGGTCGCCGTCCGCTGCCTTGAGCGTCAGCTCGGCGAAGAGTTCTTCGAAGGTTTTGTTGGCCATGATGGTCCCTAGAATACGGGGTCCCCGCCCGCCCTCAGCGCCAGGGTTCGCTGACGGTGCGCAGCGTGGTGGCGGTCGCGACGGCGGCGGTGACCGCTTCGTGGCCCTTGTCCTCGGTGGACCCTTCCAGACCGGCCCGGTCCAGCGCCTGCTCCTCGGTGTCGCAGGTGAGGACGCCGAATCCGACGGGGACGCCGGTGTCGACGGTGACCTGGGTGAGTCCGGCGGTGACGCCCTGGGAGACGTACTCGAAGTGCGGGGTGCCGCCGCGGATGATCACGCCGAGGGCGACGACCGCGTCGTAGCCGCGTCCGGCGAGGACCTTGGCGACGACCGGGAGTTCGAAGCTGCCCGGGACGCGCAGCAGGGTGGGTTCCTGGATGCCGAGTTCGCCGAGCGCGCGCAGGGCGCCGTCGACGAGGCCGTCCATGACCTTCTCGTGCCACTGGGCGGCGACGACCGCCACGCGGAGGTCCTCGCAGTTGCTCACGGACAGTTCGGGTGCGCCCTTGCCGCTCATGTTCTCTCCTACCGTTCTTCGGGTCGTTCTTCGGGGTCTGGGGGGTGCGTCGGTCTACTGGTTGCCGCAGGTGGAGGCGGGCACGCCGTCGAGCCACGGCAGGTCGTGCCCCATCCGGTCCCGCTTGGTGCGCAGGTAGCGCAGGTTGTGCTCGCCGGCCTGTACGGGCATGGGCTCGCGGCCGTTGACGACGAGGCCGTAGCGGACCACGGCGGCGGTCTTGTCGGGGTTGTTGGTCATCAGCCGGAGGCTGTGCACCCCGAGGTCCTGGAGGATCTGGGCGCCGGCCGCGTAGTCGCGGGCGTCGGCGGGCAGGCCGAGTTCCAGGTTGGCGTCGAGGGTGTCGGAGCCGCGCTCCTGGAGTTCGTACGCGCGCAGCTTCGAGAGCAGGCCGATGCCCCGGCCCTCGTGGCCCCGGAGGTAGACGACGACGCCCCGGCCCTCGGCGGTGACCCGCTCCATGGAGGCCCGCAGCTGGGGGCCGCAGTCGCAGCGCTGGGACTGGAAGATGTCGCCGGTCAGGCATTCGGAGTGGATGCGGACGAGGACGTCCTCGCCGTCGCCGATGTCCCCGTGCACCAGGGCGACGTGTTCGACGCCGTCCGTCACGGAGCGGTAGCCGTACCCGGTGAAGTCGCCGAAGGCGGTCGGCAGCCGTACCTCGGCCTCGCGCCGGACGGTGGGTTCGGCGCTGCGGCGGTAGGCGATCAGGTCCTCGATGGAGATGATCGTGAGGCCGTGCTTGCGGGCGAAGGGCACGAGTTCGGGGAGCCGCAGCATGACGCCGTCCTCGCCCGCGATCTCGACGATCGCGCCGACGGGGCGCAGTCCGGCGAGCCGGGCGAGGTCGACGGCGGCCTCGGTGTGGCCGTTGCGGACGAGCACTCCGCCGGCGCGGGCGCGCAGCGGGAAGACGTGTCCGGGCCGGACGAAGTCGCCGGGGCCGGCCGTGCCGCCCGCGAGCATCCGCAGGGTGGTGGCGCGGTCGGCGGCGGAGATGCCGGTGGTGACGCCGTACGCGGCGGAGGCGTCCACCGAGACGGTGAAGGCGGTCTTCATCGACTCGGTGTTGTGCTGGACCATCTGCGGGAGTTCGAGCCGGTCGAGCTCGTCGGCCTCCATGGGGGCGCAGATCAGGCCGCGGCACTCGCTCATCATGAACGCGATGACTTCGGGCGTGGCCTTCTGGGCGGCGATGACGAGGTCGCCCTCGTTCTCGCGGTCCTCGTCGTCGACGACCACCACGGGGCGGCCGGCGGCGATGTCACGGATCGCCTGCTCGACGGGGTCGAGCGCGAGTTCCCGGTCGTGGTGCGAAGGGGTGGCGGGCTGGGCTGTCATGCCGTTGCTCCTTCCAGACCGGCGGTGCGGGTACGCAGCCACCAGTCGCGCATGCCCCACAGGACCAGGGCGCCGTAGAGGACGTAGACGAAGCCGGAGAAGGCGAAGCCGTTGGCGAAGTTCAGCGGGACGCCGACCAGGTCGACCAGCAGCCAGGCGAACCAGAACTCGACCATGCCCCGCGCCTGGGCGTACATCGCGACGATGGTGCCGACGAAGACGTACGCGTCGGGCCACGGGTCCCAGGACAGCTCGGGGAAGGCGGTGAACAGGCCGCCGACGGCGAGGGTGCCGACGACCGCGCCCGCGAGCAGCACGCCGCGTTCGCGCCAGGTGGCGAACCGTACGGCTATGGAGCCGTCCTGCGCCCGCTGCCTGCCTCGGGTCCAGGAGTACCAGCCGAGCAGCGAGACGACGATGACGACGAGCTGCTTGCCCGCGCTGCCGGAGAGGTGGGCGGAGGCGAAGGCGAAGAGCAGGATCGCGCCGGACAGGAGCTGGGCGGGCCAGGTCAGCACGGACCGCTTCCAGCCGAGGGCCAGGGCTATCAGACCGATCGTGTTGCCGATCATGTCCGACCACTTGATGTGCTGGTCGAGGACGGTGAACGCCTCGGAGTTGAGCCAGTCGGCGGCGCTCACTTCGCGGTCTCCTCGTCGGTGTCGCCCCGGTTGCCGGAGCCGGTGTCGCCCTGAATGCCGGAACGGTCGCCGAGCAGGCGCTCGACGTACTTCGCGATGACGTCCACCTCCAGGTTGACCGGGTCGCCGGGCTGCTTGAGGCCGAGCGTGGTCAGCGCGAGGGTGGTCGGGATGAGGCTGACGGTGAAGTGGTCGGGGCCGGCGTCGACGACGGTGAGGCTCACTCCGTCGACGGTGATCGAGCCCTTCTCGACCACGTACCGGGTCAGTTCCGCGGGCAGCGAGACCTTGACGATCTCCCAGTTCTCCGAGGGGGTTCGGGCGAGGATGTGGCCGGTGCCGTCCACGTGCCCCTGCACGATGTGGCCGCCGAGCCGGCCGCCGAGCGCCATGGGGCGCTCCAGGTTGACGCGGGAGCCGGCGGTGAGCGCGCCGAGGCTGGAGCGTTTGAGCGTCTCGGCCATGACGTCGGCGGTGAACTCGTGCTCGCCGGTCTCGACGACCGTCAGGCAGACACCGTTGACGGCGATCGAATCGCCGTGCTTGGCACCTTCGGTGACGACGGGTCCGCGCAGCCGGAAGCGGGAGGCGTCGTCGAGTTCCTCGACGGCGGTGACCTCACCCAGTTCTTCGACAATTCCGGTGAACACTAGTTTCCCTTCCGAGCGGTGGGATCCGCGGGAGCGGTGGTGGGGACGGCGGTGATACGGAGATCGGGGCCGATGCGTACGGTCTCGGTCACATCGAGCCGCAACGCCCGGGCGATGGTGGAGATTCCGGCGTCGGCGAGGGCCGCGGGGCCCGCGCCGAGGAGGACCGGAGCGAGGTAGCCGACGACCCGGTCGACGGCCCCGGCGGCGACGAAGGCGCCCGCCAGGGTGGGGCCGCCTTCGAGGAGTACGGAGCGGACGGAGTGCTCGTGGAGGGCGGCGAGGAGGGCGGCGACGTCCAGGCCGGTGGCGGCGCGCGGCAGCCGGAGCACGACCTCCTCGGGCAGGTGGCGGGCGTCGGCGTCCTCGGCGACCGCGACCAGGGTCGGCGCGGTGGCGTCGAGGACCCGGGCGCCGGGCCGTACGGCGGTGGCCGCGGTGTCCACGACGACGCGCAGCGGCTGGGTGGCGCCCTCGATGCCCCGGGCGCCGAGCTGCGGGTCGTCGGTGCGGGCGGTGCCGGAGCCCACGATCACGGCGTCGGCCTCGGCGCGCAGCCGGTGCACGTCCGCGCGGGACTCCGGCGAGGTGATCCAGCGGCTGGTGCCGTCGGCGGCGGCGATCCGGCCGTCGAGGGTGGCAGCGTACTTCCAGAGGACGTACGGGCGTCCGCGGCGCACCGAGGTGAGCCAGGCGATGTTGCCGGCCTCGGCCTCGTCGGCGAGGAGTCCCCGCTCGACCTCGATCCCGGCGGCGCGCAGGGTGTCGGCACCCCCGGCGGCCTGCGGGTTCGGGTCGCCGACGGCGTGGACGACGCGGGCGACGCCAGCGTCGATGAGCGCCTGCGCGCAGGGGCCGGTGCGTCCGGTGTGGTTGCAGGGTTCGAGGGTGACGTAGGCGGTGCCGCCGCGGGCGCGTGTCCCGGCCTCGCGCAGGGCGTGGACCTCGGCGTGCGGTCCGCCGGCACGCTGGTGGAAGCCTTCACCGGCCGTCGCTCCGGCGGCGTCGGTGATCACGCATCCGACGACCGGGTTGGGGCTGGTGGAGCCGAGGCCGCGTGCGGCGAGCTCGATCGCTCGGCGCATGGCGGTGATGTCGGCTGCGGTTGCCACCGGGTCCTCCTGCCTCTTCGGGCACGGACTCCGGGGCCTGTCGATGACGACAGATGAAGCGGCACGCAACGGGGGTGGCGCCTGGACCGCGAAAACCGAACGCGTTGCCCGGAGTTCTCCGGAACACGCGTCCGCCCACGGTGGCGTACCCGATGACGGACCGCCGCGCACTGCCTCCCATCCGGACTTTCACCGTCGGTCCAGGAATCTCACCTGGTCAACCGGCCGCTGGATGCGGACGGGTCGCGGACTATAACCGCCGGTTCGGAATTACACCGACCCCGGAGTGCGCTGCTGCTGGTACCCCAACAGTCTGCCACGACTTGCGTCCGGCCAGCAGGGGGGTAGCTGTGCGGTGGCTCACAGCACACGTTCCGTGAGGGCGCGGCAGGCACCCGTACGAAAGAGACCCGGCGCACCGCCCACGGGCCTCAGGAGCCGGCCGGGGCGAAGAGCGCGTCCTGGGCCGCTTCCCGGGCGGTGAAGAGCGCGCCGCGCAGGATCGCCGTGCCGCCCAGCTCGCCCGCCCGGACCTCGGTGCGCAGCGGTGACAACAGGGCGAGCCGCTGCTCGACGAGAGCCGCGAGTCCGGTCCCCCCGGCGTGGCCCACCTCTCCGGCGAGCACCAGGCAGCCGGGGTCGAGGACCGAGACGACGGAGGCGGCGCCGAGGGCGATCCGGTGGGCGAGGGCGCCGAGGAACGCCTCGCCGCCCGCCGCTCCGGCGAGCGCGTTCCGGACGTACGCGGCGGCGGCGTACCCCTGCTCGGGGCCGGAGACCGCGCACCGCGGCTCCGCGGCCGCCACGCCCTCCGCTCCCTCGTCGGCGCGGGTCCGCGGGGGCTCCATGCCGTGGGAGGCCGCGAGGGCGCAGATGGCCTCCGAGCCCACGAGCGAGTGGAACCCGCCTTCGCAGGTGTCGGCCGAGAGGGTGCCGACCGCGCCGGGGACGGGCATGAAGCCGATCTCCCCGGCGCCGCCGGAGGCGCCCCGGCGCAGGGTGCCGTCGAGCATGAGGGCGGCGCCGACGGCGTGGCCGAGCCAGAAGAGGGAGAAGGTCGGCCGGTCGCGGGCGGCCCCGACGCGGTGTTCGGCGACCGCGGCGAGGTTGGTCTCGTTCTCCACGAGGACCTTGGCGGGCAGCCGCTTCTGGAGGGAGGTCACCAACTCCCGGTGCCAGGCGGGCAGTCCGATGGTGACCCGGAGTTCGCCGGTGGCGGGGTCGATCAGCCCCGGGGCTCCGATGCCGACGCTGTGCAAGGGGGCGTCGCCCGCCTCGCGGGCGGTGCGTTCCAGCAGGGCGACGGCCCGCTCGACGGCGGGCCCGGTGCCGGTGTCGCTGCCGATGGGCACGCTGGCCTCGGCGAGCGTCCTGCCGAGGAGGTCGGCGACGATCACGGAGACGCTGCCGGTGCGGACGTCGAGCGCCGCGAGGTGGGCGCGGTCGGCGACGATCCCGTACAACCGGGCGTTCGGGCCCCGGCGTTCGGCGCCGGCTTCGCCGACGACCTCGATGAGACCGGCTTCCTGCAGCCGTTCGACCAGGTCGGCGACGGTCGGGCGGGAGAGCCCGGTCGACGACTTGAGCTGGGTGGCCGTCAAGGGGCCGTCCTGCTGGAGGAGACGCAGGGCGAGCCGGTCGTTGATGGCCCGGGCGGTGCTCGGTGAGGCGGGCATGCCGGAATCCTTCCAGATCACCTCCGCGTCCAGGGACGCGGCCTTTTTATCAGGCAAGGTTCCTGATAGTTTACGCATCGATCCTGGGACAGGAGCACCGGCCGCTCTGCGGACGCCAATGGGGAGGGAACCTCGCGATGTCATCGGACTCGACCACCACAGCCTTCGGCACCGCGCAGGTGAGACGCGCCAGATACGCGATCGCCGCGGTCTTCACCGTGCACGGCGCGGTCTCCGGCAGCTTCGCCACCCGGATCCCCTGGATCCAGGAACACGCCGGGGCCAGCGCCGGACAACTGGGCCTCGCCCTGGCCTTCCCGGCGATCGGCGCCTCGCTGGCGATGCCGCTGGCCGGCCGGATCAGCCACCGGTTCGGCGCCCGGAACGCCCTGCGCGGACTGCTCGTCCTGTGGACGCTGGCGCTGATCCTGCCCGCGCTCGCCCCCAACCTGCTGACGCTCTGCGCGGCCCTCTTCGCCTTCGGCGCCTCGGCCGGCATGTCCGACGTGGCCATGAACGCACTGGGCGTGGAGGTGGAGAACCGCCTCGGCCGGTCGATCATGTCCGGCCTGCACGGCATGTGGAGCGCCGGCGCACTGATCGGCTCGGCGGCGGGCGCGGTCGCCGCCCACCTCGGCGCCGACGCACCCCTCCACCACACCCTGGCCGCACTGACCCTGACCGTGCTGGGCCTCATCGCCTGCCAGGGCGTACTGGACCTGCGCAGCGAGCCGGACGAGGAGCCGCCGCCACGCTTCACCCTGCCGCCCCGGTCGGCGCTGGTGATCGGCGCGATCGGCTTCTGCGCCGTCTTCGCCGAGGGCGCCAGCATGGACTGGTCGGCCATCTACCTGCGGGACGTCATCGACACGTCGGCCGGGCTCGCGGCAGCCTCCACCACGGCGTTCGCGCTGACGATGGCGGTGACGCGCATCGCCGGGGACAGGATCGTGGACCGGTTCGGAGCGGTCCGTTCGGTACGGGTCGGCGGAGCGCTCGCCACGGCGGGCGGGGCCCTGGTGGTCTTCTCCCCCGGCGGCGCGGCCGGCGTCCTGTGCGGTTTCGGGCTGATCGGGCTCGGGGTGGCGGTCGTCGTCCCGCTGGCCTTCGCGGCGGCCGCGCGCAGCGGTCCGAACCCGAGCCAGGCCATCGCGGGCGTCGCCACCATCACCTACACCTCCGGGCTGGTCGCACCGTCCGCGATCGGTTCGCTGGCGGAGGCGACCTCACTGGTCACCTCGTTCGGCCTGGTGACGGTGCTCGCCTTCGGCCTGGTGCTCGGAGCCGGGGTCCTGCGGGGCGCCGACCGCAAGGTCGCCGGCCGAGTGCCCGCGCCGGTCGGCGTGATGGCGAAGAGCCCGTCCGAGGGCTGAGCCCTTCGAGGCTGAGCCTTCGAGGCGTACGTCAGGCGAGGTGCAGGCGGGCCTCGTCGGCGCCCCGCGCGGCGGCCACCGCCGCGGCCTCCTCCTCCAGGGCCCGGCGGACCGGGGCGGCGAGCGGGGCGAACGGCGTGACGGTGATCCCGACCGCGCGTCCAACCGCCTTGGCCCGCCAGGTGCCTGCGGGCTCGGCACCGACGAGCAGCACGCCCGACCCTCCGATCGCCCGCCAGATCTCCTTGCGGCGGGCCTCGTCGGGGACGAGGAGCTCCCGGTCGCGGCCCTGGAGGAACGGGTCGCCCGGCGGCAGCAGCCGTACCGTCCCCCGGACGTCCGGCGCCTCGGCCTCCCCGGGCTCCGGGGCTGCCGACCAGGCGGTGCGCACCGCGCCGCCCGCGTCGGTCACCTCGACCTCCACCAGGCCTTCGGGCCAGACCGCCCGGACGACCGGGGTGCGCACACCGAGGTACCTCGCGACCTCGGCGGGCCCGGCCGGACCGTGCAGGTGCAGATAGGCGCGGACCAGGGCCTCGGTTCCGTGCGCGGCCTCGGGCAGCGCGAACCCCGGTTCCAGCGGCGAGAGCGTCGTACCGCCCTCGGAGGTGACCCGCACCGCGCCGAAGAGCCCGGCCTGCTGGAAGAGGAGGCCGGAGATGTGCCGCGCCCCGCAGGTGGCGCAGTCGAAGGTGAGCGAGGGGTCCACCAGCGCGCTCACCTCCGCGCTGACCACCCCTTTGGGCTTCGGCCCGGTCACCACCGACCGGAAGGCCTCGGCGGTGGTCCGGAAGGCGCGCAGCCCGAGCTTCGCGCCCTCCTTGATGACCGTCGTACGGATACGGGCCTGCGCGTCGGCGTCGTCCAGCGGCCAGAGCGCCTCGGCCAGCACCGGGAGCGCGTCCGGCCGGTGCAGGTGCGGGGCGCCCCGGAACGTCCAGACCCGCTCCAGCCCTTCGGGCGGAACTCCGCGCGCGGCGAGCGCGAGCCGCGCCGAACCGGCCGGGGTGTCCTGCACCCCGAGCACCCCCAGCTCGCCGAGGTCCGGCGTACCGGAGGAGCGGTCCAGCCCGTGGGCCACGAAGCGGTGGGCGAGGACCTGCGCCCGGTCCATCCTGACCGCGGGCGCGGGCCGCCCGGCGGTCGACGATCCGGTGTCCTTCATGGTCCGCCCCTCCTGTCGTGGTGGGCCCATCATCGCCCGCCGGGGGCCCACCCGCAGCGCTCCGCGCACATCCGTCGGGCACGATCCGTCCCGGGTGGGCTCGGCGAACCGGCCCGCGCGCCGACGGGCGTCCACCCGGGGTCAGCCCCGGTCGTACCCCGGGTTCTCCGGCTCCCGCAGGGGTGGTTCGCCGGTCATGTGGGCCGGCGCCAGGGCTCGCAGGGCGTGGTAGCCGAGGACCACGACCAGGGTCCCCAGCGCGATGCCGCTCAGCTGGAAGTTGTCGGTGAAGGTCAGGCTGACATTGCCGATCCCGATGATGACGCCGGCCGCCACCGGCACGAGGTGCAGCGGGTTGGCGAGGTCGACGCCGGAGCGGACCCAGATCTGGGCGCCCAGCAGGCCGATCATGCCGTAGAGGATGACGGTGATGCCGCCGAGGACCCCGCCGGGGATCGCCGCGACGAAGGCGCCGAACTTGGGGCAGAGCCCGAAGAGGATCGCGAACCCGGCCGCGCACCAGTAGGCGGCGGTGGAGTAGACGCGGGTGGCGGCCATCACCCCGATGTTCTCCGCGTACGTCGTGGTCGCGGGACCGCCCACGGAGGTCGCGACCATGGTGGCCGCGCCGTCCGCCATGATCGCCGTGCCGAGCTGGTCGTCCAGCGGGTCGCCGGTCATCTCGCCGACGGCCTTGACGTGCCCCGCGTTCTCCGCGATGAGGGCGATGACCACGGGCAGGGCGACGAGGATCGCCGATCCGGAGAAGCTCGGGGCGTGGAAGTCCGGCAGGCCGATCCAGCTCGCGTGGCCGACCCCGGACAGGTCGAGGCGCCAGTGGTCCACGGCCTCGGTGCCGCCCGCCGGGGAGTGGATGCGGCCGAAGATCCGGTCGAGCACCCAGGAGAGGAGGTAGCCGAAGGCCAGCCCGAGGAAGATCGCGATGCGGGACCAGAAGCCGCGCAGGACGACCAGGGCGAACCCGGTGAAGGCCATGGTGGCCAACGCGGCCCACTGGTCCTGCGGCCAGTAGGTGCCGGCGGTCACCGGGGCGAGGTTGAAGCCGATGAGCATGACGACCGCGCCGGTGACCACCGGCGGCAGCACCGTGTGGATGATCCGCGCGCCGAGTGCCCGTACCACCGCCCCGCAGAGGAAGAGCACGGCTCCGACGACCAGCAGCGCGCCGGTGAGGGTCGAGGCGTCGCCGCCCTGCGTCGCGATCACGGCGGCGACGCCGACGAACGACAGGCTGCTCCCCAGGTAGCTGGGGATACGGCCCCGCGTGACGAGCAGGAACAGGATGGTGGCGACGCCGGACGCCATGACGGCGAGGTTGGCGTCCAGGCCCATCAGGACCGGTGCGACGAAGCACGCGCCGATCATGGAGACCACGTGCTGGGCTCCGAGCCCGACGGTCCGGCCCCAGGTCAGCCGCTCGTCGGGTTTGACGACCTCCCCCGGGAGCAGATGCTTCCCGTCACCGTGCAGCTTCCAGCCGAAGCCCGCCATGATCACCCCTCAGCTCGTGTCACACCCCCGGAGAGGCACCGGCGCGGGCAGGGCCGCACGCCCTTCGCCCGCCGGAGCTCCCGGTCGGGGCAGCACGAACGCACCCCGCGGAACCATGACCGGAAAAGAACCTTTGTAGCTGAAATCAGGCCGAGTGGCCAAAACGCTCATCCTCGCGTACGGGTGATCGACCTGCGGAAACCCGCCCCTGACGGGGCGTCGGAGAAGCCGTGCCGGGCGGCTACGACGCGGGCCGCCCGCGCCCGTGGGACAGAGCGGGCGGCACGGCGATCCGTGCGGGCGGCGCTCCGCGCCATCCTTCCGGGGCACCGGGGTTCGTCCGATCCGATGAACTCCGGCCCGGTCGGCGCCAGGTCGGGAGTACGACTGGGACGCTGCTGCCATGGCGCAGTTGGAGCAGATCGCGGACACGGCCCCGCCCGGCCCGGACCCGGCCGTGGAGACGGCACCCACCAGCATCGCGGACGTGATCGAACGCATGCGCGCCCTGGGGACACTCTGCCCCGAGGGGGACGGCGTGGGGGTCTTCAACGAGGTGTACCTGGCGGTGACCGAGGCCATCGGCGGCGAGCTCGACGCGGGCGGCTTCCCCGACCGCGCGGCCACCTCGGTGCTGGACCTCCGGTTCGCCGAGCACTACCTGACCGCGATGGGCACCGCCGACCGGGGCGGCCTCGCGCCGGAGTGCTGGCGTCCGCTCCTCCAGTTCCGGCGTCACCCGGGGGTACGCCCGGTTCAGTTCGCCCTGGCGGGCATCAACGCGCACATCGGCCACGATCTCGCGCTGGCGGTGGTGGACACCTGCCGTACGCTCGGCTGCGCCCCGCCGGATCTGGAGGATGAGTTCGAGCGCGTGGGCGATCTCCTCGTCACTCTGGAGGAGCGCGTCCGCGAGGAGCTGATGCCCGGACCGGACCTGCTGGAGATCGCCGACCCGCTGACCCATCTGCTGACGTCCTGGAGCCTCCAACGGGCCCGGGACGGCGCCTGGTCGGCGGCGAAGGTGCTCTGGCGGCTGCGGGCGGTCCCGCCGCTCGCCGAGGAGTTCCGCCGGCGTACCGACGCGACGGTCGGCCTGGTGGGCCGTTTCCTGCTGACGCCCTGCGGCTGAACCTCCTCCCGCGCCGGTCTCCCACCGGTGCGGGAGACCGGTGCGGAAGACCGGTGCGGAAGACCGGTGCGGGAGACCGGTGCGGGGCTCAGTCCTCCGGCAGTTCCACCGGGGCGATCTCGTCGAAGAGGTCGCCGGGGCCCGGGTTGGCCGGGTCGGTGGAGCCGCCGAACTGGGTCATCACGCCCCAGACGGCGTTCAGCGCGGTCTGCACGGCGCCCTCCGCCCAGCCGGCGGTCCAGGAGATGTCGTCGCCGGCCAGGAAGATCCCCCGCTTGTCGGCGGGCAGCCGGTCCTGCATGAAGTGGGTGAACAGCCGCCGCTGGTAGCGGTAGTGGCCGGGCAGGTTCGCCTTGAACGCGCCCATGAAACAGGGCTCGTTCTCCCAGGAGACGGTCACCGGGTTGCCGATGACGTGCTTGCGGATGTCGACGTTCGGATAGATCTCGCCGAGCGATTTCAGCATGACGTCCATGCGCTCGTTCGGGGAGAGCGGCAGCCACTTCAGGCTGTCGTCGCACCAGGTGTACGAGAGGCAGATGACGGCCGGCTTGTCGGGCCCGTCGTCCAGCAGGTACGTGCCCCGGGTCATCCGGTCGGTCAGCGTCATCGACATGGCGTCGCGGCCGGTGGTCTCGTCCTTGTCCAGCCAGAACGGGCGGTCGACCGGGACGAACAGCTTGGACGACTCCATGTAGTGGGTGCGCTCCATCGCCGTCCAGTGGTCGATCGGGAAGAGCTCGTCGTCGCAGGCGATCTTGGAGAGCAGCAGCCAGGACTGCCCGGTGAAGACGACGGCGCGGTAGGTGCGGATGTCGCCGTCCGCGTCGGTGACCGTGACGCGGTTGCCCGCGGTGCGGTCGAGCCGGGTGACGGCGGGCCGGGGGTCGCCGCCGTGCAGGGAGGAGAGCGAGGTGCCGGGCGGCCAGTGGACCATCTTCGCCGGTTCGCGGTCCCACAGGCGCAGCGGCAGTTGCTGGCTGCCTCCGACGATCCCCCGGTGGTGGTCGTCGGCCTCGGTGTAGACGACCCGCAGGATCTCCAGGATGGAGTTGGGGAAGTCGGTGTCCCAGCCTCCGGTGCCGAAGCCGACCTGGCCGAAGATCTCGCGGTGGCGGAAGGACCTGAAGGCGTCCGAGGCGCACAGGAAGCCGTAGAAGGTCTGGTTGTCGAGCTGTTCGACGAGCCGGGCCCAGATCTCGCGGATGCGTGGCACGTCCCGTTCGCGCAGGGCCCGGTTCATGTCGGAGAAGTCGGCGCCCTCCTCCAGGCAGGTGTTCCAGGCGTCCATCACGTCGCGGTAGACCTGGGGCAGGTCGTCGATGGTGCGCGCGTAGTGCGACTCGCCCTTGAGGTCCACGACGGTCGAGGGGGTCGTCGGGGAGAGCGGGTTGGGGAACGGCCGGGTCTCCAGGCCGGCCAGGTCGATGTAGTGCTGGAGCGCGGTGGAGGACGGCGGGAACCGCATCGCGCCCATCTCGGCGGTGAGCGACGGGTCGCAGCCGTCGAAGCCCACGGTCCGCAGTCGGCCGCCGATCCGGTCGGCCTCGTAGAGGACGGGGCGCAGGCCCATCTTCATCAGCTCGTAGGCGGTGACGATGCCGGAGAGGCCGCCGCCGACGACCGCGACCTCCTGCCCGTGCTCGGTGGCGGGGATCTGGCCGAGTCCCGCGGGGTGGGCGAGGAAGTCGTCGTACGCGTACGGGAAGTCCGGGCCGAACATGGTGATCGGCGGCGCGGTGTCGGCGTGCGGGACGGCGTTGGGCACCGTGGACGTCATGGGGTACGGACTCCTGGTGGGGACGAGCTGGTGGGGACGAGCGGGCGGGACGAGGAGGCGGGAGGGGAGGGCCGTCAGGCCCGGTGGGTGAGCGGGCCGTACAGCTCCGGGCGGCGGTCGGCGAGGTACGGGTTGGCGGCGCGCGAGGCGGTGAGGAGGGCGGGGTCCACGTCGCCGGTCACGAGTTCCTCGCCGCGTCCGGCCCGGGCGCGCACCGCGCCGTCGGGGCCGGCCAGGCAGCTCAGCCCGACGAACTCGAACTCGCCTTCCGGGCCGGTTCTGTTGACGTAGGCGATGTACATCTGGCTCTCGAAGGCGCGCACCGGCACGACGGACTCCGCGACGAACTGGAAGGGGTGCATCTGCGCGGTGGGCACGAGCAGCAGATCGGTGCCCGCGAGGGCGTGCGCCCGTACGTTCTCGGGGAACTCGACGTCGTAGCAGACCAGCAATCCGACGCGGAGGCCGCCGAGTTCGGCCTGGACGACGGCCCGCTCCCCGGGGGTGAACCAGGTGTGCTCGAACGCTCCGAAGAGGTGGGTCTTGCGGTAGTGGGCGAGGGGGGTGCCGTCGGCGCCGATGAGCTGGGTGGCGTTGTGGATCACCTCGCCCGCGCGCTCCGGGTAGCCGTACAGGACGGCGATCCCGTGCCGGGCGGCGAGCGCGGCGACGGCCCGGGCGCCGGGTCCGTCGAAGGGTTCGGCCAGGCGGGGCACGGCGTCGCCGAGCGCGTAGCCGGTGAGGTACAGCTCGGAGGTCACCAGCAGCCGGGCCCCGTCGGCGGCGGCGCGCGCGGCGGCGGCGTCGAGGGCTTCGAGATTCGCCGTCACGTCTCCGGGGGTTCCGGAGCTCTGGAACAGGGCGGTACGCAACGACGGCATGGCTGACCTCGGGCGGGGCGGCGGGGGACGTATCCGAAGGTACGTTTCGCGCACACCCCCGACAAGGCGCGAGTGTTGCGCACCGACCGTCGATCCGTTGCGTCCTCAAGCCCTTCGGCGGCGATTCGTTGCGCGTGGGCGTCGCCGCAGGTCAGGAAGGTGATCCAGGTCTCAGCCGGGGGCCGGTTCGGCGTCCGCCGGCCCTCGCCCGCCGTTGGCGGCTCTCACTCGGCGGGCGGGCCGGACACGTACCGGCGGACCAGCGGGGAGAGCACCAGGACCGACTTCGTCCGCTCCACGTAGGGCTCGCTCGCGATGCGTTCGAGCACCTGCTCGAAGTGGCGCATGTCCGCCGCGAAGACCTGGACGACGGCGTCCGCCTCGCCGGTGACGGTGGAGGCGGAGGCGATCTCGGGGTAGCGGGAGAGCCCGCTCCTGATCGCCTCGGGAGAGGTGTTGCGGCTGCAGAAGATCTCGATGAACCCCTCGGTCTCCCAGCCCAGTGCGGAGGGGTCGACCCGCACGGTGAACGCGGTGATCGCCCCCTGGTCGCGGAGCCGGTCGACGCGGCGCTTGACGGCGGGCGCGGACAGGCCGACGAGGGCGCCGATGTCGGCGTAGGAGCGTCGGGCGTCTTCGGCGAGGGCGTGGACGATGCGTTCGTCGAGGTCGTTCAGGCGCACGTCGGGCGGTTCACTTCTCTGCGAGGGCTGCTGCGGGGGCGGCGGTTGCCGCCCCCGCAGTAGACCACGGGCGCCCCTGGCGTCTCTCGTCCGCCAAGACGCCCACCGCGTGGCGCGGGGATCTCGCGGAACGGTCCCGCGAGCCGGTCCCGCGAGTCTCTCCCGCGAAACCGTCAGAAGGGGAACTGCGTGCGGCCCCGCTGGATCGAGATCCACTTCTGGGTGGTGAAGGAGTCGATCGTCGATTCGCCGTTGAGGCGGCCGAGGCCCGAGTTCTTCACGCCGCCGAACGGGACGATGGGCTCGTCGTTCACGGTGCCGTCGTTGATGTGGATCATGCCGGTGTGGATGCGCTGCCCGACGCGCACCCCGCGCTCGATGTCCCCGGTGTGCACGGCGCCGCTCAGGCCGTACGGGGTGTCGTTGGCGATCCGGACGGCCTCGTCCTCGCCGTCGAAGGGCACGATCAGCGCGACCGGGCCGAAGATCTCCTGCTGGAGCACGGGCGAGTCGGCGGAGAGGCCGGTGAGCACGGACGGGCCGACCAGGTTGCCGTCCGTGGTGCCCCGCAGCAGCGCGGTGGCGCCCCCGGCGACGGTCTGCTCGACCAGCTTGGTGACGGCCTCGGCCTGCGTGGAGTTGATCAGCGGGCCGATCTGGGTGGCCGGGTCGGCCGGGTCGCCGACGGTCAGGGAGGCGACCTTGGCGACGAACTTCTCGGTGAACTCGGCTTCCACGGACCGGTCGACCAGGATGCGGTTGGCGGCCATGCAGACCTGGCCCTGGTGGACGAAGCGGCTGAAGACCGCGGCGTCGACGGCGTAGTCGAGGTCGGCGTCGTCCAGGACGATGAGCGCGCTGTTGCCGCCGAGCTCCAGGACGACCCGCTTGAGGTGCGCGGCGCCGACGGTCGCCACGTGCCGGCCGACCTTGTCCGAGCCGGTGAAGGAGATGACCTGCGGGACGGGGTGCTCCAGCAGGGCGTCGCCGATCTCGGCGATGTCGGTGACGACGACGTTCAGCAGCCCGGCGGGGAGACCCGCGTCCTCGAAGATCTTGGCGATGAGCGTGCCGCCGACGATCGGGGTGTTCTGGTGGGGCTTGAGGACGACCGCGTTGCCGAGGGCGAGTGCCGGCGCGACCGACTTCAGGGAGAGCAGGAAGGGGAAGTTGAACGGGCTGATGACACCCACCACGCCGACCGGCTCGCGGTAGACGCGGTTCTCCTTGCCCTCGACCGGGGAGGGCAGCAGCTGACCGGTGGGGCGCAGCGCGATCTGCACGGACTCGCGGAGGAACTCCTTGGCGAGGTGCAGCTCGAAGGCGGCCTTGAGGCGGGTCCCGCCGAGTTCGGCGACGATCGCGTCACCGATCTCGGGCTCGCGCTCCTCCACGATCCTCAGCGCCTTCTCCAGCACCCCGCGCCGGGTGTACGCGTTGGTCCCGGCCCACGTCCGCTGGGCGCGCTCGGCGGCGCGGTAGGCCTGGTCCACCTCTTCGGCCGTGGCGACCGGGATGGAGGCGAGCTTCTCCCCGTCGAACGGGTTGAAGTCGATGATGTCCCAGGAGCCCTTGCCGGGCCGCCACTCGCCGTCGATGTACTGGTGGGCCAGGTCAGTGAAGAAGGACATGAGATCCCTTACCGCAGAGTGGGCGGGTGACTGAACGGGACTCATATTACTTACGTCACCACGGAGTTGAAGCAACAGACCGGCCAGGGAGAGGCCTTGACCGGACAGCGCGGGAATGACCGTGCCCCCCGCGGTCGATCACCGCGGGGGGCACAGTCGTTGCTCGGGCCGGGAGCGACCGGTCGGGTCAACTCCAGCTGTCGTGGAGGGGCTTGCCCTCCGCGTATCCGGCGGCGCTCTGCACGCCCACGACCGCCTTCTCGGCGAACTCCGCCAGGGAGGCGGCACCGGCGTAGGTGCAGGACGAGCGGACGCCCGCGATGATCGAGTCGATCAGGTCTTCGACGCCGGGGCGCGACGGGTCGAGGAACATCCGCGAGGTGGAGATGCCCTCCTCGAAGAGCGCCTTGCGGGCGCGGTCGTACGCCGACTCGTCGGACGTGCGGTTCTTCACCGCGCGCGCCGAGGCCATACCGAACGACTCCTTGTAGTACCGGCCGTCGGCCGACTGCTGGAGGTCTCCGGGCGACTCGTACGTACCGGCGAACCACGAGCCGATCATCACGTTGGACGCGCCGGCCGCGAGGGCCATGGCCACGTCGCGCGGGTGGCGGACGCCGCCGTCCGCCCAGACGTGCTTGCCGTACTTCTTCGCCTCGGCGGCGCACTCCAGGACCGCGGAGAACTGCGGCCGGCCCACGCCGGTCATCATCCGCGTGGTGCACATGGCGCCGGGGCCGACACCGACCTTGATGATGTCCGCGCCCGCCTCGACGAGATCGCGCACACCCTCGGCGGCGACGATGTTGCCCGCGACGATCGGGACCCTCGGGTCCAGGGCGCGGACCGCGCGGACCGCGCTGATCATGGATTCCTGGTGGCCGTGGGCGGTGTCCACGACGAGGGTGTCCACCCCGGCGTCCAGGAGCTGCTTGGCCTTGCCCGCGACGTCTCCGTTGATGCCGACGGCGGCGGCGACGCGCAGCTTGCCCTCGGCGTCGGTGGCGGGGGTGTACAGGGTGGCGCGGAGCGCGGCCTTGCGGGTCAGGATGCCGACGAGCCGGCCCTCAGCGTCGACGGCGGGGGCGAGCTTGCGGTTGGCCGTGTCGAGCCGGTTGAAGGCCTCGCGGGGGTCGATGTCCGCGTCCAGCACGACGAGGTCCTTGGACATGACCTCGGAGAGCTGCGTGAAGCGGTCCACACCGGTCAGGTCGTGGTCGGTGACGACGCCGACCGGCTTGCCGTCCTCGTCCACCACGACACCCGCGCCGTGGGCACGCTTGGGCAGCAGCGAGAGGGCGTCCGCGACGGTCTGGCCGGGGGCCAGCACGATCGGGGTGTCGAGGACGAGGTGGCGCGTCTTGACCCAGGAGATGACCTCGGTGACGACCTCGATCGGGATGTCCTGCGGGATGACGACGAGGCCGCCGCGACGGGCGACGGTTTCGGCCATCCGACGGCCGGCGATGGCGGTCATGTTGGCCACCACCAGCGGGATGGTCGTCCCGGTGCCGTCGGGCGCGGAAAGGTCCACTCCTTGGCGCGATCCGACCGCGGAACGCCCCGGAACCATGAAGACGTCGTCGTACGTGAGGTCGTACGGGACGGACGGGGTGTCTGAGTAGCGGCCGGTGCCAGGTTCGAGAAAACGCATGACACCCATGCTTCCACGGGAATCACCGCAGGTCGCCCCGGAAAAGGCACAGCAATGACCACCGGTGCTCGTAGATTCCTCCAAGAGCCCGCGGCGGTGGTGGCCGGGAGCATACCTCGACCGGCGGAACCTACCCCGATCCGATGACGCGTACACACCACCCTCAGCCAATCGAACGCAATTCGAATACGGGGCGATCTCCCAGGCTGGACCCGGTGACGAGCGGTCAGGTAGTTTCACCATCCGCAGGTCTTGGGGGCATCCGGGACACCGATGGGAACATCCCTGGCCGCCCGTCACGCGAATGACCGGAGAGGACCCGGATCCGCCCGTGGAAAGTGAACTGCCGGACATTTACTGCCCGTTCCCCCAGCGCACGAATCCCCACGTCGGGCACACCCGAAGTCACCTCGACAGCTGGACGCGCAGCACCGGGCTGGTGCACCGCGAGTCCGCGCGCCAGCGGTTCGAACAGGCCGACTTCGCCGCGTTCGTCGGCATGGTCCATCCCACGGCGGACCCCGGTCAGCTGGACCTGGTGGCCGACTGGTTCGTCTGGCTGTTCCTCGTCGACGACCAGCTCGACGACGGCCATCTCGGCCGCGACCCCGAGCGGGTACGGGACGTCGTCGCCCGGATGCGCGCCGTGGTGGACGGCACCGCACCGGACCCGGTGCCGGGCGAGGACCTGCCCCGGGCCGTCGTGGCCCTGGCCGACCTGTGGGAACGCACGACTCCGGGCGTGGCCCCGCACTGGCGCACCCGGTTCGCCTTCCACCTGGTGGCGTATCTCACCACGGCCACGACCTGGGAGGCCGGGAACCGCGCGGACGACGTCGTCCCGTCCGAGGAGACGTACATAGCCAAGCGGCGCCACACCGGGGCGATCCACGTCTGCATGGACCTCATAGAGATCGTCGCCGGCATCGAGGCGCCCGAGTCGATCCACAACGACCCCCGGTTCATCACCGCGCTCGAAGCCTCGTGCAACGTGGTGTGCTGGGCCAACGACGTCTACTCCTACGAGAAGGAGCAGGTGCTCGGCGAGATCCACAACCTCGTCCACCTCGTCCGCCACCACCGCGGGCTCGGTGAGCAGGAGGCGCTCGACCTGGTCGCGGACCGGATCGCCACGGAGACCGAGCGGTTCCTGACGGCGGAGGACGAGCTGCTGGATCTGTACCCGCAGCTGACCGGCCTGCTCGTGCCCTACCTGGACGGCATGCGCAGCTGGATGCGCGGCAACCTCGACTGGTCCCGGCAGACGCCCCGGTACAACCCCGCCGACGTCAGCCAGTACGAGGAGCCCGGGCAGTACCTGGAGGAAACCGTGCTCGGCATCGCGGCCGACCACGCGGGCCACGTGCGCGGCTGAGGACCCGGCACCCTCTCGACGGCCAGGAGGCCGGCGACCCGTCACCCCGTACACGGCCAGGAGGCCGGCACCCCGTCGCGGGGTGCCGGCCTCCTGGCCGTGTACGGAGAATCCGTCAGCGGCCGTCCGGGTCGGCCCGCTCCAGGGCGGGCCGGATTCCGGCGGCCGACTCGGTCAGCAGGTACTCGGCGGCCGCCGTGTCCGTCACCAGGCTGGTCACCAGGCCGGAGCGGAGCACCGCGCCGATCGCCGCCGCCTTGCGCTGGCCACCCGCGATGGCGACGACCTCGGGGATGCGGCGCAGCCGGTCGGCCTCCACGGTGATGCAGCGCTCGCCCAGATCACGGCCGACCCGGCGCCCTTCGGCGTCGAAGAGGTGGGCGGACATCTCGGCCGCGACGCCGAGGGAGGCGTAGTGGGAGCGCTCGTCGTCCGACAGCATGTCGTGGACGGTGGAGATGCCCGGCTCCCAGGAGCCGATGGAGACCGCGGCGACGGTGACCTTGTCGAAGTAGTCGAAGGCGCGCGCGATCCCCGTCTGGTTGCGGAGCGCGGCCGCGGTGGCCGGGTCCGGCAGCAGCATCGGGGCGTAGATGGGGTGCGCCTCGCCACCGGAGACCTGTGCGGCCCTGCGGACCGCCTCCACCGACCCGCGTTCGGCCGTGCCCGCGTCGTACACGCCGGTCAGCTGGACCACCGTGCACGGCGGCAGCTGGTCGAGCGCCGCGGCCATGTGGATGGTGGACCGGCCCCAGGCCAGACCGAGGACATCGCCCTCGGTCACCAGCTCGCCGAGCAGATCGGCCGCGACCTCGCCCAGGTTCTCCGGGTCGGGGGCGTCGTCCTGCTCGTCCGCCGGGGACTCCACGACGACCGCGTGGCGCAGCCCGTACCGGGACCGCAGCGCGTCGGAGCGCTCCGCGTCCAGCTCGGCCGGCACCCGGATCTCGATGCGTACGAGATCACGCTCGAGGGCCGTCTCCAGGACCCGGGCCACCTTGAAGCGGCTGACGCCGAACTCCTCGGCGATCTGGATCTTGGACTTGCCCTCCAGATAGAACCGTCGAGCCATGGCCGCCGCCTGCACGAGCTCCGCGGGGCCCATCCGCATGGCTGACCGACCCGCCGAGATGCCAGACACCGCGATCTCCTCACTGCTGTTCACATGCCCGCTACGCCGTTCATCCTGTCAGATCCGGCGAACTTGATCGGCCGCGTCGGGCCGCGTTCATCTGCCCTTGGCTCAGTGGCCGCACGCCCAGGGCGCCGCGGCCGTCGCCGCCTGGGCCTTCGCCCGCAGCGCGCGCACCGCCCCGGCCGGGTCGGACGCCCCGTACACCGCCGAACCCGCGACGAAGACGTCGGCGCCCGCCTCGGCGCAGCGCTCGATGGTCTCCTCGGAGACCCCGCCGTCGATCTGCAGCCACAGGTCGAGCCCGTGCTTGGAGATCAGGTCCCGGGTGCGGCGGATCTTCGGCAGCATGATGTCGAGGAACGCCTGCCCGCCGAAGCCCGGTTCCACCGTCATGATGAGCAGCATGTCGAGCTCGGGGAGCAGGTCCTCGTACGGCTCGATGGGCGTCGCCGGCCTGAGCGCCATCGACGCCCGGGCGCCCTTGGCCCGGATCTCCCGCGCCAGCCGGACCGGGGCCGCCGCCGCCTCCACGTGGAAGGTGACGGAGCCGGCACCCGCCTCGACGTACTGAGGCGCCCAGCGGTCCGGGTTCTCGATCATGAGGTGGCAGTCGAGCGGGGTGTCGGTGGCCCGGCTCAGCGACTCCACGATGGGCACACCGAGAGTCAGGTTGGGCACGAAGTGGTTGTCCATCACGTCGACGTGGAGCCAGTCGGCGCCCTGAACCGCCTTCGCCTCATCGGCGAGGCGGGCGAAGTCGGCGGAGAGGATGCTGGGGTTGATCTGGGCCATGCCCCAAGCCTGCCATGCTCCGGACCGCTTCCCCGCCACGGGGAGCCCCAAAGCCTCACGGGCTGGTCACGGTTCGGGCAACGCCCGCCGCCGGGACCCGCTCCCCGGTCGCCCGACGGATCAGCCCGTACGCCGCAGCAGCGCGAGGTACATCGCGTCGGTGCCGTGCAGATGGGGCCAGAGCTGCACGTCGGGGCCGTCGCCCAGCGCGGGGACGCCCGGCATCAGGGGGCGGGCGTCCACCCACTCCGCCTCGACCGGGTCGCCGCCGCGCCCCTTCAGGACGTCCTCGACCACGGTCCGGGTCTCGGCGAGGTGGGGCGAGCAGGTCGCGTAACCGACGACCCCGCCGACCCGTACCGCCTTCAGCGCCTCGCGCAGCAGGCCGCGCTGGAGCGGGGCGAAGCCCTCCAGGTCCTCGGGCCGGCGGCGCCAGCGCGCCTCGGGGCGTCGGCGCAGCGCGCCCAGGCCGGAGCACGGCACGTCCATGAGGATGCGGTCGAAGCTGCCGGGCCGCCACGGCGGGCGGGTGCCGTCGGCGGTGATCACCTGGTACGGACCGGGGTTGCCGGCCAGGGTCCGCTCCACGAGCCGGGCGCGGTGCGGCTGCTTCTCGGCGGCGAGCAGGGCGGCGCCCCGCCCGGCGGCGAGCGCGGCCAGCAGCGCGGCCTTGCCGCCGGGACCGGCGCAGCCGTCGAGCCAGCGGGTGTCGTCGCCCTCCAGCGGGGCGTTGGCGAGGGCGGCGGCGACGAGCTGGCTGCCCTCGTCCTGCACACCGGCCCGGCCGTCGCGTACGGCGGCCAGCGCACCGGGCTCGCCGCCCTCGGCCATGCGTACGGCATAGGGCGACCAGCGGCCGGGGAGCGACTGCTCCTCGCCCAGGGCCTCGACGAGTTCACCGGTGGTGGACCGGCCGGGGCGGGCGACCAAGGTGACCTCGGGACGCTCGTTGTCGGCTTCGAGGAGGTCCTCGATCCCGGCCCGCCCGCCGCCGAGGGAGTCCCACAGCGCGGAGACCACCCAGCGGGGGTGCGAGTGGACCACCGCGAGGTGCGCCTCGGCGTCCTCGTCGTAGGGCGGCGCGACCTGGTCGAGCCAGGCGTCCAGGTCCTTCGCGGTGACCTTGCGCAGCACCGCGTTGACGAACTTCGCGCGCCCCTCCCCCAGCACCACCCGCGCCAGCTCGACACTGGCGGAGACGGCGGCGTGGGTGGGGATGCGGGTGCCGAGCAGCTGGTGCACGCCCATGTTGAGGACGTCGAGCACCGGCGGGTCGACCTCGCGCAGCGGCCGGTCGATGCAGGCCGCCACGATCGCGTCGTACGTGCCCTGCCGGCGCAGCGTCCCGTAGACCAGCTCCGTCGCCAGCGCCGCGTCGCGGCCGTCGAAGTCGCCCTTGGCGCGGGCCTTCTTCAGCAGCGGGGGCAGCACCAGGTTGGCGTAGGCGTCCCGCTCGTCGACGGCGCGCAGGGCCTCGAAGGCCAGGAACCGCACCGGGTCCTTCTTGGGGCGGCGGTGGGGCTGGGCGGGACGGCGACGAGGCTGGTCGTTCACGTGAAAGGTGCTCCGCTGATGGTGAGGGGGCGAACCCACCCAGCCTACGTCGCCCCCGCGCGGCCCGTGGAACTGCCGTGCGGCCGAGGCCTCAGAGCCCGAGCAGCTCACCGGGGGCGATGCGGACACCGCGCGCCCAGTCGGCGGCCTGCATGGGCTTCTTGCCCTGGGGCTGGACCCAGAGCAGCTCGACGGCGTGCGAGCCGGTACCCACGTACACGTTCTTCTTGGACGCGGAGATCTCGCCCGGGGCGAGGTCGTGGCGGTCGGTCACCGGCGTGGCCTGGACGAGCTTGAGGCGCTCGCCGCGGAAGAGTGTCCAGGCGCCGGGGGCGGGGGTGCAGCCGCGCACGATCCGGTCGACCCGCAGAGCGGGTGCCGACCACTGCACCTGGGCGTCCTCGACGGTGATCTTCGGCGCGAGGGTGACCCCGCCGGCCGGCTGGGGCACCGCGTGCAGGGTGCCGTCCTCGATCCCGTCCATCGTCGCGACGAGCAGCCCCGATCCGGCGAAGGCGAGCCGGGTCAGCAGGTCGCCACTGGTGTCGGTCGGGCGGACCTCCTCGGTGAGCACCCCGTAGACGGGTCCCGAGTCGAGGCCCTCCTCGATGAGGAAGGTCGAGGCGCCGGTGACCTCGTCCCCGGCCATCACGGAGTGCTGGACGGGGGCGGCGCCGCGCCAGGCGGGGAGCAGCGAGAAGTGCAGGTTGACCCAGCCCCGGGCGGGGATGTCCAGGGCGGTCTTCGGCAGCAGCGCGCCGTAGGCGACGACCGGGCAGCAGTCCGGGGCGATCTCCCGCAGCCGGGCCAGGAAGTCCTCGTCGCGCGGGCGGGCCGGCTTGAGTACCTCGATCCCGGCCTCCTCGGCACGCTCGGCGACCGGGCTGGCGACCAGCCGCCGCCCCCGGCCCGCCGGTGCGTCGGGACGCGTGACCACGGCGGCCACCTCGTGGCGGCCGGAGGCGATCAGAGCGTCCAGGGCGGGGACTGCTACCTCGGGGGTGCCTGCGAAGACGAGCTTCATGGGTGGCTGACTGCCTCTCGGGCGGGCTTACGGTGACGAGCGACGCACCAGTCTAGGTGGTGGCCTCCACCAGGCCGGGCCGGGCCGTGCCCGAGGGGGGCGCACACGCGGCGTACGCCCGGCGCACATGCGGAAACGACCGGAGAGCGTGACCACAAGGGCGGGTCGGGCGTTGGTCAAAGGAGATTGACCGAAGCGAGTCGCCGCGCTGCGGCGGCCCGATCCCTTTCAACGCCGGTTCGAGAGGCTTCTTCATGGCCGACCACGCAACGCACGACGCCCAAGCGCGGGCCAGTCTGCATCTCCTGGTGCGGGACATCGAGCGGGTCAGGCGGCAGGTGGACGCGCTGCGCACCCTCACCGCGCAGCTGGGCAACGTCTACCGTCCGCGCCGCTCGGGGCCGTCCGCGGGCTTCGTGGTCTACGGACGGGCCCCGGCCCCCACGGTCCGTCTGGCCCAGGAGCTGCGGGACAGCGTCGAGACGCTCGTCACCGCGGCGGTCGACTTCGACCGTTCGCTGGGATTCTCCTGGGACGCGGTGGGTTCGGCCCTGGGTGTCACCAAGCAGGCGGTGCACCGCCGTTACGGCGCGCGCCGTACGACTCCGCAGCCCGCCGGGGAGGCAGCCGAGGCCACGGCCGGGCGCTCCGCGCCGGCCACCGCCGAACCGGGGATGCCGCCCGGTGCGGGCGCCCCGGTGCCGTCCGTGCCCGCGGCGCGGTCGATGCCTCCGCAGCCCGCGCCGGGAGCGCCGCTGCGCGGGGAGATGCGGCCGGGCGTCTTCCCCGGCCCGCGCAACGGCTGACCGCGCGACGCCTGCCCGCGCGACGGCTGCCCGGACCCCGGCCGACGGACGGCGGCCTCCGCACCCGCCGCCGCTCCGCTGACGCACCACCGCGCACCCGTCACCGCACAGCTGACGCACCACCGCGCACCGCTGACGCACCACCGGCCGGGCCCCCGCCCGGCCTCAGCCGATGTCGGGCGGGTCGATCCTGATGCGTACGGGCTCCACGCCGCCCCGGGCGGTCCGCGCCGCCTGAGCCGACTTCAGCGCGGCGGCGAGCGCGGCGCCGCGTCCGGGGACCACGCGGATCAGCAGCCGCTCCCAGGTCTCGCCGTGCGGGGCGTCCCCGGCCCGGCGCGGTCGGCCCGGTCCGGCGGAGGGCGCCGGTACGGGCCCGAGGATCTCGGCCTCTGGCGGCAGGCCCGCGCTCTCCAGGAACGCGGTGAGCGCCCCGGGCGTGCCCGTCACCGAGGCCATCCGGGAGACGGGCGGAAAGCCGAGCTCGGCCCGCTCGGCGAGCTCCCGGCGGGCGAACCCGGCGGGGTCCCACCGCACCAGGGCCTGGACGGGGCCGAGCGTCGGTTCGGCCACGACGACCACGGCGCCGCCCTCCTCCTGACCCCGGACCAGTGAGGCGGCGGCGATCCAGCGGCGCAGCGCCTCCTCGCCCGCCCGGAGGTCGGGCCGGCCGAGCATGGCCCAGCCGTCGAGGAGCAGTGCCGCGGCGTAGCCGCCCTGGGCGACGGGTTCGGCGCCGGGGGTGCTCACCACGAGGGCGGGTTCGCCCGGTACCTCGTCCAGGATGTGGTCGCGCCCCGAGGTGCGGACGGGCACCTTGGGGAAGGCGCGGCCGAGTTCGTCCGCGGTCCGCCGGGCCCCGACGATCTGCGCGCGCAGCCGGGTGGCCCCGCACGCGGCGCACTGCCAGGCGTGCTCGGGGCGCCCGCACCAGGCGCAGTCGAGCTCCCGCTGGTCCTGGGCCTGGAGCGGTCCGGCGCAGTGCCGGCAGCGGGCCGGGGTGCGGCAGCGCTCGCAGGCGAGCCGGGGGGCGTACCCGCGGCGCGGGACCTGCACCAGCACCGGGCCGTCGCGCAGCCCGTCGCGCGCGGTCTGCCACGCCAGGCTGGGCAGCCGGGCGGTGCGCGCGGCGCCGTCCCGGGCGAGCTGTTCGTCGCCGATCGTGCGGATCATCGGGGCGGCGCGGCGTACGTGGTCGCGGGGGGCGGCCAGCGGCAGGGCCCAGCCGGTCTCGACCAGTTGCGCGGCCTCCACCGTGCAGCCGGTGGCGCCGAGAAGGAACCCGCACCGCGCGTGCGCGGCCCGCAGCTCCAGCACCTCCCGGACGTGGGGGAAGGGGGCGTTGTCGTCGCTGTGGCTGGAGTCCCCGTCGTCCCAGATCACGACGAGGCCGAGGTCCGCGACGGGTGCGAACATCGCGGCCCGCGTCCCGACCACCGCCCGCACCGAGCCCCGCCGGACGGCGAGCCACTGGCGGTACCGCTTCTCCGGGCCGGACTCCGCGGTGAGCAGGGCGTGCAGCCCGGGCCCGAGCAGAGCGGTCAGCGCGGCGTCGACCCGCCCGGCCGTCCGGCCGTCGGGGACGACGACGAGCGCGCCGCGTCCCGAGGTGAGGGTGGCCGCGACGGCGCGGGCGATCTCGTGCGGCCAGTGCGGTCCGGGCAGGGCGGTCCACACGGCGCGGGGCGCGCCGCCCTCGGCGAGCGCGCGCAGGAACCCGGGCCCCTGGGCGTACCGCTCCCAGCTGCCCGGGGCGGGGGGCGGGGGCGGCGGCAGCGGCTGGGGCGAGGGCTTGCTCTCGGCGCGGCCGTTGCGCGGCGGCACCGCCAGCTGGAGCACGTCGGCGAGGCTGCCGGCGTACCGGTCGGCGACCGCGCGCGCCAGTCCCAGCAGCTCCGGGGAGAGGACGGGCTCCGGGGAGACGACGTAGGCGAGCGCGGCCAGCGTGCCCTGGTAGTCCGACTCCGCCCGCCGCTCCACGAGGAACCCGTCGATCAGCCCGCCGCCCTCGCGCCGGCCGCCCCGGACCTGGCGTCCGCCGGCGCCGAAGCGCACACGGACCCGGACGCCGGGCTGTGCGTCGGCGTCGAGCTCCTCGGGCACCGCGTAGTCGAAGTACTGGTCGAGGTGGAGCACGCCCTTGTTCACCAGGACCCGGGCGACGGGCAGCTCGGCGGCGAGCGGCGCGCCGCGCCAGGTACGCGGCTTGGCGCGCGGCACCTTCGCCCGGCGCACGGTCTCCCGGATGAGCGCAAGCTGCTCCGGCATGCCGTCCCCGGGCTCGTCCGCCCGCTCGTCCTCGCTGCTCACAGCCACATTCCTACCAGAGGGGTCCGACAGTGCACGGAGCACGGCAACGGCCGGGGCCCGGACACCGTGGTGACGGTGTCCGGGCCCCGGCCGTACGTGCGCCTGCGGGTCCTCGTGCGGACCGGCGGGATCAGAGACCGGCGGCGGCGCGCAGGGCGTCGACCCGGTCCGTGCGCTCCCAGGTGAAGTCGGGGAGCTCGCGGCCGAAGTGGCCGTACGCCGCGGTCTGGGCGTAGATCGGGCGGAGCAGGTCCAGGTCGCGGATGATCGCGGCCGGGCGGAGGTCGAAGACCTCGCCGATGGCGTGCTCGATCTTGTCGGTGTCGACCGCGGCGGTGCCGAAGGTCTCGACGAACAGACCGACCGGCTCGGCCTTGCCGATCGCGTACGCGACCTGCACCTCGCAGCGGGCGGCGAGCCCGGCGGCGACGACGTTCTTGGCCACCCAGCGCATGGCGTACGCGGCCGAACGGTCCACCTTCGACGGGTCCTTGCCCGAGAAGGCGCCGCCACCGTGGCGGGCCATGCCGCCGTAGGTGTCGATGATGATCTTGCGGCCGGTGAGGCCGGCGTCGCCCATCGGGCCGCCGATCTCGAAGCGGCCGGTCGGGTTCACCAGGAGGCGGTAGCCCTCGGTGTCGAGCTTGATACCGTCCTCGATGAGCTGCGCCAGCACGTGCTCCACGACGAACTCGCGGATGTCGGGGGCGAGCAGCGAGTCGAGGTCGATGTCCGAGGCGTGCTGCGAGGACACCACGACCGTGTCGAGGCGGACGGCCTTGTCGCCGTCGTACTCGATGGTGACCTGCGTCTTGCCGTCGGGGCGCAGGTAGGGGATGGTGCCGTTCTTGCGGACGTCGGAGAGCCGGCGGGAGAGCCGGTGCGCCACGTAGATCGGGAGCGGCATCAGCTCGGGCGTCTCGTCGCAGGCGTAACCGAACATCAGTCCCTGGTCGCCGGCGCCCTGCTTGTCGAGCTCGTCGTCCTCGACGGCCGCCGCACCCAGCACCCGCTTCTCGTACGCGGTGTCGACACCCTGGGCGATGTCCGGGGACTGCGCTCCGATGGACACCGACACGCCGCAGGAGGCGCCGTCGAAGCCCTTCTTGGAGGAGTCGTAGCCGATCTCCAGGATCTTGTTGCGCACGAGGTTGGGGATGTCGGCGTAGGCCTTGGTCGTGACCTCACCCGCGACATGCACCAGACCAGTGGTGATCAAGGTCTCGACGGCGACGCGCGAGGTGGGGTCCTCGCGCAGGAGCGCGTCGAGAATCGTGTCGCTGATCTGGTCAGCGATCTTGTCGGGGTGACCCTCGGTGACGGATTCCGAGGTGAAGAGACGGCGGGACACATCGCTCCCTGGGGTTGCAGCGGCTGCTGGCTGATCATGGGTGGACGGTCGGGAGCTGCGCCCGGCACGTTCCGCGACCAGTTTATCGGTCGCTTCCGACGGTTGGGTCACGCGTCTCGCCCCTTGGGAGCGCTGTGACGTGCGGCACTGGCGAATTCGGGGGTGGGACACTCCCGCGGAAGCACTCTGGAGCCCTATCTTCTCCTTCGCCCCGACCGCGGGTACGGCGGGGGTGAATCTACTCCGCGAAACGAGCGGCTACCAGGTCCCACACAGTGTCGGCGAGGCCCTCCTTGGGCCCGTACGGCACGGCCGTCTCGCCTCCGTCCGCGGCGAGGACCACCGCTTCGTTCTCCTCCGACCCGAAGGTCTTGCGCTCCCCCACCTCGTTGACGACGAGGAGGTCACACCCCTTCCGGCGGAGCTTTTCGCGCCCGTTGGCGAGCACGTCGTCGGTCTCCGCGGCGAATCCCACGACCACCTGTCCGGGTGCGGTCCGTTCGGCGGAGAGCTCGGCGAGGATGTCCGGATTCCGCAGGAGTCCAATGACCGGATCCGCTTGGTCGTCGCGCTTCTTGATCTTGCCCGTGGCGTACACGGAGGGCCGGAAGTCCGCGACGGCGGCGGCCATCACCACCGCGTCCGCGTCGGCGGCCGCCTTCAGCACGGCCTCCCGCAGCTGGACCGCGGTCCCCACGTGGACCACGTCGGCGCCGGCCGGGTCCGGCAGACCGGTGTTCGCCTCGACCAGGGTGACCCGGGCGCCGCGGGCGACGGCCGTGCGCGCGAGGGCGTACCCCTGCTTGCCGGAGGAACGGTTGCCCAGGTAGCGGACGGGGTCGAGGGGCTCACGGGTGCCTCCGGCGCTGACCACCACGTGGCGTCCCGCGAGATCGGGTGCGGTGACGCCCCGCGCCAGCACCCGGCGGCAGATCTCGAAGATCTCGGCGGGGTCGGGGAACCGCCCCTTGCCGGTGTCCGCACCGGTGAGCCGGCCGACCGCGGGCTCGACGACCACGGCGCCCCGGCGCCGCAGGGTGGCGACGTTCTCCTGGGTGGCGGGGTGCTCCCACATCTCGGTGTGCATCGCGGGCGCGAACACGACCGGGCAGCGGGCCGTGAGCAGGGTGTTGGTGAGCAGGTCGTCGGCGAGGCCGTGGGCGGCCTTGGCGAGCATGTCGGCGGTGGCCGGGGCGACCACGACGAGATCGGCGGCCTGTCCGGTGCGCACGTGGGGCACCTCGTGGACGTCGTTCCAGACCTCGGTGGAGACCGGGTGCCCGGAGAGCGCGGACCAGGTGGCGGCGCCGACGAAGTGCAGCGAGGCCGCGGTGGGCACCACGGTCACGTCGTGCCCGGACTCGGTCAGCCGTCGCAGCAGCTCGCACGCCTTGTACGCGGCGATGCCTCCGCTGACCCCCAGAACGACCTTCGGCTTCTCCACTGCGTCTCCCCGCACTCGGCTCGGTGTCCTTCCATGCTGCCCCACCGCCGCGGCCCGGGGTCCGGCGGGCCCGGCGCGCGAGGCCCGGGCACGGGCCACGGACACACCCCGGGCCCGGCGGATGATCCGCCGGGCCCGGGGTGAAGGTGCGTTCTTCCCGCCTGCGGCAGGAGGTGCGGCTGCTTACTGCGCGGGGCCCTCGATGGCCTCGGAGGTCAGCAGGCCGGCGTTGATCTCGCGGAGCGCGATCGACAGCGGCTTCTCGTGAACGTGGGTGTCGACGAGCGGACCGACGTACTCGAGGAGGCCTTCACCGAGCTGCGAGTAGTACGCGTTGATCTGGCGCGCGCGCTTGGCGGCGTAGATCACGAGGCTGTACTTCGAGTCGGTGGCTTCGAGGAGCTCATCAATCGGCGGGTTGATGATGCCCTCGGGCGTGGTGATGGAAGAGGACACTCTCTGCCTTCCGAAGGGGGTGTAGATCAAAGAAATCTTTGATGCTGCGGCTACCGGCCGGCGGTGATCCGTGCGGTGCGGCTGACACTCGGCGTCGGCCGTGAGGCCGTTCGCGTCGATTCCTCAGTCGCTCGTGGCACGGTGGTCGGAAGCCTGAAGCATCAAGGCTAGCAGCTCGCGTGCCACGTCCTCGACGGAGGTGTTGACGAGGGTGGTGTCGAACTCGGCCTCGGCGGCCAGTTCGACCCGGGCGGCGGCGAGCCTGCGCTCGATCACCTCCGGCGGCTCGGTGCCCCGGCCGGTGAGCCGGCGGACCAGCTCGTCCCAGCTCGGCGGGGCCAGGAAGACGAGCCGCGCGTCGGACATCGACTCGCGGACCAGCCGGGCGCCCTGGAGGTCGATCTCCAGCAGCACCGGCTCGCCGTTCTCCAGGCGGTCGAGGACGGCCCGGCGGGGGGTGCCGTAGCGGTTGCCCGCGAACTCCGCCCATTCGAGCAGCTCGCCGTTGGCGATCAGCTTGTCGAACTCCTGGTCGTCCACGAAGAAGTAGTGGACGCCGTTGCTCTCACCGGGTCGCGGCTTGCGGGTCGTCGCCGACACCGAGAGCCAGACTTCGGGGTGGACCTTGCGCATATGCGCGACGACCGTGCTCTTGCCGACCCCGGAGGGGCCGGAGAGCACGGTCAGCCGCGGACGTACGTCCGGGGGTACGGGGGACGTCCCCCGGGATGTTGCAGCCATGCAGCGATTATCCAGGTTCTCAGGGGTGCCTGAGAACGTCAGGCGGCTGTGCCGCCGAACTCTCGCTCCAGGGATGCGATCTGGTTGGAGCCGAGACCCCGGACCCTGCGGCTCTCGGAGATCCCGAGACGCTCCATGATCTGCTTGGCGCGGACCTTGCCCACGCCCGGCAGGGACTCAAGGAGTGCGGAGACCTTCATCTTGCCGATGACGTCGTTCTCCCGACCCTGCTTGATGACCTCGTGGAGCGAGGCGCCGGAGTGCTTGAGTCGATTCTTGACCTCGGCCCGCTCCCGGCGAGCCGCGGCGGCCTTTTCGAGCGCGGCTGCGCGCTGTTCAGGGGTAAGGGGCGGAAGAGCCACGCCTACGTCACCTCGGATGTCGATCTGTCGGATACGGACCGGTGAGGAACCTGTCGCCCCACACCTGGCGAGCCACGAACAACGGCACGAACAACAACCTGTGCTCGTTGGCTCTCGACGGAGACTAGCGGCCAACCGCTCCGGAGTCAGCGAGAACGAACGAAAAGTCCTGGTCAGCCTTGGCCGACCAGGACATTTCCGGCATAAAGGCCGGTATTTTGCTCACGAATTCGTCAACGCGCTGTTATGTGTCGCATTCAACTATCCGTGAACCGCCGTACGGACCTCGTCGGCGAAGCGTTCGGCGGCCTCCCGCAGACCCGCCGCGTCGGGTCCGTGACGCAGAACACCCCGGCTCACGCTCGGCACCACGTTGCCCACCGCGTCGCCGAACACGCCCGGCAGATCGGCCGGGGTCGCGCCCTGGGCGCCGATGCCCGGAGCGAGCAGCGGACCGTTGATCGCCAGGTTCACCCCGGCGTCCCCGAGGGTCGCGCCGACCACCGCGCCGACCGAGCCCAGCGGCTCGGCCCCGGCGTTCTCGGCGGCCATGTGGTCGAGCATCAGCTGGGCCAGCGAACGGCCGTCGGCCGCCGTCGCGCGCTGCACCTCGGCGCCCTCCGGGTTGGAGGTGAGCGCCAGGACGAAGACGCCCGCGCCGGAGACGGCGGCGGCGTCGAGCGCCGGGCGCAGCGAACCGAAGCCGAGGTACGGCGAGACGGTGACCGCGTCCGAGAAGAGCGGCGAGTCCTTGTCCAGGTAGGTGGCCGCGTAGGCGCCCATGGTGGAGCCGATGTCGCCGCGCTTGGCGTCCATGAGCACGAGCGCGCCGGCCGAGCGGGCCTCGGCGACGGCCGTCTCCAGGACGGCGACGCCGCGCGAGCCGAAACGCTCGAAGAACGCGGACTGCGGCTTGAGGACGGCGACCCGGTCGGCGAGCGCCTCGACGACCGTACGGGTGAAGCGCTCCAGGCCCGCGATGTCGTCGGACAGGCCCCAGGAGGCGAGCAGCGAGGCGTGCGGGTCGATGCCGACGCAGAGCGGTCCGCGGGTGTCCATGGCACGGCGCAGGCGGGCGCCGAAGGGTTCGAGGGGCGCGGTCTCGAGGGTCGCTGCTTCGAGGGTCACTGTGCGGCCTTCCGGGTGTCGGCGCCGACGGCTTCGGCGAGCGTGGCGTACGGGGATGCGGCGAGCCGGGCGGCCAGCCCCTTGTGGATCGCGCGGGCGTAGAACGGGCCTTCGTAGATGAAGGCGCTGTAACCCTGGACGAGCGTCGCGCCGGCCAGAATGCGCTGCCAGGCGTCCTCGGCGTTCTCGACGCCTCCGACACCCACCAGGGTGATCCGGTCGCCCACGCGCTCGTACAGCCGCCTCAGGACCTCCAGGGAGCGTGCCTTGAGCGGGGCTCCGGAGAGTCCGCCGGTCTCCCCGGTCAGGGAGGCGGGCGAGCGCAGGCCGAGGCCGTCGCGGGCGATGGTGGTGTTGGTGGCGATGATGCCGTCGAGGCCGAGTTCCACGGCGAGGTCGGCGACGGCGTCCACGTCCTCGTCCGCGAGGTCGGGGGCGATCTTGACCAGGAGCGGGACGCGGCGGTCGGTCACGGTGCGGTCGGCGGCCTCGCGCACGGCGGTCAGCAGCGGGCGCAGCGCCTCGGTGGCCTGGAGGTTGCGCAGGCCGGGGGTGTTGGGCGAGGAGACGTTGACCACGAGGTAGTCGGCGTGGGCGGCGAGGCGCTCGGTGGACTTCACGTAGTCGGCGGCGGCCTCGGCCTCCGGGACCACCTTGGTCTTGCCGATGTTGACGCCGACGGTGGTGCGGAAGACGGGCTCGCGGGCGCCGAGGCGGGCGGCGACGGCGGCGGAGCCCTCGTTGTTGAAGCCCATGCGGTTGATCAGGGCGCGGTCGGCGACGAGGCGGAAGAGCCGCTTCCTGGGGTTGCCGGGCTGCGGCTCGCCGGTCACGGTGCCGATCTCGACGTGGTCGAAGCCGAGCATCGCCATGCCGTCGATCGCGATCGCGTTCTTGTCGAAGCCGGCGGCGAGGCCGAAGGGGCCGTGCATCCGCAGGCCGAGGGCCTCGGTGCGCAGCGACTTGTACCGCGGGGCGAGCGCCGCGGCGACGTAGGTCCGCAGGACGGGGGTACGGGCGGCGAGACGGATCCACCGGAAGGCCAGGTGGTGGGCCTGCTCGGGGTCCATCCGCTTGAAGACCAGCTGGAAGAAGAACTTGTACATCGAAGGTGTCCTCACGAAGAGGGGGACACCGCAGACCGGTGTCCCCCTTTGCCTGACCGGCCCCGGGACCGCGAGGGTCCCGGGGCCGGTCCCGTACCGACTGGGGCGTGTGTCGAAAGTGGCGCCGTCCGCCCGGAGGGCGGGTCCGGCGGCGTCCGGTGCGTGCGTGCCGGGCGTCGCCAAACAAGCGGGACTTTCGACACACGGCCTAGTCGCGGGCCGCCGTCAGGTGCTCGGCGTGCTCCTGGAGGGACCGTACGCCGACGTCCCCGCGCCGGAGCGCGTCGATGCCCTGGACCGCGGCGGCGAGCGCCTGGACGGTCGTCAGGCACGGCACCGAGCGGGCCACCGCGGCGGTCCGGATCTCGTAGCCGTCGAGCCGGCCGCCGGTGCCGTACGGCGTGTTGACGATGAGGTCGACCTGGCCGTCGTGGATGAGCTGGACGATGGTCTTCTCGCCGTCCGGGCCCTCGCCCTCGGACTGCTTGCGCACGACGGTGGCGTTGATGCCGTTGCGCTTGAGGACCTCGGCGGTGCCGGAGGTCGCCATCAGCTCGAAGCCGTGGGCGACGAGCTCCCGGGCCGGGAAGATCATCGAGCGCTTGTCGCGGTTGGCGACCGAGATGAACGCGCGGCCCTTGACGGGCAGCGGGCCGTAGGCGCCGGCCTGGGACTTGGCGTAGGCCGTCCCGAAGGCCGAGTCGATGCCCATGACCTCACCGGTCGAACGCATCTCCGGGCCGAGGACGGTGTCCACGCCGCGGCCGTGGATGTCGCGGAAGCGCGACCACGGCATGACGGCCTCCTTGACGGAGATCGGCGCGTCGAGCGGCAGGGTGCCTCCGTCGCCGTGGGCCGGCAGCAGGCCCTCGGCGCGCAGCTCGGCGATGGTCGCGCCCAGCGAGATGCGGGCGGCGGCCTTGGCGAGCGGGACGGCGGTCGCCTTCGAGGTGAAGGGGACGGTCCGGGAGGCGCGGGGGTTGGCCTCCAGGACGTAGAGGATGTCGCCGGAGAGCGCGAACTGGATGTTGATCAGTCCGCGGACGCCGACGCCCTTGGCGATGCCCTCGGTGGAGACCCGCAGGCGCTTGATGTCGTGGCCGCCGAGGGTGATCGGGGGCAGCGCGCAGGCGGAGTCGCCGGAGTGGATGCCGGCCTCCTCGATGTGCTCCATGACGCCGCCGAGGTAGAGCTCGGTGCCGTCGTAGAGCGCGTCGACGTCGATCTCGATCGCGTCGTCGAGGAAGCGGTCGACCAGGACCGGCCGGGTGGGGCTGATCTCGGTGGACTCGGCGATGTACGAGGACAGGCGGGTCTCGTCGTAGACGATCTCCATGCCGCGTCCGCCGAGGACGTACGACGGGCGCACCAGGACCGGGTAGCCGATCTCGTCGGCGATGGCCTTGGCCTCGTCGAAGGTGGTGGCGGTGCCGTGCTTCGGCGCGGGCAGGCCGGCCTCGGCGAGCACCCGGCCGAAGGCGCCGCGGTCCTCGGCGGCGTGGATCGCCTCGGGGGACGTGCCGACGACGGGCACGCCGTTGTCCTTGAGCGCCTGCGACAGGCCGAGCGGGGTCTGGCCGCCGAGCTGGACGATGACGCCCGCGACGGGGCCCGCGAGGGTCTCCGCGTGGACGATCTCCAGCACGTCCTCCAGGGTGAGCGGCTCGAAGTAGAGCCGGTCGGAGGTGTCGTAGTCGGTGGAGACGGTCTCCGGGTTGCAGTTGACCATCACGGTCTCGTAGCCGGCGTCGCTCAGGGCGAAGGAGGCGTGGACGCAGGAGTAGTCGAACTCGATGCCCTGGCCGATGCGGTTCGGGCCCGAGCCGAGGATGATCACCGCGGGCTTGGTGCGGGGTGCGACCTCGCTCTCCTCGTCGTACGAGGAGTAGAAGTACGGGGTCTTCGCGGCGAACTCGGCGGCGCAGGTGTCGACCGTCTTGTAGACCGGGCGGATGCCGAGCGCGTGGCGGACCTCGCGGACGACGTCCTCGCCCAGGCCGCGGATCTCGGCGATCTGCGCGTCGGAGAAGCCGTGGCGCTTGGCCTCGGCGATCACGTCGGCGTCGAGGCGCTCGGCCGAGGCCAGCCCGTCGGCGATCTCCTTGATCAGGAAGAGCTGGTCCACGAACCACGGGTCGATCTTCGTGGCGTCGAAGACCTCCTCGGGGGTGGCACCGGCCCGGATCGCCTGCATGACGGTGTTGATGCGGCCGTCCGTGGGGCGGACCGACTCGGCGAGCAGGGCGTCCTTGTCGCCGGGCTCCCCGGTGAAGGAGAACTGCGAGCCCTTCTTCTCCAGCGAGCGGAGCGCCTTCTGCAGCGCCTCGGTGAAGTTGCGGCCGATCGCCATGGCCTCGCCCACCGACTTCATGGTGGTGGTGAGGGTGGAGTCGGCGGAGGGGAACTTCTCGAAGGCGAAGCGCGGGGCCTTGACCACGACGTAGTCGAGCGAGGGCTCGAAGGAGGCCGGGGTCTTCTCGGTGATGTCGTTCGGGATCTCGTCGAGCGTGTAGCCGACGGCCAGCTTGGCGGCGATCTTGGCGATCGGGAAGCCGGTGGCCTTGGAGGCGAGCGCCGAGGACCGGGAGACGCGCGGGTTCATCTCGATGACGATGATCCGGCCGTCGGTGGGGTCGATGGCGAACTGGATGTTGCAGCCGCCGGTGTCGACGCCGACCTCGCGGATGATCGCGATGCCGAGGTCGCGCAGCCGCTGGTACTCGCGGTCGGTGAGCGTCATCGACGGGGCGACGGTGATGGAGTCGCCGGTGTGGACGCCCATCGGGTCGAAGTTCTCGATGGAGCAGACGACCACGACGTTGTCGTTCTTGTCGCGCATCAGCTCCAGCTCGTACTCCTTCCAGCCGAGGATGGACTCCTCCAGGAGCACCTCGGTGGTCGGCGAGAGGGTGAGGCCCTGTCCGGCGATGCGGCGCAGCTCCTCCTCGTCGTGGGCGAAGCCGGAGCCGGCGCCGCCCATGGTGAAGGAGGGGCGGACGACGACGGGGTAGCCGCCGAGGGTCTCGACGCCCTGGATGACGTCGTCCATCGTGTGGCAGATGACCGAGCGGGCGGACTCGCCGTGGCCGATCTTCTCGCGGACGGCCTCGACGACGCCCTTGAAGAGGTCGCGGTCCTCGCCCTTGTTGATCGCCTCGACGTTGGCGCCGATCAGCTCGACGCCGTACTTCTCCAGCACGCCGTTGTCGTGCATGGAGATGGCGGTGTTGAGCGCGGTCTGGCCGCCCAGCGTCGGCAGGAGCGCGTCGGGGCGCTCCTTGGCGATGATCTTCTCGACGAACTCGGGGGTGATCGGCTCGACGTAGGTGGCGTCGGCGATCTCCGGGTCGGTCATGATCGTGGCCGGGTTGGAGTTGACCAGGATGACGCGCAGGCCCTCGGCCTTGAGCACGCGGCACGCCTGGGTACCGGAGTAGTCGAACTCGGCGGCCTGGCCGATGACGATCGGGCCGGAGCCGATGACCAGGACGGACTGGATATCGGAGCGCTTAGGCACGCTGGCCCTCCATCAGGGTGACGAAACGGTCGAAGAGGTACGCGGCGTCGTGCGGGCCCGCGGCTGCTTCGGGGTGGTACTGGACGCTGAACGCGGGCTGGTCGAGGAGGTGCAGTCCTTCGACGACCTGGTCGTTCAGGCAGACGTGGGAGACCTCGGCGCGGCCGAACTCGGTGTCCGAGATCTTGTCCAGGGGCGCGTCGACGGCGAAGCCGTGGTTGTGCGCGGTGACCTCGACCTTGCCGGTCGTGCGGTCCTGGACGGGCTGGTTGATGCCCCGGTGGCCGTACTTCAGCTTGTAGGTGCCGAAGCCGAGGGCGCGGCCGAGGATCTGGTTGCCGAAGCAGATGCCGAAGAGCGGCGTCCTGCGCTCCAGCACGGCGCGCATCAGCGCGACCGGGCCGTCGGCGGTGGCGGGGTCGCCGGGGCCGTTGGAGAAGAACACGCCGTCGGGGGCGAGGGCGTAGACGTCCTCGGCGGTCGCGGTGGCGGGGAGCACGTGCACCTCGATGCCGCGTTCGGCCATCCGGCGCGGGGTCATGCCCTTGATGCCGAGGTCGATGGCGGCGACGGTGAACTTCTTCTCGCCGATCGCCGGGACGGTGTAGGCCTCCTTGGTGGCGACCTCCTCGTACAGGCTGGCGCCCTTCATCTGCGGCTGGGCCTGGACGCGGGCGAGCAGCTCGGCGTCGGGGGCCAGCGCCTCGCCGGAGAAGACGCCGGAGCGCATCGCGCCGCGCTCACGCAGGTGGCGGGTGAGGGCGCGGGTGTCGACGCCGGAGATCCCGACGACGCCCTGTTTGGCGAGCTCCTCGTCGAGGGCGCGGCGCGAGCGCCAGTTGGACGGGATGCGTGCGGGGTCGCGCACGACGTAGCCGGAGACCCAGATGCGGGAGGACTCGTCGTCCTCGTCGTTCCAGCCGGTGTTGCCGATCTGCGGCGCGGTGGCGACGACGATCTGGCGGTCGTACGAGGGGTCGGTCAGCGTCTCCTGGTAGCCGGTCATGCCGGTGGAGAAAACGGCCTCGCCGAAGGTCTCCCCCACGGCCCCGTAGGCGCGGCCGCGGAAGATGCGGCCGTCCTCCAGGACGAGTACGGCGGGAGCTTGTGCGGCTCCCCGGGTGGAGATCGTCATCGTGCGGTGCCTTCCGTAGTGCTGGTGAGAGAGGTGAGGGTGTCGATCCAGGCCTGGTGCCCGGCCGCCTGGTCGGCGCGGAACCCGGAGTCGATCAGCTTGTCGCCGTGGGCCCAGGTGATGACCAGCAGGCCGCCCTCGGGGAGGACCTTGCCCGCGATCGCCCGCTCGTGCCGAACCTCGCGCAGGGCCGCGGCCGGTACGAAGAAGCCGGCCGCTCCGGGGCGTACGACGTCCAGGCCCTGCTCCGTGAGGGTGAGCTCGACCCGGCTGCGGGTGCCGAGGCCGTGCGCGACGATCCGGTCGAGCCACTGCCCGGCGGTGGTGGAGCCGTGGTAGCGGCCGGAGAGCTTCAGGAGCGGGGTGCCGTCCGCGAATCCCTCGGGGGTGGCCGCGAGCTCCGGCAGGTCGGACTGGAGGCTGCCGCGCCACTTCCATCCCTGGCGCATCAGCCAGTAGACGAAGGCCACGAAGACCAGTATTCCGACGACCCAGCTGATCCGGGCGGACCAGTCGGTCACGGCGGCCGACTTCTGTTCGGCGGCCAGCTGGTACAGGGGGATCAGTTTTGTCACGTGAGCTTCCCGTCGACGACCGTGGCACGGCCCCGCAGGAAGGTGTGGGTGACCCGTCCCGGCAGCTCACGGCCCTCGTAGGGGGTGTTGCGGCTGCGGGACGCGAAGCCCGCGGGGTCCACGGTCCCACGGTATGCCGGATCGACGAGAACGAGGTTGGCGGGCTCACCGGGCGAGACGGGGCGGCCGTGTCCGTCGAGCCGGCCGATGGCCGCCGGGCGGAACGACATGCGGTCGGCGACGCCCGCCCAGTCGAGCAGACCGGTCTCGACCATCGTCTGCTGGACGACGGAGAGCGCGGTCTCCAGGCCCACCATGCCCATCGCCGCCGCGGCCCACTCGCAGTCCTTGTCCTCGTGCGGGTGCGGTGCGTGGTCGGTGGCGACGCAGTCGATGGTGCCGTCGGCGAGCGCCTCGCGCAGGGCCAGGACGTCGGCCTCGGTGCGCAGCGGCGGGTTCACCTTGTAGACGGGGTTGTACGAGCGGACCAGCTCGTCGGTGAGGAGCAGGTGGTGCGGGGTGACCTCGGCGGTGACGTTCCAGCCCTTGGACTTGGCCCAGCGGACGATCTCGACCGAGCCGGCGGTCGACAGGTGGCAGATGTGCACCCGGGAGTCGACGTGGGCGGCGAGCAGCACGTCGCGCGCGATGATCGACTCCTCGGCGACGGCGGGCCAGCCGCCGAGGCCGAGCTCGGCGGAGACGGTGCCCTCGTTCATCTGGGCGCCCTCGGTGAGGCGGGGCTCCTGGGCGTGCTGGGCGACGACGCCGTCGAACGCCTTCACGTACTCCAGGGCGCGGCGCATGATCACGGCGTCGTCGACGCACTTGCCGTCGTCGGAGAAGACCTTCACTCCGGCGGCCGAGTCGTGCATGGCGCCGAGCTCGGCGAGCTGCTTGCCCTCCAGGCCGACGGTGACGGCGCCGATCGGCTGGACGTCGCAGTAGCCGGACTCCTTGCCGAGCCGCCAGACCTGCTCGACCACGCCGGCGGTGTCGGCGACCGGGAAGGTGTTGGCCATGGCGTGCACGGCGGTGAAGCCGCCGACCGCGGCGGCCTTGGTGCCGGTCAGGACGGTCTCGGAGTCCTCGCGGCCGGGCTCGCGCAGGTGGGTGTGGAGGTCGACCAGGCCGGGCAGCAGGATCCGGCCCGCCGCCTCGACGACGGTGGCGTCCGCCGCCTCGATGCCGGTGCCGATCCCGGCGATGGTCTCGCCGTCGATCAGGACGTCCTGGACTTCGCCACCGAGGATCTGCGCGCCGCGGATAAGGATCTTGCTCATGGTTACTTGTTCCCCTCGGTACGGGCGGTGGTGGCGGGCTCGGAGCCGCCGAGCAGCAGGTAGAGCACGGCCATGCGGACGGAGACGCCGTTGGCGACCTGTTCGACGGCGGTGCAGCGGTCGGAGTCGGCGACCTCGGCGGTGATCTCCATGCCGCGGTTCATCGGGCCGGGGTGCATGACGATGCTGTGCTCGGGCATCTTCGCCATGCGGTCGCCGTTCAGACCGTAGCGGCGGGAGTACTCGCGCTCGGTGGGGAAGTACGCGGCGTTCATCCGCTCACGCTGCACACGCAGCATCATCACCGCGTCGGACTTCGGGAGCACCTCGTCCAGGCCGTAGCTGACGTCGCAGGGCCACTGCTCCACGCCGATCGGCAGCAGGGTGGGCGGGGCCACCAGGGTGACGTGGGCGCCGAGCGTGGTCAGCAGGTGGACGTTGGAGCGGGCCACCCGGCTGTGCAGGACGTCGCCGACGATGGTGATCCGGCGGCCTTCGAGGTCGCGGCCGAGGCCCTGGTCGGCGCCGACCAGCCGGCGGCGCATGGTGAAGGCGTCCAGCAGGGCCTGGGTGGGGTGCTCGTGGGTGCCGTCGCCCGCGTTGACGACCGCGCCGTCGATCCAGCCGGAGGTGGCGAGTCGGTACGGGGCGCCCGAGGCGTGGTGCCGGATGACGACGGCGTCGGCGCCCATCGCCTCCAGGGTCAGGGCGGTGTCCTTGAGGGATTCGCCCTTGGAGACGGACGAGCCCTTCGCGGAGAAGTTGATGACGTCGGCGGAGAGGCGCTTGGCGGCGGCCTCGAAGGAGATGCGGGTCCGCGTCGAGTCCTCGAAGAAGAGGTTGACGACGGTACGGCCGCGCAGGGTGGGGAGCTTCTTGATCGGCCGGTCGGCGACCCGGGCCATCTCCTCGGCGGTGTCGAGGATGAGGACGGCGTCGTCGCGGGTGAGGTCGGCGGCCGAGATGAGGTGGCGCTTCATCTGGGTGTTCTCCGGGGTGGTGGAGGTTTCGGGCATGCGGGCGTGCTGCGGCGGCCGTACGGACCGAGTGCCGGCTCGTACGGGGGCGCCGTTCGGGTAGCGGTAGCGGTGCTAGTGCCCGCCTGCCGGGGCGGTCC